>WRGX01000079.1 GCA_009786975.1 Defluviitaleaceae bacterium
GAAATTGTGCTTCTCTATGAAGCCCTTGCTTTGTATCTCAATCTTTACGCAGAGACCGACGGAATGCTTGCGCGCGCAGAAAAACTATTTTTTGCCTACAACTACGTTTTGTTCTGATGTCATGTTTTCATCTCCTCTTCGTTTTGTGTTTTTTTGTAGGTTAGGATGCTTTGCTTTGGTTGGACGGGATTGCGCCTCGTCATTGCGTTTAATTTTGTGCTACAATCCCCTCATGGGGAGGGGGTGAAAAACGTGAAGAACTTAATCGAAGAAAATCTTGTCCGTGCGATTGTTGCCGGTGCGTTCCAAGCGCATGACGGCAAGGAGTTTTCTGTAGAAGTGCTTACGGACGTCATTTCAGAATCAATTTGTAGTGCAATTAACAGCATCAATACGAGCGAAATCGTAAGCAAGGGCGCGGTCAGCAAGGGGTTTTCAGAAATAACGATGAACGACCTTAGGTTTCGTTAGAGTCGTTCGTTCGGGTGAATACGTCCTCCAACGCGGTCACCCGTCTACATATCTGCTCAAAAAAATCTGGAGCGAAAACAAGCATATCTGTGATGGATATTACGTTCTTTTCCATGAATGTTTTTAACTCATCGGGCGTGAAGTTCATTTCTTTCGCGGTTCCCGGATTGTATGCATTTTTATTTTTCATTTATTCACCTCCTCCGCTTCGTTTTGTGTTTTTTTGTCGGTTAGGATGCTTCGGTTTGACGGGCGAAATGATTTTCATCCGCTGCCGCTTCGAGCCTGCCCTTGGTGTAGTACAGCAGGGCGATGCGTTGTTCGGGTGGTAGAGATTCAAAATGTGCGAGCAGTTTTGCAAATTCGCTTACTCGGGCGAGGCTTTCTTGGGTTTTCATTTGGGGTTGCTCCTTTCGTTAAGCGCGTTCCACGCGTTTATAGCACCGACAAGACAATGTCGGCACTCTACAAAATAAAATTTTTTTCGCCTCACTACTGCTCGGCTTCCGCAATAGCTACAACGTTCTATTCCGGAGATTATTTTTTCCTTTTTCATCATTTTGATAAGTTTTCCAAGATTATTCATGATGCCCTCTCCTTTTGTGTGATTGCCCATACCGCTTTTGCCGTATCTCTTATTAACGCAACACTTTGAGGCATGTAAAAATACATTCCTTTTCCTTTGGAGACATTTTTTTGAGCATTTCGGCAACAATATCTGCTTCTGATTGTTCTTTCGCCGCAAATAATGAATATGTCAATTATAATAATGAATAATTCATATTTTGTCAACTCTTTTTTGAAAAAAATTGACTTGCTCATTTTTATTTTATATAATAGTCTCTAGGAGGTGTTTGTTTTATGAATAAACGAATAAAAGAAGTTCGCACGCATAAAGATATAAATTTAAATCAGGCTGAATTTGGAGAAAGGATAAAGATTACAGCCACGGCAGTATCAAAAATTGAAACAGGCACGAGCAAACCTTCTGAGCAAACAATCGAGCTGATTCTTTCTAAATTCAACGTAAACGAGTATTGGCTACGTCATGGCGGAAATGTCAACATGTTTAACGAAACAAACGAGTATGTAATAGACGAAGTAGCCAATGAATACAAATTAAGCGACTTGTCGAAATCTATTTTATACGCATACCTAAATCTTTCGGAGCTTAAACGTGAAATAGTTGATGTAGCAATCCGCATTTTTTCGCACGAGGTCATGGGGCTTGATACAATTGAAGGTAAAGTAGATGATGCAAAAAAATCGATAGAGAAAATAATTAACACGTCGGAAAGCACGTCCGAATATGAAAAATCTTCGATGGAATATCAAATGATTGATATCCTCAGCCGTCTTTATAATCATCCAGCGAAATACACTCCATCTGCCGAGTTTAAGAATTATGTAAAAGAGTTGGTGCAGGAAGAAACAGCCGCGTTAAGCGGCAAAGCCGCGCCCTCCGCATTGCCTACATTAGATGCGGAAGCCGACGTATACGCAGAATTTGCTCGCGATTTGACCGAAGATGAGGCCGTCGAAAACTTTAGGCGACGACATCGGGCTAATAAAAGGGGCAAAAGCCCCGCGGCCTCATCTACGACATCCGCGAATCCCCCGAGTGGCAGTGGCACGAGCGAAGCGTTAGCGTAAGCCTTTTTTCGCCACGAAAAAAATAACCCGCTCCGCGCGGGCGTATAATAAACGAAAAAGGAGAGGATTTGAATGTCAGCAATAGAGCAGAAAGTAACAACCATGGTATGCGAACTGGACGAACGCGAGCAAAATTTTGCAATGGAGTTTTTGACGGATTTAAAAAATAACAAACTCGACAAGTTCCTTAGTAACATGGAGTATCTTGCAAAAGTGCAAAAGGGAATAAATCAGATTGCCGAGGGTAAGGGCATCGTGCGGGAACTCGTCGAGGTTTCCGACGATGATTAAGGCGTGGACCGACGACGCATGGGCAGATTATAAATATTGGCAAAGCCAAGACAGAAAAACACTAAAGAAAATCAATAATCTTCTTGAAGATATTGAGCGCAACGGCGTAAATAAAGGAATCGGCAAACCAGAGCGACTTAAACACTTGGATTCATGGAGCAGGGAGATTGACGATAAAAATCGGTTAACCTATGACGTGATAAATAATCAGCTTGTTTTATACACTTGCCGCGGGCATTACGGCGATAAATAACACAATAGCGCATAAAAAAGCCGCCCAGTGTTACCAGCACCGAGCGGCGGCGGTTGTGAAATGCACGTCTCAAATACTTTCCAAAATACTTTTTACAATGCTTCCACGTCCCTATTTTACCATGTGGCGCGTGGTATGAAAAGGGGTTTTTTTTAATGAAAGCAGTAATTTACGCGAGGTACAGCTCGACGGCGCAAACGGAGCAGTCCATTGAGGGGCAAATTCGGGATTGTGAGGAGTACGCGAAAAAGCACGGGTATTCTGTCGTGGGAAAATATATCGACCGCGCCATATCCGGAAAAACGGACGAGCGGGCGGAATTTCAACGCATGATGCGCGATTCCGGGCGCAAGCTGTTTGAGGTTATTATTTGCTATAAAATGGATAGGTTTTCTCGCAACCGTTACGATTCCGCCATCTACAAGGCGCAATTAAAAAAGAACGGGATAAAATTGTGCTATGCGAAAGAATCCATCCCGGAGGGGCCGGAAGGGGTAATAATGGAGTCCCTTTTAGAGGGCATGGCGGAATATTATTCCCTTGAATTAGCGCAAAAGGTCAAGCGCGGTATGTACGAAAGCGCGCTAAAATGTAAGCACACGGGCGGCCCCGCTCCGCTTGGGTATGCAATCACGCCGGAAAAGCAATTCATGCTTGACGAAAACACGGTGCCGATTGTTACCAAAATTTTTACTATGTACGACGAGGGGACGCCCGTAAAGGATATTTGCGACGAGCTTATTGGGATGAATGTAAAAACCTCCATAGGCGGCACTTGGAACAAAAACAGCTTGAGGCGGATTCTCAAAAATGAAAAATATATAGGCGTGTATGCGCATTATGGACTTCGTATCGAAGGCGGTGTCCCGGCAATTGTGGACGAACAGCTTTTTAAACGGGTACAAACACGGATTGACGCGAACCGCCGTGCGCCGAATCGAGGAGGAGCGGGTAAAGTGGATTATATTTTATCGGGGAAATTATATTGCGGCAAATGCGGCACGGGCATGATTGGCGTGTACGGCACGGGCAAGTCCGGCAAAAAACATTATTATTACGCTTACAGGGACAAACGCCGCACGAAGTCATGCGACAAAAAAGATATTCGAAAAGAATGGCTTGAAAATTACATTGTCACCGAAACGGCGCGGCACATTCTCCGACCGGAAATAATCGACGTGATTGCCAAACGCTGCATCGAAATTCACGAACGGGAATTTGCCAAAAATGACGAATCGGCTTTTCTGAAAAACCAGCTTGCCGATACGACAAAGGCGTTAAATAATCTTATGGCGGCAATCGAGCAAGGCGTGGTTACTAAAACAACGAAGTCGCGCCTTGCCGAGCTGGAACAAGCGCAAGATAAATTGGAATACGAAATTGGACTATGTAAGGCGAAAAAACCCGACTTGAACGAAAAGCACATAATTTTTATGCTCTCGCAATTTGCGCGCGAAACGTCCGACGAATCGGAAACGTACAATCGGGATATTATTGAGTGCTTCTTGAGCAAGGCGTATTTGTATGACGATAGAATTATTATCACCTATAATTTGACAAATGAAAATTCCGAGCTTGACAGCTCGGAATTAGAGTTGCTTGCAAATGGTGATTTTTCGGGGCTTTCGTCTGTGTTCGACTTTAGCACCGAAATTGACCCGACGGGGAATCGAACCCCGATCTCAGCCGTGAAAGGGCCGTGTCTTAACCGTTTGACCATCGGGCCGCGCTCAATTACAGCGAGGGGTATTATATAACCGCATGAGCGCATGTGTCAAGTGATTTTTTTTTTTTATTGCGCCGGAAAAGTCGAAAAATGTCTCCGGCTTCGAGAGAATGTGCCGACTTCGATACATGTCCTCGGTGCCCAAACTGTTCCCGGCTTCGAGGGCATGTGCCGATTTCGACACATGCCCCCGGTGCCCACTGCGCGCTTGGCGCGCTTTAATCTCTGCCGAGGGTGTCGTCGTTCCAGCCGAGTTTGTTGGTTTCCTTTGTGAATTTTATGATTTCGTCGACGGTTCCGAAGGCAATTCCCGTGTAGGTGTCGGCGGTTCCGTAATAAATGGCAAGGCGGCCCGTCGGGGCGTCGCATAGGGTTGCGCAGGGGAAACAGACATTTGGTACAAATCCGATTGTCTCGTATGGTTCTTCCGGCGTGAGCAAATATTGGCTGCTTCGGGCAATTACTTTTGACGGCTGCTCGAGGTCGAGAAGGGCGGAGCCGAAGCTGTAAACAAAGCCGTTGCAGGTTAAAATTACGCCGTGGTAAATCATTAGCCAGCCTTCGTCGGTTTCAATGGGAATCGGGCCTGCGCCGATTTTAAGCCCGCCCCACGAGTCCGTCGCTTTCATTACACTGCGATGCTTGCCCCAGTAGGTCATGTCCGGGCTTTCGGAAAGGAAGATATCGCCGAAGGGCGTGTGTCCGTTGTCCGACGGGCGCGAGAGAAGTACATAATTTCCGTTAATTTTGCGGGGGAATAAAACGCCGTTTCGGTTGTGTGGCAAAAAGGCGTTTTCGAGACGCACAAATGTTTTGAAATCCTTCGTTTTGCCAAGCCCGATTGTTGGCGAGCCGGCAAAAGATGTACACCACATGATAAAATATTCGTCGCCGATTTTGGTAAGGCGCGGGTCGTAGCCATATGCGGGCTGGAAGGGCTTGCCGCTTTCGTCAACCCATTTTATGTCGTCGTCGTCCAGCTCCCAGTTAATCGCGTCCTTGCTTCTGCCAAAATGCAGATGCATCGTTATGTCCTTGTGGTCGGCGCGGAAAACGCCGACGAAGCCGTCACCGTATGGGATAACCGCGCTGTTGAAAACGCGCGACGCCTTTGGGCCGGGGTTCATTTTGAAAATCGGGTTGCCGCTGTACCGCCATAAAGTCTCTTTACATCCGGCGGGCTTGTCCTCCCACGGCATGTTTGGAACCGCTTGTTCGCCAATAATTTTTGCCATTTTTTTACCTCCTGTTTTTTTCAAAATAATAACACGACCATGCCATAAGTCAACCTAATTTTAAAGCGCGCCAAGCGCGCGGTGGGCACCGGGGGCATGCGTCGTGGGCGGCACATGCTCTCGAAGCCGGAAGCCGTTTCTCATAAAAAAAAGAGTCGGCGAGTGTCACTCGCCGACT
>WRGX01000080.1 GCA_009786975.1 Defluviitaleaceae bacterium
TCACAAAATTACAGGCAAAAAACATTATGCTTTTCGCTAGTTTTTCATCCAAATTTAACAGATTTTACAGAATCGTAATTTTATTAGGATATCCTGGTGGCAGGCATCCCCATCTTGCGCAATACAGCGCGCTGGATTACAATAAGGTGACCTCTGAAAACCCTAAATCATTAAGGATTTTCGGAGGTCGCCATAATTGACGGGGTGAGGACGCTTGAGCTTTTCAATTGGAATTGATGTTGGGTCAACCACGCTGAAAACCGTTGTACTTAACGCCGAGGGCGAAATTATTGAAAAATCCTACCAGCGGCATCTTTCGCGAGTGCGCGAGGTGACGGCGGAGCATATTCGAAGTTTGAAAAATCTCCTCGAGGGTCAAATGCTAAAAATTTCCGTCACGGGTTCGGCGGGGCTTGGCGTTGCGGAAAACGCGGGGCTTGGCTTTGTGCAAGAAGTTTTTGCCGCCGCCGGCGCGGTTAATCGACAACTGCCCGAAACCGACGTTGTAATAGAGCTTGGCGGCGAGGACGCGAAAATAATTTTCCTGCGCGGCACGCTTGAGGAACGCATGAACGGCTCCTGCGCAGGCGGCACCGGCGCATTTATCGACCAAATGGCAACACTACTTAACTTGACTGTTGATGAACTTGATGAGGTGTATCGGCTACATAAAAGAATCTATCCGATTGCGTCGCGTTGCGGAGTTTTTGCAAAAAGCGATATACAATCGCTGATGAATCAGGGAGCGAAAAAAGAGGACATCGCCGCCAGTATTTTTCAGGCCGTTGTTGACCAAACAATCGGCGGGCTTGCGCAGGGGCGTGCGATTAAAGGGAACGTTCTGTTTTTGGGCGGGCCGCTTTCGTTTTTCAAGGGCTTGCAGGACAGATTTATAAAAACGCTCGGCTTGGACAAGCATAACGCCGTTTTTCCCGAACTCGCGCCGTATTTTATGGCACTTGGAAGCGCGTTTAACGCGGAAAAAAACGCGGGGCCGATTACATACGACGAATTAATTTCTCAATTGGAAAGACCGCCGACAAATACCGAATCCGCGACTAACGACAACGAAACAAAGCCCCTCTTCGCAAACGAAGCGGAGCGCGAAGAATTTTCGCGGCGGCACGGTGAGGTAATCGTGCCGGAAGCGGACATCGCGACCTACAGCGGCGAGGCATTTTTGGGCATCGACGCAGGTTCGACAACGACGAAGCTGACGTTAATCGGCGAAAACGACGAGATATTGTACAAGCACTATTCGCCGAACGGCGGAAATCCCCTGCCGATTATCCGCGAGCAAATTCAGCAAATCTATGCCCGCCAAGCGGGCAGTGAAAACCGGAGGCACATGACGACGACGACGCATCCCCTCAAAGCCGGAAACGGTTTCCGTATCGCAGGCGCGGCGGTAACGGGCTATGGCGAGGAACTCGTGCAAGCCGCCTTCGGCATCGACCACGGCATCGTCGAAACAATCGCGCATTTCACGGCGGCGCGGCATTTTAACCGCGACGTGGATTTTATAATTGACATCGGCGGACAGGACATCAAGTGCTTTCATATAAAAGACGGCGCGGTGGATTCCGTTGTGCTTAACGAGGCGTGTTCGTCGGGCTGCGGGTCGTTTTTAGAAACGTTCGCGACCTCGCTTGGCTATTCCGTCGCGGATTTTGCAAACGTTGCCCTTGCGGCAAAAAATCCTGTTGACCTCGGTTCGCGTTGCACGGTTTTTATGAATTCGTCCTTCAAGCAAGCGCAAAAAGACGGCGCGACAATCGAGGACATCGCGGCGGGGCTTGCAATGAGCGTCGTGAAAAACGCTTTGTACAAAGTAATTCGCGTGCGCGACTCCGACGAGCTTGGGCAAAACATCGTTGTGCAGGGCGGCACGTTTTTGAACGACGCGGTTTTGCGTTGCTTTGAAACGGAAATCGGACGCGACGTAGTTCGATTGCCGATTTCCGAGCTAATGGGCGCGTACGGCGCGGCACTTTTTGCGAAACACAACGCGCCCGAGGTCACAAATCTAATTTCCCCGGACGCTTTGGAAAATTTCACTCACAAATCCAAATCAACAATTTGCAACGCTTGCCCAAACAAATGTTGCGTAACGATTAACACTTTCGCCGACGGTTCGTCCTTCATCTCCGGCAACAAATGCGAGCGCGGCGCAGGCAAAAAAGAAAACGGAACGCATCCGGACGGAACTCATCCAAATTTGGTCGCCTTCAAGTACGATTTTATAATGAATTACCCCGCATACGGCACAGGTCGCAAAAAAATCGGCTTGCCGCTTGTGATGAATATGTATGAAACAATCCCGTTTTGGTCAACGTTTTTCTCGTCGCTGGGGTGCGATGTAATTTTAAGCGAGCCGTCGTCCCGCGAACTATATATGAAGGGACAGCACACAATCGCGTCGGACACAATCTGCTACCCCGCAAAACTCGGACACGGACACGTTGAGTCGTTGATTGAAAAAGGCGTTGACGCGATTTTTTACCCCTGCCAAACCTACAATATCGACGAGGGTATTTCCGACAATTGCTACAATTGCCCCGTTGTCGCATATTATCCCGAAGTTATCGCCGCAAATATAAACACCCCCGCGCCGATTATTAATCTCCACATCGGCTTTCGGGACAAAAAGAAATTCACCTCGCGGATTTTTGCGGAGCTGAAAAAACTTCTGCCCGATTTAAAAATGGGAGAAATAAAACTCGCGACGGCACGCGCATTTGAATCGTACGATGCGTACTCCCGCCACGTCGCGGAATACGGCGAACACGCGATTGCCTATGCGAAAACGCACGGCTTGCCCGTAATCGTACTGGCGTGCCGCCCCTACCATATCGACCCGGAAATCAACCACGGTATCGACAAATTGCTGTGCTCGATGGGCTTCGTCGTCGTAACCGAGGACGCGGTCGCGCACCACGTCGCAAAACAAAAACTCGACGTTTTAAACCAATGGACATACCACGCGCGCCTGTACAACGCCGCAAAATTCGTTACACAAAACGAGAACATGGAGCTTGTGCAACTCGTTTCATTCGGCTGCGGCATCGACGCGATTACAACCGACGAGGTTGCGGCGATTTTACGCAGCGCGGGTAAACTTTACACACAAATTAAAATCGACGAAATAAAAAACCTCGGGGCCGCGAAAATTCGACTTCGCAGCCTCGAGGCCGCGCGCAAGGCGCGGGGCAAGCACCGGCAAAACATGTCGAAGCCGCACGTTCCCTCTAAACCGGATACGCCGATTGCGGCTCGCGGCAACTCATGAAACTCGACCGATTGCTTGGCATTTTAACTATCTTGCTGCAAAATGACCGCGTAACCGCGCCCTGTTTGGCGGAAAAATTCGAAGTCACTCGCCGCACAATCGGGCGGGATATCGACGCCCTTTGCCGCGCGGGCATCCCAATCACCACGTATCAGGGGACAGGCGGCGGCATTTCCATTGCCGAGGGCTTCAAGCTGGACAAAAGCGTGCTGACCACGGAAGAAATGAGCGGGATAATCGCCGCAATCAAAGCCCTCGGAAGCGTGTCAAAGCAATCGCAAATCGAGCGCACTTTGGACAAATTGGGCGCGAACAGCGACGCCGTTGTTTCGTTGCACGAACCTCTTGTAATCGACCTTGCGTCGTATTACAAGGGGGACTTGACCAAAAAAATCGAGGCTATAAAGCGCGCCATTTTTGCCAAACGCGTAATCGAGTTCGATTATTTTTACGAAAAAGGTGAAAGCCAACGCCGCATCGAGCCGTATATCGTTATTTTTCGATGGACATCGTGGTATGTTTTCGGATACTGCTTGGAGCGTCGGGATTGGCGAATGTTCAAATTGAACAGGCTTTGGAATTTGGCGCAAAGCGAAGAATCCTTTGCCATACGCGAAATACCGCCGGAAAGGAAAGATTTCGGCGGCTATTTTAACGACAACATAAATCTTGTCGCCGTCTTCGATAAATCCGTCAAGTATCAGCTAATCGAAAGCTACGGCTTGGATTCATTCCGCGAAGACGAAGACGGGCTTCATTTTGAATTCGGATACACCAATCGCGGATACATAATAAGCTGGCTCCTTGGTTTCGGCGATAAAGTCAAGGTCATCGAGCCGCCCGAACTTGCTGCCGAAATTCAAGCCACGGCAAAAAATATTCTGGCGCGCTATCAAAAATAGGGGGGCATCGCCGATTAACCCGAATAATTATAACTTCCACTCGCCGCGTTCTACTCTGGAACTTACTTTGCAATTCACCAATAAAAAATTTCGAAATATTGTTCGAATAAACCCTGGCAAGCAAAAACACACGTGTTAATATGCGTGCATAGCAATCGAACAGTCGTTTCTATGCCAAGGACGGGTCTTGCCATCCCAGGAAGGGGTTCGCCCTGAAACTGACCGCAGAGATAACGGATAATCCGAACCATAAGCCGGAGGTAAATCTTATCGGTGATGGGTTCGGATTTGTTTTGCCGCTCAAAAATTTATTGACATAATGGGTGGCAGAACGTATCATACTAATAGAGGGCGGTCACGCTCGAAGAAAATTCCGTTCGCCTACCATTAGCGACTAATAAATGAATGGCTCGAAAATATTGTTCGCTTACCGGAAGCGTCTAACAAATGTCCGGCTCGAAAATTCACGCCCCTATCCCATACGGATGGGGGCGTTTTACAAGGATGGAAATGGACATGATTTATCAGGCAGGGTACGTCTACCATATAAAGGACGAATATTTTACAAAGGCGCAGGACGATATGCTCATGCAGAACAAAGAGGGTGGTAATTATCGCCCGACTTACTACGCTTTAAAAGATGAAGTTACAGGCTTGTTATGGATGATTCCCATGAGTGCCAATTACGATAAATACAAGGTAATCCACGACAAGCAAGTGCAGAAATATAGACGTTGCTTAACGATTGTGCTAGGTGAATTTGCTGACCGTCCAGCGGCATTTTTGCTTCAAAATATGTTCCCTATCACGCCGTATTATTTAGACCACATACATACCAAGAGTGGCAACCCGCTACCAGTGAAATACTCCATACAGCAGACAATCCAAACGAAAATGAAGCAAATTTTCCAAATCCATGAGCGGGGCAGAAAAATTGTGTTCACCGACATAGACCGCTTGCAAAAATTAATGTTGGACGATATTTCAAACAATTAAAATCGGAACACATAATATAGCAGGAATGGATAAGAAATAGCCCATCTTTCCTGCTATTATTTTTTTAGAGGGCTGGTCGAAATCTTCGCTTTCTGTGCGCCCATGCAACCGGGGAGGTGAGAAGCATATGGATTATTTTGAATTGGTACAGAAAGCTGTAGACTGGATTGAAGAACATTCCGACGAGCGAGTACAAGTTTGTGACCTGGCCAGGGCCGCTTATTGTTCGGAAGCGCATTTTAGTCGAATCTTTCGTGCCATTGTTGGTCTTAGTGTGATGGAATATGTACGATGCCGAAGGCTATCTTTAGCGGGTAGGGAACTGTCACTAACGCAAAATAAAATCCTTGATGTAGCATTGATGTATGGATACGAAACACCACAGGCATTTACAAAGGCTTTCAAAAAATTTCATGGTGTTTCTCCATTCGCTGCCAGAAAGAATGGAACAAATGGTAGTAGCCCATGAACTGCATCAACACGCTATGGAGATAGCAAAAATTGCTCGCGAGTTACGTGAAACAAAAGTAACCGTCAAACTGCCGCCCGTATTGATTGCGCGAAAAGCGAAAAATTTTAGCCGGCAGAATCGTGATGACCCACGGCGCAAGCAATCTTAA
>WRGX01000081.1 GCA_009786975.1 Defluviitaleaceae bacterium
CTTTCTTGCACAATGAATTCATTCGCGCGAAGGTGCTTGGGGCAAAGTTCCGATTCGGACGTCCGAATTTTTCTTTCAATTCTCAAAAACAAAAAAAACGAAACCACGACAGGCAAGAATGCGCCGGATGGCCGGATCCGGGGACTCGCGTTCTTGTTGGCGTGGTTTTTTGGTACTGTAAAATAGCCGAGTCGAAAAACAAACAGGCGCGGAACTTGCCACCGCGCCATAGCGTTTTTTGAGGAGGTTTGATTATTGTCGGCAAAATACATATAATAAGGGAAATTTATACGCATGAGGAGTTTAGGCATGTTGTCGAAAAGCTCCGGAAGGAGAGCATGTAGCATGGGAGAAAGTCTTAGAGGCTTAAAACGTACGCATTATTGCGGTGAAATTAACGCGGCACATATCGGGCAGACCGTTACGGTTATGGGATGGGTTAACAAGCGGCGCGATTTAAGCGGGTTTGTTTTTATCGTTGTGCGCGACAGGACGGGGATTGTGCAAGCCGTGGCGTCTGAATCAAACGGAGCGGCGCGGGACGCGGAAGTTTATCGGGTGGCTAAGGCTGTGCGCGGCGAATTTGTTGTTGCCGCAACGGGCGAGGTTGTTGCCCGCACGCCTGAAAATGTTAATAAAAATATGCCTACGGGTGAAATTGAGATTGATATTCGCGAGTTGCGCGTGCTTTCGGAGGCGGAGGTGCCGCCGTTTCAGGTTGCCGACGAGGGCGTTGCGCTTGATATGCGCCTGAAATATCGCTATATCGACCTGCGTCGGCCGGAAATGCAACGCGTGTTTGAGCTTAGGCACAAAACGGCGCAATCGGTTCGCGGTTTTTTAAGCGAGAACGGGTTTTTGGAAATTGAAACCCCGCTTTTGATAAATTCGTCGCCCGAGGGCGCGCGGGATTATTTGGTACCTTCGCGCACCCATCCCGGGTCTTTTTATGCTCTGCCGCAATCACCGCAACAAATGAAGCAAATTTTAATGGTCGCGGGTTTTGATAAGTATTTTCAGCTTGCGCGGTGTTTCCGCGACGAGGATTTACGCGCGGACCGCCAGCCCGAATTTACGCAAATCGACGTTGAAATGTCCTTTGCCGACGAGGAGGATATTATGGCGGCGGCGGAGGGGCTGATGGGGCGCGTGTTTAAGGAGTGCATGGGGCTTGATATTGCGGCGAATTTTCCGCGTATGACTTGGCACGAGGCGATGGAGCGGTTTGGGACGGACAAGCCGGACACGCGATTTGGTATGGAGCTTTGCGATATTTCGGAAACGGTTCGCGGGTGTGATTTTCAGGTTTTCGCGGGCGCGCTTGAAAGCGGCGGCAGTGTGCGCGGGGTTTGCGCCGAGGGTTGCGCCGCTATGCCGCGCAAGAAAATCGACGAGCTTGTGGAGCTTGCGCGGACGCATAAGGCTAAAGGTTTGGCGTGGATTACGCTTCCCGAGGACGGGTCGATAAAATCGACGATTTCCAAGTTTTTCGACGACGAAAAATTGCGCGAAATTGCCGCGAAATTTAATGCGAAGCCCGGCGATTTAATTTTGCTTTGCGCGGACGAAAATAAAATTGTTTTTGATGCGCTTGGTGCGGTGCGCGGCGCGGCGGCGAAGTGGAGGGGGATTGCGCTTGATGGTTTCGATTTCCTGTGGGTGACGAAATTCCCCTTGCTTGAATATTCGCCCGAAGACGAGCGATTTTACGCGACAACGCATCCGTTCACTTCGCCCGTCGAAGAAGATTTGCCGCTTTTGGAAACCGACCCCGGCGCGGTTCGTTCGCGGTCGTATGATTTGGTGCTTAACGGGTATGAACTGGGTAGCGGAAGCGTTCGTATTCATCAAAACGAATTGCAAAATCGCATGTTTAAATTTTTGGGCTTCACCGCGGAAAGTGCGGCGGAAAACTTTGGATATTTTCTTGAAGCCTTGCAGTACGGCGTGCCGCCGCATTGCGGAATTGGGCTTGGGCTTGACCGAATTATTATGATAATGGCGGGCGCGGATTCCCTGCGAGAAGTTATCGCGTTCCCGAAAGTCAAGGATGCGTCCTGCCCGATGACCCACGCGCCGAACGATGTCCCCGCCGAACAGCTTGCGGAGCTTGGCATCGCGGTTGCGGCCCCCGATAACCTATGACAAATCGCGAGCGTTTAGAAAACATGCGCCGCGAACATGCACGTGAGCGCAACGAAACCCGCGACGACGAAATGTACACTCGCGAGGGTGAAGACCTTAGAATTGAAACAATTCGCGAGAAAATGGCGAGCGTACTTAACGACGCCGAAATTACTGCGGAAAAGCGCAAAGAATTGCTTGCGCATTTTAAGGAAGAAATCGAAGTAATTCTCGACGAGCGCGACGAGCGCGAGTACAATTTTATCGAGCGCGAGCTTGAGCATCACAGGCTTGAGCAGGAGCTTGCGCAGGAAATCGAGAGTGAGGAAAGGGAAGAACGGGGCGAGGAAGCCGAGGATGCGGAAATTTTGCCCTTTGTACGCCCGCTGATTACGGCGGGGGCGGAGCAAATGCGCAAAGAAATCGAGGAGAAACGCCGCGAACTCAACGAGGAAGAACAATGCAACACAATTTTGCTGAGCACAAGCGAGCGCGGAGAAATCCCCGGCTTCACGCAGGCTCGCCGCCGAAAAAGGCGGGGCGAGGAGCAAAATGTCCGCATAGACACGTTTGTTTCAAGGCAACGCGAAATCACCCTTATGTACCACATGGGCAAGGAAATGCAGGAACAGTTGCTTAATAAAAACAAAAAATCGCCGACACTCGAGGACTTTGATGATTCGGATTTACCGGATGAGTTTGAGGTGCCGCCGGAAGAGCCTCCGGCGGAGGAGCTTTCGGAAGAACCGGGAGAAGCTCCGCCGTCGGAGGAGGAGTAGGATTAGGCAACACGCCCTAAATCACCGTATCATCCGGTTTTCGATTTAACTCGTCGTAAAGTCTGCGGCGGGTTTTTTTGTCGTCGCTTAGGATTTGGGCGGCATATTTTGCGACATCGCGTGCGACGGCGCGCGGCACTGCAATTACGCCGTCGCCGTCCCCAACGATTATATCGCCGGGGGAAATTGTTACGCCGCCGATTGCGATTGGTACATCTTTCGCGTCGAATTGGATTTTACACTGCACCATGGATTGCGAGATAAAATGCGACCACACCGGGATTTTTTGCAAAATAACCTCATCTGTGTCGCGGATGCCCGAGCCGTTTATCACAAAGCCGCGCACGCCTTTTTGTACCGCGCGAAGCGTATTTTCCGAGCCAAGCAGCCCAACATTTACGCCGCTTACGTCGATGGCGACAAAGTCGCCGTCCTCGATATCGTCGAACCAAGGATACGTCGCGACATTGCCGTAATACCAGCCCTGCCACGGCGTGTAATTATCGCCGCGTTCTTCGGGATACGGACCGACAAACGGGAGATACCGCGCGGTTCGCGCAATGCCGACCGTGCGCGTGCGATAAAGCGGCCGCACATCCGGCGAAATTGAGCCAAAATTGTGATAGCCAATCCAGTCCAGTCCGTCGCGTACGTCGGCGACGCGGAAATCTCTGAATAGTTCAAGCAGTTGCATATTTTCTTCGCGCATTTCAATCACTCCTTTTAAATTATTGACATGTCGTCGGCGGCGCATTCCCTCGAAGCTGGGAGCAGTTTATCAGTTTATCAGCGTAAAAAAATTGCCCGGAAATTTTCCGGGCAATTTTTTTATTTTGTAGGTTATTAGCGAAGGAGTTGAAGAAGGTTTTGAGGAATTTGATTCGCTTGAGCCAGCATGGACACAGCGGCTTGTTGAAGCACGTTGGTCATGGTGAAGCGCATCATTTCGCGAGCGATGTCTGCGTTTCTTACGCGGCTTTCGGAATCTTGAAGGTTCTCGCTGGAGATGTCCAAGCTGCGCATGGTGAAGTCCATACGGTTTTGAACAGCACCGAGGTTTGCGCGTACGCTGTTGATAGCTTCGATACCGTCACCGACCGCATTGATTAGCGAGGTCATATTGACACCGAAACCAATACCAGACTCTCTAGAAGAACCTGTCATTACCAAAGCGTCCGCAATACCGTTGACCAGGTTGCCGGCAACAAGCACGGCTTGAGAAGCAGTCGTAAAGTCAAAGCTAATTCCTTGAAGGCTGTTTGCGCCCACTTGGAACCATGCAACTCCAATGCCATCCAAAGTATCTTCGGAGACGATGTGGAATTGCGAACGGATTGTGGTTGTGAAAACGTGCATTGCGGTTGTGAACTCTGCACGAGCTTCCATAAGTTCTGTGCGAGCGTCAGCCAATGATTCATAGAGAGCCATGTCTGCTTCGGCAACTGCGGCGGCACGCTCTGCACGGGCTTGTGCAAATGCAGCATCTCTTGCAGCCAAGAGGGCTTCAAGGAGATAATTGGTTGCTGCCGGAGGAACTTCGCCCAATTGCCTTACTTCGTCTTGGAACATCTCGGAAGCTAATTGAACAGCTTCTGCATAGGCAATCAATGCTGCATCCATAGCTTCTGCGTGTTCTACGCGAGCTTCAGCGACTAAGTTAGCGTGTACAACGGTAGCTTCTGCAAGCTCAACTTGAGCTTCTGCGAAAAGCATACGGTTTTCAGCAAGCGCAATGCGGATGCTACCGTGGTCGCCGATGTTCAATACTTGGTTCGTGTTGAACTCAACGCGGCGTTGCATGGAGAGGATTTCCTCGCCAAGTTGGGCGATTTCTTGCTCGATCATTACGCGTTGTGCTTGGGTGTTGGTGTCGTTAGACGCTTGAACCATAAGCTCGCGTACGCGGATGAGCATGTTGCCGATTTCGTCCAAGCCACCTTCGGTGGTAAGTAGCATTGCTTGGCCGTCTTGGGCGTTGCGGCTTGCTTGATCAAGGCCGCGGATTTGTGCGCGCATGTTCTCGGAAATTGCGAGACCTGCGGCGTCGTCAGCGGCGGAGTTGATACGGAAACCGCTGGAGAGTCTGTTGGATGCTCTGCGTTGCTCGAGACCAACGTTTTTCATGTTTCTGTGTGCGTTTAACGAGTAAACGTTCGTTCTTACTACCATGTTCGACATTTTGTTGTCCTCCTTGACGGGAATTGCTCCCTTATTTTTTCTCACATCCTGTGAGTCGAGATATCCCTTTCGGGATTATCTCTAAACATTATATCGTCAAATAAAAAAAAGTCATTAGCTTTTTTAAAAAAATTTTAAAAAATTTTCGCGGAAATTTTTTCATATTGAAAATTCTCGCTTGTTTAGCCGATTTTTCGCCATTTTTGCTTTGTCCTCACCCCGCACGAAAAAATCGAGTCGGCGAGTGTCACTCGCCGACTCGATTTTGCAAAAAGATTTTGCACGGGGTTTTGTGCGAAATATTTGTGCGAAATATTAGTTTGCACACGTTTCTGCTAAATGATATACTAATCGCAGGTTTTTGCAAAAAATGCGAGAACGGGGGATGTGTATTATGAAGCGCACCGTTTTAATCGTAGACGACGACCCGATATTTACGGCTTTTATAAGTACATTATTAAAGGAAGACTATGAAGTTTTTACGGCAATCGACGGATACTCCTCGATTACCACTGCTATGAACAACGCGCCGGATATTATTTTATTGGATGTTGTTATGCCCGGAATGACAGGGCATGAAGTGGCGTCCGCCTTGTCTTATTTGCCCGAAACTATGGATACGCCGATTATTTTTATTACGGGGCAACCAATCGACGATACGCGAAATATGCCCGTAAACGTATGTGATTGCATTCTAAAAAGCCTGAAAGGCGAGGAGATAAGACAAATCGTTGCGAAAAATAC
>WRGX01000082.1 GCA_009786975.1 Defluviitaleaceae bacterium
TCGCGAATTATTTCATACTGTTCGCGAGTTATATCACTCGGATAGTTGTGTGAAAATATTCTCATGGCTTCACCTGTTTTTGTTTCCATTTTACTACAGGCTTAAAGAAAAAGTCTCAATTGGTAAAATTTATGTTATACAGGCTCTAAGGCGGTGATTGATATTCTTAGCGTTCTGACCGGGGCAACGCCGGAAACGGTTGTCGGTAGCTTGGATGCGGCACGCTTCCCTGATGCATACAAAGGGCTATTCGAAACGATACGACGGGACATCCCTTTCAAAGAAGGAGAAGCCCCGCCGGAGGAGGGTGCGAAGGGTTCATGTGATTGGGATAGACTTTACTACATTGGCCGTGAACGGCTCGTAAATTTTTATCCGACCGACGACGAATTTTGGAATTCCACCCCTCGGAGGTTTTGGAAGCTGTACGAGTTGTGGCTTTGGGACAACAACCTCGACAAAGAGACGGAGCAAATCGAGGATATGGAAGTTTATATGGGTGAGTTGGATATTTGATGCATGGGTTTACAATCGCGCATAAACTGCATATAATGTGATTACAATAAAAAAGGTGAGCGAAAGCCCACCCTATTTATGTAGTGCAAGCCGGGGCGGTTTAACAGACTAACCCGGGTGACTTAATTAAATGTCAAACGAAAATAGCCGTTATCCTTACCACAGGGCGGCTATTTTTCGTTTCGCTTATATGCTAAATACGCCAAAATTGCTAACGCGAGTGTTAAAAGAAGGTGTAACGCTTCAAATAACGTCAACATATGGCTATCACCCCCTTTCGAGGGCTTAGCCGAAACTCACCGCCACACGACCTGCATGGGTATTCTATCATTTCAAATAACTGCGCGCAAATAACTCGGCGTGGGCGGTTGTTATTTATCCAATAAAAAATCCCCTTGGCGATTAGGATGCCGAAGGGAATAGCCTTTTAGAAGTTTAGAGAATTTAGCTTACCATCATGCGGTTTAATTCGCCGATTAGTTTCCTGCCGTTGCCTTGCAATTTGTTGATTTCGTTATTCCGAGCTTGCGCTTTCATCAATTCACTTTCGCGCCGTTGTGTCAAAATCGACGCTGACGAAACAGGCGCGGCTTCTTTTTTCCTTTTGTTCATTTCATCGAGCATATAGTGCATGAAGATTAACATAACCGACACCTCGCTTTCTGTTTCGAACACAGCGTAATTATAGTATAAAGTTATTATATGGTAAAGGATGATTTTTGTGGCAGGATTAAATGCTACCATTCGAGTTCAAGCGGACGAAGCGAAAAGAGAAATAAAAGATTTCAACGAGCAATTGAAACATTCCGAAAACATATTAAAGCTGACAACCGCTGAACTGAAAGCGAATGGCGATGCGGCGGGGATTCTCGCCGCGAAAAAAGATTCGCTTAATAAGCAGATTTCCATACAAACGAAAATAACTGATACAAACAACGGTATGGTTGAAAAATCAAATAAAGTTCTTAAAGAAAAAGAAGCCGAACTCGAAAAATTAAAAGAAAAATTTACTCTGTACAACGGAGTTCTTGAAGATAACGACAAAATAATGTTGGACCTCAAAGCCTCAATTAACAAGGCCGCAAAAGAGTGGGCGTTTGCCGGAAAGCAGGTTACAAAATGGAATAACGACCTCGAAATATCAGAAGCGAACGGACGCTTACTTTCTGCAAAATTACAAACTCTCGGCAATGATGTTAAAGGTGTCGGAAATGCTGCCGAAAAATCAAGTAACCAAATGACGAAACTGTTTGCGGCGGCAACGGCGGCGAATGTGGCGGCTGATGCAATAACCAAAGGTCTTAGCAGTATCACAAGTGGCGCGCAAAATTATCTTAATCAAGCCTCGAAAGCCGCCGAGCAATTTGCCGTATCGCAACAGCAACTTACGGCCATCATGCAGAATAATATGAGCGCGACGGATGCACAAATTGGCTCGATAATCTCTCTTGCGGAAGCGTACCAGCGGACGGGTGTGGTTTCGCAATCGGTGCAACTTGCAGGGGCGCAACAGCTTGCAATGAATGTTCAGCAAAATGAAACGCTGGAGGCATTGCTTCCACTGATGAACGATTTGATTGCACAGCAGTACGGAATAAATGCGACACAGCAACACTCAACGAGGATTGCGCGAGAGCTTGGGCGTGCGATGGGTGGTAACGCTCGGACGATTGAACGGCTCGGAATTGCTTTTTCCGACGCGCAAATGGAAATTATGAAAACCGGGACGGAAACCGAGCGGCTTGCGGTTCTGCTCGAGGTTATTCCGGGGCGGGTACACGGCATAAACGCCGCGCTTGCGGAAACGGATGTCGGCCGACAGGCGCAACTTAACAATATTTTACAGGAAACACATCAACGTATCGGAGAAGTTTACAACGCGCTTCGTGCGGAAGTCAGCGCGGAGATGTTGCCGGCCGTGGAGCAACTTTTTACGGATTTGTTGCGGCTTGTGGAGGAAAATCGCGATAGCATATCCGGGCTTATGGGGATTATGAGCGGGATTGTGACGTTCTTGGTGGAAAATGCAGCGACGGTTGCCGCCGCTATTGGTGGCGTGGGTGCGGCGGTTACGGGGCTTCGGCTTAAAGCGTGGGCGTCGGAAACGATTGCACTTGCCGCCGCCAAAACCGCCGACACCGCCGCGACCGTTGCGCAAACAAAGGCAAACGTGGCGGGAACGGCTGCTATGACCGCTAAAACGAAAGCTGTTGTTTTGCTAAAAGCGGCGGTTATGGCTAATCCCTTGCTTGTTGGAGGTTTGGCGATTGCGGCAATTGTCGGGGTGGTCTACGCCATTTCGCAGGCATCAAGTGCGCTTGAACGCGCTTCGGAGCGCGTACGGGAGCTGACAGATGAATTTCGACGCCTCGAATCCGAAGCAGACGAAATAGAGCGAAACCTCAATGCCGTCAACCAACGAATCGCCGAGATTCGCGCGCAGGACACGCTTTCGCTTATGGACGAGGTGGAGGTCGAGCGGCTTGAACGTGCCGCCGATGCGTATGACCGTATGTTGGAAACCGCACAACGCAGAGCGGACATGGCAGGTGTTGAAGCCTCCGATGCTGTGATTGATGTAATTTTACCACAGATACAGCGGTTAGACGAAGCACTGGAGGATTTTTATCGCGCCGACGCGGCATTGCAAGCCGCGCGCGAGGAGCTTGAAAACGCACAACAGGCGTTTGACGAAGCCCCGAACGCGCTTTTCGGCAGACATGCCGCAGAACGTGCAAATTTGCGCGGTGAGCGCGATGTAATTGCGGAGCGGGTGCGTTTTCTCGAAGCGGCAACAAATTCGCATTTGAGGAGTATATCCACTGCACGCGGGGCAATCGACGAAAACAGTGATGCGTTGCATCATTTGTCCGAAAGATACGGCGAAACGAAAGATGCACTTGACGGCGTTAATGAATCATACGCAGAACACGTTAGGTTGTTGCACGAAAGGACGATTCCGGGGGCGGCCTCGGAAGACCCCCTGTTAGACCTTCTCCGAGCTTTCCGCGATGGTGAAATAGCCGCAGACGAGTATGCGGACGCGCTGCGCGAATTACTGGACGAAAAACAAAGACTTGCGAATGAAAACCCGGACATTGCGTATGCGTTGGCGGGTGACATTGCGGCAATCAAAGAAGAGCTGGAAAGACTGTCGGAGGTGCCGGAGCAACTTCGCACCGCATACGAACAAGCGGCACAGTCCGTCGCAGACCTCTCCCAAGCGTACCGCGACGGCGAAAAATCCGGGCGTGAGTACGCCGACGCATTGCGCGAAATGCTCGCAGATATGGAGGCACAGGCGAAACTTAACCCGCTTCTTGCCGGGCAGTTCAACATGCTCGGTGATTCAATACGTCAACGATTAGCGGATTCTCCCGAATATCTTGACAATTTGCGTCGCTCCACAAGCGACCTTGCCCGCGAAGTTGACCTTCTTCGCAACGCTCTCTACGAACAAAACGAAGCGGGCGAGTTAAGCATCAACACCAAATTGCGGCTTATCGAAAGCGGTTACGCGGCGGCATTGGTGATTGACGAAGAAACCGGAAAGGTGCGACTTTGCACCGATGCATATATGGCACTTGCCGAGGCTCGGATTGCAGACCACCGGGCGCAACTTGAAATGACCCGCCTTGAACTTGTGCGGAGGCTGGAGGAAGAGGAAGCCGCCGTTAACAGGGTTGCGCAATCGCATTTTAGCCGTGCGGCGGCGGTTCTCCATGCGGCGCAAGCGTACGAAATTTCCACCGACGCCACTCGCGAACAGATTGCGGCGGTCGAGGCGCAAATCGCGGTAAGCGATAGATTAGCAAACACCGTCGGTACTCCGGCACCGCGAAGCGGCGGTGGTCGCGGCACCGACCCGAACCGGGAACGCATACAAGCATGGGAAAATTATTATCGCGAGCGCGAGGAACAAATGCGGACGCACCTCGAGCGCGAACGGCATTTCAACAGAATCACGCACGACGAGGAAGTTGCCGCAAAAGATGAAATCCTTGCGTTCCTTCAAGATAGGCTGGCCGACATTGATAATCTCTACTGGCTTTCAGCCGAGGAACGCGTGCGTATAACACGCGACCTGCACCGTCTTATTGACCGATACGAGCGTCAGCATTTTACCCTTGTGCGTAATAATCGCCTATCAGACTGGGAGCGTTATTACGAAGATAGGGAGAGGCAAACCCGGGAGTGGCTTGAACGCGAACGCTTCTTCGGTCGCTTGCGCTTCGAGGACGAGGGGGAATCTCTTAACGAAATGCTTGAGCTGTTGCGACAGCAATTAACCGAAGCCGAGGAAATGTACGAGCTTACCGCCGACGAGCGTGCGAACATAACCCGCAGATTGATTGACCGTATTTGGCAATACGAACGCGACCTCATAACCGCGCAAAGACGGGAAACGCAGGAGATTCACACCGACGAAGAACGCGCCGCTAATCGCAGGGCAGAGCTGGCACAACGCGACATCGACCGCGCCCAATCCAATGAAGAACGGTACCGCGCCTATGCTCAAATGCGCGTGCTTATTAACACGCAAATGTATGAGCAGCTTGGCCGTCTTAGCGAGATGCACTGGGAAAATGAACGTGACAAGATGAGAGCCATTGAGGACGCTTGGTGGGAACACTCCCGGTCGATTGAGCGCGTCGAAGACAGGATGTCCGACCTTCGTCGCGAACATCTCGCGAAACAGGCGACGGAATGGCGTATGGCGGAAATGACGCAACTCGATGAACGACGCGCACGTTTGGATGCCGAACGCGATGCGCGTCGCGACCAGCTTAACCGTGAGCTTGAAATGTTACGGGAACACTTCGCGGAGCTTGACGCGTTGGAGCGGCGTGCCGAGCACGGCAGAAAAATCGGCGACCTCGAAGAAGAGGCGGGTTGGTTTTCAAATGCGGCAACCCGCCAAGGGCAGCAACATTACCGGCGCCTTCGGGAACAAATCGACCGTTTGCGCCGCGAGGACGAGCGCGAAAACGTCGTAGAGCAACGTCGGGTGATGGAAGACGCTATCCGCGCACAAATATCGACGGTGGACGAAATGCATCGCAGTCAATTGGAGGAAATCGACAGGCAACGCGACGCGCTTCAAGCCAAGTATGAGCAGATGCGCGATAACGCTGCGAAGTTGGCACAGGACACCGTAAAGGGGCTTATGGACGCCGGGGAAGAACTGACCGACGGACTGACCTCTATGTACGATTCCTTCGGAGAAAATCAAAGCCCGAAAAAAGTTCCCTCATAAGCATGTCAAAAAATAAGAACCGCCCAAAATAGCGGAAAACCACACGCGAAACATTGT
>WRGX01000083.1 GCA_009786975.1 Defluviitaleaceae bacterium
TTTATGTGCATCAAAATTCAGCCGATAGCCATATCGGCAAGAAGGTAGCGATTTGCTAAGGAACAATTTGATTTGTTCCGAAAATCATGCAGTACAAGCTAAAACAAACTTCATATTCATAAAGGGAATCCCTAAAAGCAATTTTTTTTGCGACAGGGGATTCTCTTTTTTTGATTATTCATACTTTTTCCGCGTACTCTTCAAGCATTGCCTCAATTGTTGCGTAAATTATGGACAATTCGCGTTTGTCGCATTTACTCAAAGCCAAATTTATTTTGTTTTTCATTTCCTGCGTTTCGTCGATATCTGAATTCGCAAACACAGAATCCAGCGATAAATCAAGCGCGTACACAAGTTTTACTAAAACTTCGAATGAAGGATTTCTGCGCTCACTTTCAACTTGCTTCATGTGCATGTGAGTTATATTAACCAATTCGGCAAGTTTTTCCTGTGTAAGATTTTTTTCAAGACGTGCTTTTTTAACCGCTTTCCCAAACACACCACTTGGCAACTTCATTTGCAATCAGCCTCCTTAGAGGCTATCTTACAGCATACCTGTGGAAATTAACAGCGTAGGAATGTGCGAAACTTGCATTGTCGTTTCCCTGAATGCAGAATTTCTTGAATCCGAGAAGAAACGTCAACTGCGAGAGGTTGAAAATCGTTGTTGTTAGTGACACTAACACCACCGATTGTACAACCGCACATTTAGGGCGTGTTGCCACGCCACTAAAACGCTGAGACCACCGTCCTCAAATTGCCGGGAATGTCGATTTTCTGCGGGCAGTGGGCGTTACACGCGCCGCAAGAGGTGCAGTTTTCGGCGCGTTTGCCGTCGGGAAGACCCCTATACATCATGCCCAAATTCCAGCCCGCGCCGCCGCGCTTCAAATCGTTGTAGAGCGAGAAGCACGCGGCAATGTCGATTTCAAGCGGACAATTCGCGTGGCAATATTTGCACGCTGTGCATGGAATTGACGCGACTTTGCCCATTTCTACGAGGACGCGGTCGAGCATTTCGAGTTCTTCGGTGGTAAGCGGTTTCAAATTTCGGAAAGTTTTCATGTTGTCTTCGAGCTGCTCCATGTTCGACATGCCGCTTAACATGCAGGTTACGCCCTCAAGCGTTGCGGCGTATTGCACTGCCCATGACGCGATTGAGCGCGACGAATCGTAGTCGCGTAAAATTTTTTCGGCGGATGCGGGGAGATTTGCAAGCGCGCCGCCACGAATCGGCTCCATTACGGCAATCGGTATGTTGTGCGCAAGCGCGAGTTTTTGCCATTCCCCCGCCTCGCCACGCATTATATCGCTGTAATTTAGCTGAAGCAGCGCGATTTCTGACTCGGGATGCGCCTTTAAAAGCCGCGAAAGATACGCCGTTGTGCCATGAAACGAAAATCCGATATGTTTAACCAGACCGCGCTCTTTTTTCTCCATCGCCCAGTCAAAAAGCCGCATTTTTTCGACTTCGACCTCTCGCCCGTCGTCCAGCGAATGGATTAAATAGAAGTCGAAAAATTCGAGGCCGGTTCGGATGCGTTGTTCCTCAAACAATTTGTCGCAATCGCGGTGATTTTTCACTTCCCAAGGCGGCAATTTATTTGCAACAACAAATTTATCCCTGGCGTACCGCTTAACAAGCGTGCGTTTAAGCCGCTCCTCGGAGCCGCCGTAAATCCACGCCGTGTCAAAATAATTGAATCCGCCCGCCAAAAACGCGTCAACCATACGTTCCGTTTCTTTGTCATCAGGCAGACGCATCGCGCCGAATCCAAGCACGGCTGATGCGCCGATTTTTAAATAATCCTGTGCTTTCATGGGTTGCCCCCTTCGGTTTTTGTGTGATTATATCGCGGGAGTGATGAAAATGCGAGTGTCCCATCCCGCAAAAAAAAGCGCGCCAAGCGCGCGGTGGGCACCGGGGACATGTGTTAGCGGCGGCACATTCCCTCGAAGCCGGGAGCAATTTCCTTGCCCACAAAAAAACGAGTCGGCGAGTGACACTCGCCGACTCGTTTTTTTCAGCCAACAGGAAACTGCTCCCGGTTTTGAGAGAATGCGTCGCAAAAATTTCACCGCAAAAATTTCTTCCCACAAAAAATTTGCAAATTTTTACATAACTGGTAAAATTACAAAAATTGAAAAAAGGAGATGATTTTGTGAGCAAGGATTACAAATTGCAAAGCAAGCATGTTGTAAAATTTGCCGTGGTGTCGGCTATTGGCATTTTTTTGTTTATGGCGTTGTTGCCGGACGGCGACGGCTCGTTTAACATTCCGCTGGGTTTTGTGATTAATTGGCTCGGTGGAGTATTGAATTCCGTTGTAATCAACGATTTCGGGCTGATTTATTACATCGCGGCGATTTTGATTACCGTTTCGTTTATTATGACGGTTATCGCGTGGACGGTTAAGCCGAAATTTATCGAGGACAATGCGTTCCTTAAAGGGCTTTTTAAAAGCCATCCCGTTTACTTTGTAAGTAAGGGAATCGCGGTCGCGCTTGTTTGGATGGTGTATTTTGGCTTAGGGCCCGACATGATTTTGGACCAATGGGACGGCGCGGGTTTGATGATGGACTTGATTGCCGGCAGCACAGGTCTTATGGCGATTTTCATTGTGCTTGGAATTTCAATTCCTATTTTGACGGACTTTGGCATCATGGAGTTTCTTGGCGTGCTTGTTCGCAAAATTGTGCGATTTTTGTTCACGCTTCCGGGGCGTTCGTCGATTGACCTTATGGGTTCGTGGTTCAGTTCGTCGGCGGCGGGCGTTATTATCACGCGTGACCAGCATGAAAAAGGCTTTTACACGGGACGCGAGGCCGCGTCGATTTGCGTAAACTTTACGTTTGTGTCGTTGCCGTTTACCTTTGTTGTCGCGAATTTTATTGGGCTTAACGCGGAATTTTTGCTGTTTTACCTTATCATTTGCATAACGGTGATTATTCTTGCCGTCATAATGCCGCGTATTTGGCCGCTTCGCGGGATTAAGGACGAATATTTGCCCGACGTCGGCAAACAAATTGAAGAAGACCCCGAACCGAATGTTTCGCTTTTCAGTCAAGCCACTCGCCTTGCCGCATACAAAGCAAGCGGCACAACCGTTTCTTCCGTTGTAAAATCCGGGCTTTCCAACTGGTTGAGCATTTTTATGGACCTGATTCCGTTCATTTTGGCATGGGGAACAATAGCGTTGGTTGTTAACGCACGGACCCCGTTTTTTGACTGGGTGTCGCTTCCGTTCGGGTTCTTTATGAGCGTTCTCGGCGTCGAGTACGCCATGGAATATGCCCCCGCCACGATTGTTGGGTTTTTTGATATGTTCCTTCCCGCGGTTCTGCTTAGCGGCACGGAAGAGGTTTATATTGCGGGTTACGGCTACGTCGAAGAATTTGTCGCGCCCATTACCACGCGATTTATCATCGGCGCGCTGTCCATCGTACAAATTATCTACTTGGCGGAAACGGGAATTCTTATTCTCAAGTCGAAAATTCCTCTGAACATCGGGCATTTGGCGATTCTTTTCCTTATGAGAACCGTTTTCGCACTGCCGATTATCGTGCTTCTTACGCGAATTTTGTTCCGCGGGTAGAGGGGTAGATTTTATGGTGACAACCATTCAAAAATGGGGAAATTCCCATGCCGTCCGCTTGCCCGAGGCGATAATCGACGCGCTTTTTTTGCAGGAAAACGATGCCGTTGAAATTTCGGCGGACGATAACGCCATTACAATTAAAAAAGCGGAACGGAAGCGGCGAGCGAAGAAAAGCCTTGAGGAGCGTTTTGAAAATTACACGGGCGATTATGTGTGCAAAGAGCATGATTGGGGCAAGCCTGTTGGGAGGGAATTTTGGTGATACCGTATTTTCCTCGCCAAGGTGATATTATCGTCGTAAATTTTGACCCGCAAGCGGGACACGAACAAAAAGGGCGTCGCCCCGGCTTAATTGTTAGCAATACGCAATTTCATAAGCGCACAAATATGGCAATGGTTTGCCCCATTACCAACACATTGAGCGGATTTCCCGCTCACGTTGCACTCGACAGCAGAACAGCTACAAGCGGCGAAATTATGTGCGAACAGGTTAAATGCCTTGACATCTCCGCGCGAAACGCCGCATACAAAGAGTCTGTTCCGGATGAAATTTTGGACGAGGCGATAGATTTGATTTGCTCGTTTGTGGAGTAAATCGGAAAAGTATGGACAGATGGAAATCAATAAGTTCAAAAGACGCCTGCACGGGGAAGGGGTGCGGCGGCTTTTTTGGGTGAGGAAATTTTACACCGCTTCTCGCTCGCGGCCGCCCTTTGAAATCAAGGAAATTCGACGCCGGACGCGGATTTTTTTGCGTGCGCCGGCGGCGCGTACACGCTTATGCGCAAAATGAAATAGAACCCCGCACAACGCAGAGTCCGCACGCATTTTTTTTGCAAAATTACCCACAATAAGTATATATAATCGAATTTGGAGGCGTTAAAATGGACACGAAAAAAATGAAAAATTACGCGGAGCTTTTGGTTCGCTCCGGAGGGAATGTGCAAAAAGGACAGCTTGTTGTCATAGGCTGTGATGTGGAGAATGCGGATTTCGGGCGGCTTGTGCAGGAAGCGGCGTATGACGCGGGCGCGTGCGAGGTGCGCATGGACTGGGTTGACGATAAAATTTCGCGCACAACATATTTGCGCGCGGCGAGCGAAATTTTCGACAGTTTTCCCGCGTGGCGCGTGGAAAAATTTAAGGAGCAGGACGACCGCGGCGCGGTTTATTTGCATGTGCGCTCGTCCGACCCGGACGCGCTTTCCGGCGTTGAACCCGACCGCTTGCGCCGATTCACGAAGGTGAGCCGCGAGGCAACAAAGGAGCATACGCGCCTTACAATGGGCAGTTTTCGGCGTTGGTCGATAATTGCCGTGCCGTCGGCGGCGTGGGCGAAAAAGGTTTTTCCCGATTTGGGCGAGGCCGAAGCGGTTGAAAAAATGTGGCAGTATCTGCTTAAGGGCGCGCGTGCCGACGGCGAAAATCCGATTGCCGATTGGGAAAAGCACAAAGAATCCTTCGATGCGCGGGTGAATTATTTGAACGAAAAGCAGTTCGACGCCCTGCGAATCACAACCGGGCTTGGCACGGATATTGCCCTC
The DNA here is from genome assembly GCA_009786975.1 of Defluviitaleaceae bacterium. Taxonomy (GTDB): domain Bacteria; phylum Bacillota; class Clostridia; order Lachnospirales; family WQUN01; genus WQVC01. The sequence goes on from WRGX01000083.1 coordinate 5,144, forward strand.
GGTTTGGCGAAAAATCACGTCTGGGAGGGCGGCGGCGATGTTGACAAAGACGGAATCCCGTTTTTCCCCAACATGCCGACGGAAGAAATTTTCACAATGCCCGACCGGATGCGCGCAGACGGTCGCGTTGTAGCCTCAATGCCGCTTTCCTACCAAGGCAACCTAATCGACGGCTTCGAGATGACCTTCAAAGACGGCAAAGTAAGCGATTTCCGCGCCAAAGCAAACCAATCCGCCCTTGCAAATATAATTGAGATGGACGAAGGCGGAAGCCGCCTGGGCGAGGTCGCGCTTGTGTCAAACACGTCGCCAATCGGCAAAATGAACACCCTGTTTTACAACACACTTTTCGACGAAAACGCGTCGTCACACCTCGCGCTCGGCAAGGCGTATCCGAAGAATTTAAAAGGCGGCGATGAGCTCTCCACTGAAGAATTTATCGCCGCCGGCGGTAATGATTCGCTTGTGCATGTTGACTTTATGTTCGGCACGCAGGACATGAATGTAATCGGAATTCACGCCGACGGCAGGGAAGAACATTTCTTAAAAAACGGTGATTTTATGATTTGAAGCGCGCCAAGCGCGCGGTGGGCACCGGGGGCATGTGTCGGCGGCGACACGTTCCCTCGAAGCCGGGAGCCGTTTCGCGGCGTACAAAAAAAACGAGTCGGCGAGTGACACTCGCCGACTCGTT
>WRGX01000084.1 GCA_009786975.1 Defluviitaleaceae bacterium
AACCTTGCGTGCCTCCAGCACGCGGCGGTTTTCGCTCCTTGCATTTCGGCAAAAATCCTGCGGACTGTGTAAAGTTTATTGGTGGGCAATTCCTTAGAACCTGTGTTCTTAGTGTGACACCACTCTATTCCGCTCAAGCTGCAAAATATCTTAATTCATTGGATGCACAATCGCAACGAAGGATTAGGGGCGGTATATCAAATCGCCTCAACACCCAATCAACCACAATAATCCAAAAAGAAAGTCTGATTCCATGTGATAATTCAAATCGAAAATATGTTGAAGGTTTACCGTAACGGCTCGATTGAGGTTACGGCTCTTCGTGATGTCGGATTTTCCGTAAAACCGCGTGAATTCGTGGCGATTATGGGGCAATCCGGCTCGGGCAAGTCCACGCTGATGAACATTTTGGGGTGCCTTGATTCCTTTTCCGGCGGAAAATATTTTCTCGACGGCGAAGACGTTTCGCTGATAAAAGGCAAAAAACTCGCGCAAATTCGTAACCAAAAAATCGGCTTCGTTTTCCAGTCCTACAATTTATTGCCGCGCCTGAACGCACTGCAAAACGTCGAGCTTCCCATGCTTTACGCGGGCGTGCGCAAAAAAAAACGCCGCGCCGCCGCCCTTGAAGCCCTCGACAGAGTCGGTCTTTCCGAACGCGTCCACCACAAGCCCGCAGAGCTTTCCGGCGGGCAAAAGCAACGCGTTGCAATAGCGCGCGCGCTGGTAAACAGCCCCGCGATTTTGCTTGCCGACGAGCCGACGGGAAATTTGGACAGCCGCTCCGGCGAAGAAATAATGTCCATTTTTCAGCGGCTTAACCGCGAAGGCGTAACAATCGTAATGGTAACCCACGAACCCGACATCGCAAATCACACGCGACGAATCGTAGCGTTCCGCGACGGACGCATCATTTCCGATGAACCGGTAATGAATCCGATAAAAGCCGGGAGCGAAGTCTAAAAAAGCGCGCCAAGCGCGCAGTGGGCACCACGGGCGCAGTGAGCGAAGCGAACGTTTCCCGCGCCACCGGGGATATGTGTCGGCGGCGGCGCATTCCCTCGAAGCCGGAAGCAGTTTACTAGCCCATGAAAAAAATCGGCAAGAGGAACGCGGGCGGCGAATTTTTAATGGCGAGTTATGCGTTCAGCGGATGTCAAAAATCCGTCGGAATGTATAATTTTTTCCTCACGTTTCCTAATCACCGATAAATTTCCTAATCACCCATAAAAAAGAAGGGGCACACAATGAATTTTTTTGAAAGCATAACCTCTGCGGTTTATTCGGTTTTGGCGAATCGTATGCGTTCGATTTTGACTATGCTGGGCATCATAATCGGAATCGCGTCGGTTATTATGATAACTTCGGTGGGGCAGGGCGTCCAGAATAGTATGAACGAGGTTTTTGCGGATTTTGGCGCGGGTACGCTTATGGTTAATATGCGGCAGAACCCGGCGAATCCGGCGACACGGCGCGACCGTCTTACCCTTGAAAGCGCGGAATTTTTGGCAGAGCATCCCGATGTGTCCGTTGTTTCCGTTGCGTCGGGCCGAAGCGGGCGCGTGCAGCTTCGAAACCCGACGGAAACCGCCGCGGTTACGATTATTGGTGCCGACGAGCATTTTCGCCAAGCGCAAAACATAGATGTACGTTTCGGGCGATTTTTGGCAACACTTGATGTAGACCGTACCACCCCCGTTGTTGTAATTGACTCGACCTTGGCGCGGGATATTTTCGGGAGAACCGATGTTGTCGGCGAGTCGATTCGTGTGACGTTTTGGTTCGGCACGGTGGATTTATTGGTTGTCGGTGTTTTTCGAAATAACGACCCGATGGCGGGCATGTTCGATTTTCCGACCTCGGCGTTCATCCCCATCACGCATTTCCAAAACATCTTCAACGACGATAACCTCGTGGACCAGCTTCTTGTTATCGCGGACGATTTGAATCGGCTTGATGAAATTGCAGCGGAGGTTACGCGGCTTCTTTCGCTTTTTCACGGAAACGAGGACAGGTATCAGGTTTCGGTTTTGATGAGCGAAATTGATATGATTAACGATGTGCTTTTCATGGTCACGGGATTTGTTGTGCTTGTTGCACTAATTTCGCTGGCGGTTGGGGGCATCGGCGTTATGAATATCATGCTTGTAACCGTGACGGAGCGCACGCGTGAGATTGGTATTCGAAAATCCCTCGGCGCGACAAACGGCAATATCCGTTTTCAATTTTTGGTTGAGGCGGTAATTTTGACCGCATCAGGCGGGATTATCGGAATAATTTTGGGCTATTACGGCGGCTTCGGGCTTGGCGGACTTATGGGCCTTACTCCGTCCGTAAATATCCCGATGGTTCTCGGCACGGTTATCGTTTCAAGCCTCGTCGGCATAGCCGCAGGCGTTTATCCCGCGCACAAAGCGGCAAAACTTGACCCCATAGCAGCACTGCGCTACGAATAGCGCGCCAAGCGCGCGGTGGGAACCGGGAACACGTGTGGGATGCCACGCGTTCCCTCGAAGCCGGATGCTGCATCCGTATGCGTGAAGGAGTGGCGCGCCAAGCGCGCGGTGGGAACCGGGAACACGTGTGGGATGCCGCGCGTTCCCTCGAAGCCGGATGCTGCATCCGTATGCGTGAAGGAGTGGCGCGCCAAGCGCGCGGTGGGAACCGGGAACACGTGTGGGATGCCACGCGTTCCCTCGAAGCCGGATGCATCCGTATGCATTGAAGGAGTTGATGTCGATGAAAAAGAAATCTGTTTTCGGTTTGGAAGAAAACATCGCCGGGGCGTTGAGCTATTTGTTCGGACCGCTTTCGGGGATTTTGGTGCTTGTGCTTGAGAAAGACAATAAATATGTACGTTTTCACGCGTTGCAATCGACGATTTGGTTTTTGGTGCTTTGGCTCGCGATTATGCTTGTGGATTTTGTCGCGGGGATGTTTGGGCTTTTGCCCTACGTCGGCGGATTTTTGGGTGGGTTGGTTGGTATTGTTTCCGGTCTTGGGGGACTAATCAGCTTAATCAGCCTGATTTTTTTGATGTACAAGGCATTCACCGGCGCGCTTTTTAAGATTCCGATGATTGGTGATGTTGTTTGGGGGCAGGTTTCGAAGTAGGGCGTGTTCGGGATGAAAATTTCGCACACAATCCCTCTTCGGAAAATATTTGCAAAATCGTTGATGTTTGCTAACATCAACGGTTTTGCTCCTGCTCCGCTAAACCGCCCCGGCTTCGAGGGAATGCGTAGCCGCCAACATGTGTCCCCGGTGGCGCGGGAAACGTTCGCTTCGCTCACTGCGCCCGTGGTGCCCACTGCGCGCTTGGCGCGCGCGCTTCGGAAAGGAAAATACATATGAACATACGCGAACAGCGAGAAGAACAAGAGCTTCGTGAGCTTGCACCACGCGCAACAAAAAGTGCGGAAACCAAGGGGCGGAAAACGCCGCAGGAAAAATGCGACCTTCGCACGGAATTCCAAAAAGACCGCGACAGGATTACGCATTGCAAGGCGTTTCGCCGACTTATGCACAAAACGCAGGTTTTTATTTCGCCCGAGCGCGACCATTATCGGACGCGGCTGACGCATACCCTTGAAACCGCGCAAATTTCGCGGACGGTTGCGCGGGCATTGCGGCTTAACGAGGACTTGGCGGAGGCGATTGCGCTTGGGCATGATTTGGGGCATACGCCGTTCGGGCATACCGGCGAGGACGCGCTTAACGGCATTGTTGCAGGCGGTTTTCGGCATAACGAACAGAGCGTGCGCGTTGTTGATGTTTTGGAAAATTTGAATTTAACCCGCGAGGTCGTTGACGGGATTTTGAATCATCGGACGATTTGCTCGCCCGCGACGCCCGAAGGACGAATCGTACAGCTTTGCGACAAGATTGCGTATATGAATCACGATGTCGACGACGCGATTCGCGCGCGAATTTTGGAAGCGGGCGAATTGCCGCGCGAGGTTTTGCAAATGTTTGGGCAAACGCCGGCGGCGCGGATTGATTTTTTGGTGCGAAATCTTGTGCGGCACAGCCTTGAGAACAACGAGGTTTCACTTTCGCCCGATGCGGCGGATGTGCTAAAAATTTTCCGCACATTCATGTTCGAACGCGTTTACGCAAACCAATTGCACGCAAAAGAGCGCGTCAAAATAAAAGAAATGATGCGCTTGATGTTTGAATTTTACGCGGCGGACACGGAGCGTTTTCCTACGGAAACCGCCGTCGCCGACCATATCGCAGGCATGACGGACAGGTTTGCCCAAAAGCGGTTTACGGAAATTTTTATGCCTGCGGCCTGGGAGGCGTGATGCCATCAGGGAGCATATAATCTGTTATGCACCCTTCGCCCATCGGCAATCTTTCAAAAAACGACTTGCGAAAATTGCTCAATGCGGTGAATAAATAACGGAAAGGAATAATTCCTATGAAAATCCGAAAAGCAACCCCTTCCGACGCAGAAGCCCTGCAGGAACTGTATCACAACCATCTGACACAGCACCCGCCGAAAGAGCATATGGAAATTGACCTTTGGCGAGAAAAAATCGCACGGTTTAAGGCTGACCCAATGTATTATTTGTTGGTCGGGGAAGTTGATAAACGCGTAATTTCCTCTGTGACGCTTGTGATAATCGAAAACCTTACACGAAACCTTTCACCCTATGCTGTGATTGAAAATGTTGTAACACACAGTGATTTTCGTGATAAAGGCTACGCTTCCGTTCTCATGGAAGAAGCCGCTGAAATTGCCGCCGCTTTCGGTTGCTACAAAATTATGCTGATGACAGGGGCAAAAACGAAAAGCACCTTGCGTTTTTACGAAAAACAAGGGTTTAACTCCCATGACAAAACCGGGTTTATCAAATGGCTAAAAAAGCCGGAGGGTTATTTTTCTCCGTGATTTTTTACGCCCGCGCCGCCGCCTTGACACACAGCTCGAAAAAACCTTAAAATAACTTCAATCCAATACCAAAAGGGGCGATACATATGGGCTTGATTCGCGCGGCAGGAAACGCAATCGGAAACGTTGTCGGGGCGGCGGGCAGTGCTGTAGGCGGCACAATGGCCGACCAGTGGCTTGACTTTTTTTACATGGACGGAATGCCCGAAACCGTGATTATGCGCAAGGCGCAACGCAGGGTTGACGCAAATTCGCGCAATCGCGGGCATAGCGATATTATTTCGAACGGAAGCGGCATTGCCGTTGCGGACGGACAGTGCATGATGATTGTCGACCAGGGCCAAATAATGGACGTTTGCGCCGAGCCGGGGACTTATACCTACGACCAATCCGCCGTTCCAAGCCTTTTTGCGGGCAATTTGGGCGAGGGAATCGTCGGAACTTTTAAAGAGGCAATGAAACGTTTTGCACACGGCGGCGAGGTCGCAAGAGTCACGCGCGTGTATTATTTCAACACGAAAGAGCTGAAAAATAATAAATTCGGCACGGCAACGGCAATTCCTTTTAGAGTTGTTGACCAAAACATCGGGCTGGATGTTGACGTTTCCGTGCGTTGCAACGGTATGTATTCTTTCAGACTGGTCAATCCCATGCTGTTTTATCAGAACGTTGTCGGAAATATCGACGGCGAGTACACGCGCGACCGAATCGAAGGGCAGCTCAAAGCCGAATTTTTAAGTGCGTTGCAACCCGCTTTTGCGCGGCTTTCGGGGCTTGGACTTCGCCCCAGCGCGCTGCCGGGTCACACAACCGAACTTTCCGAGGCGTTAAACGAAATTTTGTCGGACAAATGGGCGGAGCTGAGGGGATTTTCCGTTGTTTCGATTGCAATGAACTCCGTTTCCCTTCCGCCGGAAGACGAGGAAATGATTAAAAACCTGCAACGTCAGTCCGTTTTCCGCAACGCGAACATGGCGGGCGCGGCACTCGTTGAC
>WRGX01000085.1 GCA_009786975.1 Defluviitaleaceae bacterium
CCGCGACCTAGAGGGTCGCAAGGTTTTTCGCGACGAAGCAATGCGGCAAAAAGACAAGTCCAAATGGAAATGTTATTGTCGGGCAGTTCCTTAGTGGCGAAACATGAAGCATTCATGGGCGAATTGATTGGCGCGCTTAAAGGCATCGAAAGAAATACGAGGCGGGATGGAAATTAGTCAAATGTTAGTCAAAAACGCAAAAGGCTTTCGAGAAAACACCTCGAAAGCCTTTTAAATTAAGAGCTAATGGGGGGACTCAAACCCCCGACCTATTGATTACGAATCAATTGCTCTATCATCTGAGCTACATTAGCAAGGAACTTAATATAAACCATTTTCGTGAATATGGCAACGATAATTTCGGCATAATATTTCCGAATGGAGGCTTAAGTGTGAAAATTCGAAGAAGGGAACGCGGGCAACCAATTTTTAATGGCGACTTGTGCGTTCAGCGAATGGTGAAAAGTGTGAGAAAAATATTTTTTTGCTTTATTGCTGTGATTTTTTTTGCCGTGCCGTGTTTTGCTCTTGATACGGAAGTGTTTTTTTTCCGCGCGCCGGAGGCTCGGGTGCCGATTGTGATGTATCATTTGGTCACGGAAAAACCGCGATATTTGGGGAAATACGGAGTTACTCCGGCGGAGCTTGAACAGGATTTGATTTATTTGGCTGAAAATAATTACACAACCGTGGTTTTTCAGGATTTGATTGATTTTGTTACGCGCGGAGACGAATTGCCGGAAAACCCGATTATGCTTACATTTGACGATGGAAATTTTTCCGATTTTGCATACGTTCTGCCACTTTTGGAGCAGTATGACATGAAGGCCGTCGTTGCAATAATCGGCGAGGCGGCGGACAGATTTACCGCTGAAGCGGCAAAAAACCCGGCTGCGCGTTATCCGAATTTGACCTGGCCGCAAATTGCAGAGCTTCATGCGTCGGGGCGGGTTGAAATTCAAAGCCATGCCTATGATTTGCACAAGGCTCCGCTCGGAAGCGGCAAAAAACGCGGCGAATCCTCGGAGGCGTATCATGCTCGGCTTTTGGCTGACTTGCAAAAGCTACAAAACGCTTGCGCGGAGCACCTCGGATATATGCCGACGGCGTTTGTTTATCCGCTGGGCGTAATCGGCGAGGGGTCGCGCGAGGTGCTTGAGGAGCTGGGCATGATGGGCAGTATTTCCTGTCAAGAAGGCGAAAATACCGTTCGGCAGGGTGATAAAGATTGCCTGTTTCGGTTGCACAGAACAAATCGTCCCGGTGGTCGCGGGATTAAAGACGTTATTCGTTAGGCATAGTCCCCGGTGTATTCAACAAGTACAACGTCGTGTACGTTTTCAACTTGCCTGAACGCGTCAACAAATGATGTGTCGTTTTTGCGGACTTTTACTTCTGCGGTAATTTCGGTGAACTCTGCGTTCACCGTTTTATTTTTCAGCTTGTATCGGATTTTGCCAAGCTCGGTTGCGACGGCGGCTTCGGTGGCGTTTGAATAACGTACAATCATCAAAAATGCGCGCTTATCGAAGCGCACCAAGGTGAATGCGATGTACAATACAGCCAAAAACGCCGTGCCGATTAGCGCGATGGTGTACAGACGCGCGCCCGCCGTTAATCCCGCGCCGACGCTCCAAAAAAGAAAGCCGACATCAAGCGGGTCCTTTACCGCCGCGCGGAAACGCACGATTGAAAGCGCACCGACCATACCAAGCGTCAGCACAAGATTCGTTCCGATTGTAATTATTATAAACGCCGTCACGACGCTTACCATTAAAATCAGCAAATTAAAATTTTCGCTGTAAAGTACGCCGCGATTGAAAAATCGGTACACAAGAAAAATAATAAACCCGCAAAATGCCGCCACTCCAAGCGACGCAAGCACAGCTGTCGGGCTGAGTTCATCCAAAACCTGAATCTGTGGGTTTATAAATAAATCACGAAGTTGCTCCATAGCGTAAAACACCCCTCTCTCTTACAATACAATATTTTGACATGCTTGTTTGCGCGAGCGGCAAACCGTTTAAAAGCCTCTGAATTACCTCGGGCAAAAAGTTGTTATATTTTACCTCGAGAAGAATCGGCGCGTATTCCTCCTTACCATAGGTCATCGCGAGCGGCTCGTACGCAAGCGGGATTGGCTCGCCGAAATCGAAGGGCGGACTGTCGAATGTAAACCGCACATTTCCCGCGTCATATACATAAGCCTCGCGTTTGTAGGCAAAAATTGCCGTCGGGCGCAAGATTTTTAAGCGATGAATATTCGCAAGCGTCTGCCAAATCGGCGCGTCTTCCTTGAGAATGAAATTCATATTACCCGAACGAATTTGCTCATATTGTTCCTCGGAAACCTGAATCGTATCCTTGTACGCTAAATAGCCTTCCTTGTGTTTCCGCTCGAGCCTGATGAACGATTTGTCGCAGTTGTAAAAACGAAGGCGGTATTTATCTCGAATAAGCCTGCCGTAATAGCTTCCGTGATAAAAACTGTCATATCTGTCGTCGATGTACAAATTGTTCACAACATACGAACTGCCATGCTTATCGGGATGCATAACGCCGATTGTGCGCGCGCGCAAAATCGCCGCAGTGTGTTCATTTATAACGTATTTTTTTTCGTGACGAAAACGCACTTAATCATCTCCTTGGTGGACGGAACTTTATTATACACCAATTCGCGAATTTTTTACATAAGCGGCGCGAACAAATGCAAAACCGCCTCAAGCAAATCCGTCCAAATCCGCCATTTTGGCGGGTCCGGCGGGACTTGGCGACTTATTTGCATTGTTTGAAGCGCATCGGCTTTTACGTCGGCAACCGCGCTCGAATTGTACAGCAAAACCGCGCACTCGAAGTGCAGATACAGGCTTCGATAGTCAAGATTAACTGTGCCGACAACGGCGATTTTATCGTCGCATACGACGCTTTTTGAATGCAAAAAGCCCGGCGTGTATTCGAAAATTTTTACGCCGGCGTCGTGCATGTAGCGGTAATATGAGCGGGTAAGGCGGTAAACGAGGCGTTTGTCGGGGATGCCGGGCGTGACGATTCGCACGTCGACGCCGCGTTTTGCGGCGAGTTGAATCGCGGAAATCAGTCGCTCACTTATGATGAAATACGGCGTGAAAAAATATACATATCGTTCGGCTTGCCCCAAGATTCCCATTAAAATGTTTTCGCTGAGTTGCTCGCGGTCAAGCGGCGAATCGCCGTAGGGTACGACGAAACCGGAGCGCGACGGACATCGTGGAAAAGTCAGGCGCGCGCGATATTTTTCGCAATCTTCAATCCGTTCATTTTTGCGACAAAACGTGTCCCACATTTCAATGAACATCAAGCTAAAGCTCCAAACCGCGTCGCCTCGAAGGCGTACGCCGCTGTCTTTCCAAATGCCGAATCTCTGCACTTCGTTGATATATTCGTCGGCGATGTTAATCCCGCCGGTGAAGGCCGACAAGCCGTCGACAACAAGGATTTTCCTGTGGTCGCGATTGTTCATAAACAAAAGCAGAAACGGTACAAGCGGGTTAAATCGCAAAACGCGGATGCCCCGCGCGCGAAGTTTTTTCAAATATCGCCGCGTAAACAGCTTGTGCGAGCCGAGATGGTCAACAATCAGGCGCACTTCGACGCCGCGCGCGACGCAATCCTCAAGCGTGGCAAACAAGCGGTCCCACATTTTTCCTTCCTTTACGATGAAAAATTCCAAAAAGACGAATCGTTCCGCCTGTGCGATTTCTTTAAGCATGTCGTCAAACATATCCTCGCCCATAGGGTAGTACTTTGTGTCCGTTTCGGCGTAGGCGTGATAGCTCGATGAGTTGCGGATATAGTTCATCAAACTGAACATGCGGCCGCACTCGACGCGATTTACGAACGGCAAATTTCCGTCCGCGTCAAGGAGTTTAGCAATCAAGGCGTGTTCCTGCATATGAGCCGCAATTCGCCGAACCGGACGTTTGTTGCCGAAAAACAAATAAAAAACGCCTCCGACCGACGGAAACGCCAAAATCAAAATAATCCACGTAATTTTATAAACCGACGCTTCGTCTTTTTTAAGCACAAACGAGAACACAAGCACGCTGAAAAAAATGCCAATCCAGCGCACAATTTCATGGGTTTGCACAATCCATGCCGCAAAAATCGCAAGCAAAATTATCTGCAAAATAAGAAGCAGTATCGTAAAATTCATGCGTGTGAAAATGCGAAATTTCATTGTGTGGTACTTTTTCCGCTCTCAAACATCTCAAATCGCCTCCGCCAATATTTTATTTGGACAAATTATACATCGGTATTATAATTTTGGAAACATCAATAATAAAATGATGATGATAGTGACAAATGTGAAAATTCGAAGAAGGGAACGCGGGCAACCAATTAGGAATTGGTGCGTGTCGGCGAATGGTAAAAAATCATGTTTAATTTTGGCGCGTTTGAAACGGCATTTGAAAATTTTTTAACAAGTGAGTATTTTATGTGGGAATTGGGGCGATTTGGCGTAAAAATTTTGCTCACGCTTTTGGGAACAAAAATTTTCCGCGTAATTTGGCGACGCACATTCACTGCGGACACAATTCATTTGAAATTTGTAAAAAATGTTTTAAGCGCGTTAATTTGGGGCGCGGGGCTCGCGTTTGCGTTAAGCTCGTTTTCGTTGTTTCAGGATATAGCCGTCGCGTTTTTCGCGGGGTCGGGTATCGCCGCGCTGGCAATCGGTTTGGCGGCGCAAGAATCGCTCAGCAACGCCTTCAACGGCCTGTTTATTTCTATTTTCAAGCCCTTCGAGGTCGGCGACCGCGTACATTTGGTAAACGCGAATTTGACGGGCTTTATCGAGGATATCACCTTGCGCCACACCGTAATTCGCACCTTTATGAACTCGCGCGTTATCATTCCAAATTCCGTCATAAACAAGGAGCTAATCGAAAACTCCAACTTTTGCAACCCGCAGGCGTCGGCGTTCGTTGACGTAATAATAACCTACGACTCCGATGTCCCCCGCGCTTGCGAAATTTTGGCGGATGTAATCGGCAACCACCCCGATTTTGTTGACACGCGCACCCCGGAAAAAATGAGCGCGCCAAAAGTCCCCGTTTTCGTGCGAGCAATAGGCTTGCACGGCGCGGAGCTTCGCGCCTCCATGTGGACGGAGACTATCACAAATAATTTCGCCGCGTGCAGCGACGCCCGCATAGGAATTATCAGGGAATTTGAAAAAAACGGGATTAAAATCGCCGTGAGTAAGTTCCTTAGCACATAGGGCGTGCAGCCGCTGCGCAAATGACACGATTTTTGAGGCAAATCAGGGCGTGTTCCCCCATTACGACATGCACATTGTTTGTCTCGCGTACATATTATTAAAAAAAGCATAAACCAAGTTAAGCCAGAGGAGGCGTTTCATGTTTGAGGAAAATAGGCCATACCCGGAAAGCGGACGCTTGCAGATTGACGTTTTGGAGGAAGGCGAGGTAATGCCCGTTGAAAATGCGCGCGTTCGCATTGCGCCGCACCGGAACGCCGAATTAATGATTGGGGAAATGCTGACGGACGACTCCGGGCAAACGCCGATTATTGATTTGCCCGCGCCGCCGAGCGAGTATTCATTGCAACCCGAACTGGGATATATGCCGTACAGCGAATATGATGTCACGGTTGATATGCCCGGATACGACGTGGTGACGGTCAGCGGCGTGCAAATTTTGCCCGACACAACATCCTTCCTGCGTGTTGAACTGCCACACTCTCAATTCGCACAGGGAACAACAATCGAGATTTCCGAACACACATTATGGGGCGAGTTTCCCCCAAAGATTCCCGAAGACGAAGTGAAGCAGATGCCCGAAGCTACCGGGCTTGTCGTCCTTCCCGAGCCGGTTGTGCCGGAAATTATCGTCGTCCATGACGGTGCCCCGACGAACCGCAATGCGCGACGCTTCTATGTACCCTTTACGGATTATATAAA
>WRGX01000086.1 GCA_009786975.1 Defluviitaleaceae bacterium
GGGGCTTGACTGGCAAGCCGCAGAATCCATGAGCGAGCCTGAAGCTATTTCACAGTGGCTCGCGGACGCCGCGAACGTCTGATTAACGTCTTCACGAACAAATAAATCCCAAACACAAACGCCCCAAAAATCCCAAGCGGAATAATCGCACCCGCGAAGAAAACGACGATGTTCTGCGCGACACGAACGGTTCCGTCGATGCTGTCGCCGAACGCGCCGCCGATACGGTCGCCGAAGGCTGTGGGGGCGGCGGGTGGTGCTTGCGAAGCGTCGAAAAGCGTGACGGTTATCGTGGAAAAAGCGATTTGCCCCGCGAGATTATTTAGCTGCGCGAGGTAGGTTTCGATTGCCATGCGCGTGTTTGTCAGGCGAGTTTCGAGGGCGAGCAGGTCGTGGATGTTTTCGGCCTCGTCGATTAGCGCGAGCAGGCGGTTTTCCTCGATTCGGCGCGTTTCAAGGCTTGAAACCGCGTCGTAAAATTGGTCGGTAACGTCCTGCGCGGTTTGCGAAGATGTGCGGATTTCGGCGAGGGACTCCGCGTGCGCCAAGGCGGCCGAAAATTCTCCCGTCGGCACGCGCATAACTATTGTAAACACACGGCGAAGACTGCGTGTTGTAAGAAGTTCTGACTCTACATATCCGCCGACGCCGTCGGCAATGCCGCGAAGCGCGTCAACGACTCCGCCAAAATCTTCCGTTTCCATTTCAACGACGGCGTTTTGAATAATGTGACGCTCGTCGCGCTCGGCGATTTCTTCCCAATCGACGTCGCCGCGCAGGCGTTCTTCGGTGAGTTCCGCCGCCGACGCTGTCCAATCCTCCCCGGCGCGTCCGTACAGTATCGGCGTGGAAACCGGCATAGGCATATCGGCGACCATCGGCGCCCAATCTTCTACGACAGGGGCATCCACCCGCGACTCTTCCGCGACTTCAAGTCTTTCGCGGTTCATGCCGCCTCCCGCAGACCCGATAAAGCCATCGTCATACGCTGCCAAGTCTTGCATTGCCCAATAATCGCCGGCCCTGCCCGCGCACGCGGAAAGCGCGAGAACCGCCGCCGCAAGCCCCGCAATTAGAAATTTATACCGCTTCATTTTTTTTCGCTCCTTTTCTGTTTTTCACAACCCCGACAACAATCAGTGCCGTAGTCGTTGCGCCCACCGCCCAAACAGCAAACGGTACACTCACCCACGCAAGGAAAACGAGCAGATTCTCGCCGAAATATAAAGTTGTGTCCCACGAATGCCAAAATTCGGCACTGACACGTTCGCCGAAAGTCATGGGCGTGGGCGGCACGAAGTTCCACGCTTCGGTTAAATGTATGTTGATGACCGCGCTGTCTGCCTGCGAAATTAAGAGGTTTCGCCGACCAACAAGGGCGTCGCGGTCGCGTGCGACGCGGTTGAGGCGGTCGTTTACGGCGATTAGAACATTTAGCGTGTCGGACGCCGCCATAAGCGTCGAAAGCCGCTCCATCTCCCGCGAAAGCACCGCGATTTGAGTATCAACGGCGGCGATATCCGCGCCGAGAAAACGCGCGTTTTCGCTCTCGTTAATCACCTCGCCCATTTCGCGCAAAACCGCCTGAACATGCCGAAATGCCCAGCCGTCAACCCGCCGCGAAAATGTCGCCCACCGCGCGCCGTCGCTAAGCGATGCGTAGGATTCGAGGTTGTAGCCGTTGAGTTCATTGATAATTGCGCGCGCCTCGTCGATGCATTCGACATAAATTTCAATCGTATGCTCTCGCCGCAATTCCCGCGCCTCGGCAATCATCGGCGCAAACAAAATCGCCGCCGCCGCCATCGCCGCAAAAAATAAAGTTTTCACACTTTTCGCCATTCGCCGAGCGCACAAACCGCCGTTAAAAATTCGTCGCCCGCGTTCCTTTCGTTCATTTTTCACAATTTCAACTCCTTTCGCTAATTGTAACCAAAGCGTAACATAAAATCTTACATGCCTGCATATTTTTTTAAAGCAGAAATCTTTTTTGTCTTGCGGCAAAAAACCGTTCGCAAAAAACGCGCAGAAGCCCGCGTTTTTTTGCTCACTGATACTTTTCCGTGTCTGAAATCATTGATGCGTCCTCGGAAGAGTAGTGATAACCGGAAGATACTTCGGGACGCATCAATGATTTCATACGAGGAAAAGTATGATGTGGAGGTGCTACATATTATGAAGCTGAATAATGGCATAAAAATTGCCGCGGTGTACGGCTCGGTGTTTTTGGGCGCGGGGTTTGCGTCGGGACGCGAGCTTTTGCAATACTTTGTCGGGTTCGGCAGAGTCGGCATGTGGGGGCTGATTGTTTCCGGCGTGCTTTTCGCTCTGGTGGGGTGGGCGGTTTTGACGATTTGCCGCCGCGAGGGGCTTAAAAGCTATGGCGAATTGATGCGGCATATGCTGGGCGAACGGCTCGGCCCGATAATGGAGGGCTGCGTCGCGGGCTTTTTGTTCTGCTTGTTTGCGGCGATGCTTGCAGGCGCGGGCGCGACGGCGTATCAGGCGTTTTACCTGCCGTTCAGCTTGGGCGCGGTAATTGTTGCGTTGGCGGTGTTTGGGATTTTGTGCTTCGGGCTTGAGGGCATCGTTAAAATAAATTTGTTCCTCGCGCCGCTTATGCTTTTGGGCGGGATTTTCATCGGGATTTATTCCTTTATGGCGTACACAACGCCCGTGTTCGCGCCGATGGGCGTGCGAATAGGCATTGCGTGGTTTCTTTCGGCGATTGTTTACGGCTCGTATAATTTGGTGACGGGCGTGCCTGTGCTTTCGGCGGCGGCGCGGCTTGCGGATACTAAGCGGGACGCGTGGGTTGGCGGCCTTTTAGGCGGCGGCGCGATAACAATTTTAGGCCTCGCGATGTCTCTGCCGCTTTTTTTGCACTACACAAACATTGTGCAGCTTGAAATTCCCTTTCTGCACGTTGCGTCGGAAACCGGGCAGCTTTTCACAATACTTTACCTCGCCGTTTTAATCGCCGCGCTTTTCACAACGGCCGCGTGCAACGCCTTCGCCGTCCTGCAGTGGCTCGAGTCGCGCGGGTTTAAGCACAAAATAAAAGCCGGTGCGGCGGTGTGCGTTTTAGGCATAATCGCGGCGCATATCGGCTTTTCTAATATCGTAATTTTTGTTTACCCCGTGTTCGGATTTTTGGGGCTGTTTAAAATTTTGGTGATTTTTATGAATGTTGTGCGGAGAAAGTGATGCGGTTTACTCGTCTTCGGCGGGGGTGTCGGGGGTGTCGTGGGCGTCAGGGGATTCGTCATCGCTGTCATCGTCGGTGATTTTTGCCACGGAAACCACTGTTATGCCTTCGGCCATATTGATTAGTTTTACGCCGCTGGCGTAGCGACCCTGGACGGAAATATCGGCTACGCGGATGCGGATTATTACTCCGTCGGAATTTATTATCATTAGGCCGTCGTTTTCGGTGACGGCCTTTATGCCGACGAGTTTTCCGGTTTTTGGCGAGGGTTTGTACATAATTATTCCGTATCCGCCGCGATTTTGGCCTCGGCAACTTTCGGTCAAAGTGCATTTGCCATAGCCTTTTTCCGACACAAGCAAGACTTGTCCGTCGGCTATTGTCGCGCCGATTATTTCGTCGCCTTCGCGCAGTTTCATGCCGCGCACGCCCATTGCTGTGCGGCCGACGGCGCGAGCTTGCGCTTCGGCGAAGCGAATTCCGCGACCTTCGTTGGTGGCAAGGAACAATTCGCGCTCGCCGTCGCTGCGCAAAACGTCGATTAGTGTGTCGTCCTCGCGGAAGGTGATTGCGTTAAGGCCGCCCTTGCGGATGCGCGAATAAAGCTCGAGCGCGGTGCGTTTTACGAGACCTTTGCGCGTCACCATTATAAGGAAGCCGTCCCAATCGTTTTTCGTTACGGGAATCATCGCCGCAATGTCCTCGCCGCCGGAGAGGTTCAGCAGATTTACCAGCGGCATACCCTTCGCTTGCCTGCCCGCCTCGGGGATTTCAAACGCGCGCAAACTGAAGGCGCGGCCGTTTGTTGTGAAAAACAAAATATTGTCGTGCGTATTTGCGACGAAAAGGTCTTTTATGCCGTCCTCCTCGCGGGTTTGCATCCCCATTACGCCGCGTCCGCCGCGTGCTTGCGAGCGATACGCGTCAAGCGGTATGCGCTTGATGTAATTTAAATGCGACAGCGTTATTACACTTTGTGCGTCTTCGATTAGGTCTTCGAGATTTATATCAGACGCATCGTACGTGATTTTTGTGCGACGTTCGTCGCCGAATTTTTCCTTGATTCGCGTGAGTTCTTGGGAAAGGACTTGCAGAAGATAATTGCCGTCGCTTAAAATTCGGCGCAATTCGGCGATTAGTTCCTGCAAATTTTTGTACTCGTCCTCGAGGCGTTCGCGGGCAAGACCCATCAGGGCGCGGAGACGCATTTCCAAAATCGCTTTAGCTTGCGCCTCCGTGAACCCGAAATTGTCCATGAGTTTCGGCATAACGTCGCCGTCTTCGCGGCCGGAGCGGATTATTTTTATGATTTCGTCGATGTGGTCGAGGGCTTTTAACAGCCCCTCGACGATATGCGCGCGGCGTTCGGCCTTGGCGAGGTCAAACTGTGTGCGGCGTGTGATTACTTCTTTTTGATGCTCGATGTAATACTCAATCATTTCGCCCAAATTCAAGATTTTCGGCTCGTTTTTCACGAGCGCGAGCATGATAATTCCGTGGCTTTCTTGCAGGGGCGACAGCTTGTACAGCTGATTTAAAACGACGTTTGCATTCGCGTCCTTGCGGAGTTCGATGATTATTCGCACGCCGTTTCGATTCGATTCGTCGCGAATATCGGTTATGCCGTCGATTTTTTTGTCCTTGACGAGCTGCGCCATTTTTATGACGAGATTCGCCTTGTTGACCTGATACGGAATCGCCGAAACGCGAATTTGCTCGCGTCCCGACGCGCCCGGCAACGGCTCAATTTCCGCGTCGGCGCGAAGAATTACCTTGCCGCGACCGGTTCGATACGCTTCGCGAATACTTTCAGTGCCCAAAATCGCGCCGCCTGTCGGATAATCCGGGGCTTTTACGATTTCGATTAACTCTTTAATCGGCGTTTCCACGCCTTCGCGCATATGGCCGATTCGATGCAAAACCGCCGTGATTACATCGGTCAAATTGTGCGGCGGAATGTTCGTTGACATGCCCACCGCAATGCCGGACGAGCCGTTGACCAAAAGGTTCGGAAATCGCGCGGGAAGCACGGTTGGCTCGTTGAATTGTTCGTCGTAGTTCGGCGTGAAATCAATGGTTTCTTTGTCAATATCGGTCAGCATTTCCATCGAAAGCCGCGAAAGCCGCGCCTCGGTATAACGGTGCGCCGCCGCGGCGTCGCCATCCATCGAGCCAAAATTTCCATGCCCGTCAACAAGCACATATCGCATCGAAAAGTCCTGCGCCATACGCACCATCGCGTCATAAATCGACGAGTCACCATGGGGGTGATATTTACCCATCGTGTCGCCGATGATGCGCGCGGATTTTTTATAAGACGCATTCGGCGCGAGATTCAGCTCGCTCATGGCGTAAAGAATCCGCCGATGCACGGGTTTCAAGCCGTCGCGCACATCGGGTAACGCGCGCGCAACAATTACACTCATCGCATAATCGAGATACGATTTTTGCATTTCGTCCGTTATATCAATGCCTTTAATTCTTGGGTTTTCGTTCATTTAATAACCTTCCTTTCACTCCTTTCATTATATCAAAAAATTGCGAGTAACGCGAGGATTTTGCAGTTTTTCAAAATCGTTTCAAAATCGGTTTCAAAATCGATAGTATGCAAATTCCTTCATTTGATACTTTTCCGTGCCTGAAAAATATGATATATCCTCCGAAAAATTTGACAAAAAAAATGAGTCGGCGAGTGACACTCGCCGACTCATTTTTTTTTGCTCCGGGAAACAGCTTCCGGCTTCGAGGGCATGTGCCGCCTCCGACACATGCCCCCGGTGTCCAATGCGCGCTTGGCGCGCTTTTTTTTGCTCCGGGAAACAGCCCCCGGCTT
>WRGX01000087.1 GCA_009786975.1 Defluviitaleaceae bacterium
ACCCGGCGAGCAGATTTTTCGTTGGGCAAGGAAGCACCGACGACGCGTCCTGGAGGGACGCTAGGAGGGGCTGACGCAGACCAACGGAAAATATGTCGCCGGGTTGGTCGGCTTATTTCCGAAGAGGGACACTAATCCAAACGGAAGCACGAATTATATTTTGAGAGGGGTAAATAATGATTATCCAAAATCTGAAAGTGAAAATGAGGGAGGCTGTACTTGCCGTTGCTCCGGTAACGCTTGTCATTTTTCTTCTTGGTTTCACCGTTGTACCCATGCCTGTTGATGTTTTGATGCTGTTCTTGGTTGGGGTTGGGTTTGTTGTAATAGGGCTGGGTGTTTTTACGCTTGGTGCGGAAATGGCTATGACACCTATGGGGGAATCGCTCGGCAATTACATCGTCAAGAAAAAGAGTGCGTTCATGATTTTTATGGGACTGATTTCGGGCTTCATTATAACCATTGCCGAACCGGGCTTGATTGTTTTGGCGGAGCAAGTGCCGGGCATCCCTTCACTTACTTTAATAGTTACCGTTTCGGCGGGTGTCGGGGTCTTTTTGGCTATCGCTTTTTTGCGAACGGTTTTTAATATCCCATTTCGGTACGTTTTAATCGTGTTTTATGGGCTTTTGTTCGTCCTTGCCATTTTTGTGCCGGGTGATTTCTTGCCCGTATCTTTTGACTCCGGCGGTGCTACAACAGGGTCCATGACTGTGCCGTTCATTATGGCGTTGGGGGTTGCGGTGGCACGAAGTAATGGTAACGGAAAATCGGACAGCTTCGGGCTTATCGCAATTTGTTCTATTGGTCCGATTATTGCAGTTATGATTTTGGGACTGATTTATACCCCTTCGGGTGCTGTAACTATGTACTTAATGGATATTCCGTCCCACGATTATGCCAATATGCTGCTTGCGGAGTTTCTTGTCTTGCTTCCTGTTTATATATGGGACGTCAGCATTTCTCTTGCCCCCATAGTGTTTTTGTTTACTGCTACAAAGTTATTTGCTATGAAACTAAAAATTTTTGCCGCGAAGTCGTGGCAAGTGGGGTTGAATCAAGCAATTAAAATCTTCGTGGGAGTGGTATGTACATTCGGTGGGCTTGTGCTGTTTCTCGCCGGTGCAAATGTGGGGTTTTTACTTATGGGAAACCTATTGGGTGAGCGTTTGGCGTTGATGGATAGCGCTTGGTGGTTAATTCCCGTAGGCATGATACTCGGTTTTTTGGTAATAACAGCAGAACCCGCGGTGCAAGTGCTTAACAAGCAAGTAGCCGAGATAACCGGCGGAGATGTTTCACGAAAGGCAATGGGCTTGTCGTTGGCCTTGGGTGTTGCATTGGCAATAGGCTTGTCAATGTTACGAGTGATTACGCATATCCACATAATATGGGTGCTGTTACCGGGATATTTAGTTGCCGTTGGTTTATCATTTTTTGTTCCGAAGAAATTTACATCCATTGCTTTTGATGCCGGCGGCGTTGCAAGCGGACCATTGACTTCTGCTTTCCTTTTGCCGCTTGCCATAGGTGCATCAACGGCATTGGAGGGCAATGTAGCCGCCGATGCGTTTGGGCTTATTGCGATGGTGGCTTTGACGCCTTTGATTACAATTCAAATTTTGGGATTGCATTACAACAGAAAGCAAAAAAGGAAGAAGCAAGAGATTACTCCCTAAGCAAATTAAACTCCCCCGCCCGTTCGACTTCGTACGTGCCGCCAAGTGCGGCATAAATCACGTCCCGCGAAACATGCGCTGCCATTTGCGTAAAAGCGCGGTTCGCGCTGAATGGGACGGCTACATATATTGCGATTTGCGGGTCGTCAATCGGCGCGAAGGCTCCGAAGGCGGTGTGCGAAAAACGTGTGCCGATTTGTTCCGCCGTGCCGGTTTTTCCGGCGGTGGGGATGGGAAAGTTTTGGAAAACGCGGACGCCTGTTCCGCCCGCTCCGGGTTGGGTCACAAGGCGCATTCCCTCGTGGACAACGTCCCATGTTGCGTCGGAAACAATGATATCGGACGCGACGGGCGTCGGCTCGTTTCGAACCAAAACCGAGCCCGCGTAATTCTCAATCGAGCCGACGAGGCGCAACGGGAAGTTTTCGCCGCGCGCCGCGATAATTGCCATTCCGCGTGCCATTTGTGCGACGGTATAGTCGTTGTAGCCCTGCCCGATTGTGACCTGCGCGGTATCCGCGTCGCGCCAGCGCAAGTCCCATTCGGGTGCGTTTGGGTTGAAAATACGCTCGCGGTGGACCTTGAATTCCGGCGACGCCATCGTGTTGCCCAGCCATCCCTGATGCACGAATTGCTGATGCACCTCTCCGATTTCAACCCCTGTCGGGTCGTTCAGTCCGAAAAATTCCATGTAGCTGTTTAATGTCGCGATGCCATCAAGCGTTCCGCGCGAGGGATGTCGCGAATTTCCAAGCCGAAACCCGCATTCCGCGAAGAAAAAGTTACAGCTTACCGCAATCGCCTGCGCAACATTTATGCTGCCGTGACTGCTGTGGCAGCGAATGCCCTGTGCGCCGCCCGAAGCGGTGTGTCGCACGCCGTCGAAAATGCGCGTACCGGGACCGATTACCCCTTCCTCAAGCGCGGCAACCGCCGTAAACATTTTAAAAGTCGAACCCGGCGGCCGCGTCTCCATAAAGGGACGATTCGTCATGGGATGCGTGGGACAACGAGCATTGATGTGTGCGAAATATTCGGCGTCAAAGTCGTTCGCCAAACGATTATTGTCAAACGACGGATACGAAACCGCCGCCAAAACATCTCCGGTTCTTATGCAAGTTACAACAACGGAACCCGTTGACGGGTCCATGTTAAACATCTGCGGCGTAAGCTCGCGCGCCTGAATCGCCTCGACCATAATATCGCGCGCCGCGCCGGGCCGCGCGTGAAGCAATTCCTCGCGCTCGCCGTACTCGTCGGATACTTGCCCCGTGCCGATTAACGCCAAAAGCATATCGGCGGGCGTGATAAATCCGTCGGAAAGCCCGTCGAGTATAATGTTATGCGTTCGCGCACTGTGGGCGGTCGCCTCGGGATATCGCGCCAAAATGTACTGTTTCAGCGCATACGCCGCGTTATCCGGCTCGGCGTCCAAAACCGCGCGCAAATTTAAATTATGCCCGCGCATAAAGGAAATGAAGGCTTCCTCGGGCGTAGCGCGATACCTCGCCGCGATATTTGTAAGGGTAAGCCGCCGAATTAAAACCTCGCTTAACGCCTCCTCGAGGATATGAAACGCCGCCATTTGCAGTTCCAAATCGAGGGTCAAAAAAATGCGGTTCCCCGGTTCCGGCTCGGAATCCCAAGTCGGCTCGGTAACGCGTCGTCCTGCGGAATTCACCTGAAAGGTCTGCATCCCCGGCGTGCCGCGCAGGTGATGCTCCATGGAAAGTTCAAGCCCTGCCCGCCCAAACAAATCGAACGCCGTGTAGCCGCGATGTTCGTTCCGCGAGAGTTGTTCGGCTGTAATGGGGCGCAAATACCCCACCATATGCGAAACATATCGTCCTGCAGGGTATTCTCGTAAAGTTTCAACGTCAACAAAAAGCGCGTCGAAATTGGAGCGTTCTTCGATTGCGGCCTTTGTTCGCGCGGAAATATCGTATGCCACAACGAAAGGCGTCGGCGTGTAGTTGCCCCAATCCAACAAACGCTGGTAGAAAATCGGCGCGCGGAAATTCATTATGCGGCGCGCGTCTTCGTTTGAAAGCTCGGGGTCAATCGCGAATTGTTCGCGCAAAAAGTCCCATGTTTCCTCGGCTGTTGCGTATTCCGGGTCAGGCACCGCCATGTCGGCCTTCCAGCGAAATTCCTGCCAATCCGCATTGGAACCGCTGAAAATAAATTCAAACGGCTCGAGCGAAATCGGAAAATCGTCCACGAAACGCTCGCCGTTTCGCTCAAAAAGCAGAGACAATTCCAGCAACGCTTCATTAGAAATAACAACCGACGGGTCAAGCATTGCGACAAAAACAGGCACATTAATCGCAAGCGGCCTGCCGTGCCTGTCATAAATTGTGCCGCGCTGTGCAGGAATCGGCCGCGTAACAAAACGTGTCGGCGGGGGCGGTGCGATAAATGTGTGCGCCATTGTAATTTGCAGCTCAAACACCCGCGCGAAAAGAATGTAAAAAAGGACTGCCGAAACAACCGCCAGCCACAAAATCCTATTGGAAAAGACATTCAGCGCGTACTTTCCAAAATCGCGCAACAGTTCCTTCAAATCATGCCTCACTTTTTGCCCCCTTATACCTCTCGAGTCGCCCGTTCACAAAATGCACAAAAAAGTAAATCGGCACGGATAAACTTGCGGTATAAATCGTTTTCGGAAAAATAACTGTTCGGAAATAAAACCAAAAATCCGCGTGCGTAAACATCACAGTTGCGACGTAAACCGCAAACTGGTATACAAACGCCGCCGCAATAACAACCAAAAACGGCAGAAAATAATTGTCCTTAAAAAAATCGCGAAAGGGTTTGCCACACAAATAGCCCGTCAAAAATCCCAACAGCGCGAAAAATCCAATAACAACCCCGCCCAAAATATCCTGCACAAGCCCGGCACCAAGCCCAAAAATCGCGCCCTCAATTTCGCCGCGCAAAATCGCATAGCTCACAATCAAAACCATAGCCGTATCAGGCGTCACCGACATTATCGCAATATGCGGAAAAAGCGTCGCCTGCAACACGAAATTGAGTACAATTATTATAGCAAAAACGAAGGGTCTAAGCATTTTTTTAATCCTTCACAACAAGCACAATTTCAAGATTGGTGATATCGGCGGCGTCGGGGCATAGGAACCCATCTTAATTATCGCCTTCACCGTCCCTGATTATCACACAAAAAGGTAAATTTTACAAATTCATTGCCATAAAACCGCGCCAAAAAAAACGAGTCGGCGAGTGACACTCGCCGACTCGTTTTTGAATTTTTTTCGAAACCATGACATAATCGACGCATCAAAATGTGCGTGGTTTTTTTTGACAGGTGTAGGGATGATAATTATACTTGCTCCAGGGGGGAGTGACTGTACTTTTTGTTAGCTGCGGTATATAGCACTTCGGAGGAGCCGTCCCGGTTTTTATGAAAAGGGGGCAATAAGAATGAACGTAGCAATATGCGATGACCAAAAAGAATGTAACGAAAAACTTTGTCGTATGTTAAAAAGTTACTTCACACAGAGGGATATTAACAGTAATATAACGGAATATACATCCGGCACGGAATTGTCAAAAGCATACGCCCCCGGTTTGTTTGATTTTGTTTTTCTTGATGTTCAAATGCCTGGTTTGAATGGTCTTGAAACAGCAGGGCGAATCAGAAAAGAAGATTTAAGCGTTGATATTATTTTTGTAACAAATATGCACGACCAAGTGTGCATGGGATTTAATTATAATGCCAAGGGGTTTTTGATAAAGGAAGTAAGTCAAGAGCAAATAGACACGCTGATGGACAGGCTGATAGCCGAAATGCGCCGCAGGAAAGATATTGGCGTTTATACGATAAAGCTAAAATTTGACGAAGGTACTATACTTCTGCGATTATCGGATGTGCTGTATTTTGAGAGTCGTGATAAAGATATAATAGCGGCAACTAAAGATGCAGAATTTGAGTTTCGGAATCAACTATCAGTGGTGGAGGAAGATATTAAGGGCAAAGGATTTATTCGCATAAATCGCTCATTGCTGGTAAATACTTTGCATGTTTTTAAAGATTTCAAAGACTACCTTGTTTTGAAGGGTACGTCCGAGAAACTTCCAATTGGAAGAAGCTACAAAACATCTGTACGCAAGGCACTTAATACTAAAGGGGCAAAGAGCTGATTTATGGACGGAGTGGCATGGATATTCGTAGAGCTTACATTTGTGGGCAATTCCTAAGTATTCTGCTTACATATTTTTTTATGCGTTCGTTTCTGAAAAACAGAATGACGGAGTTTACTGTATTGTCCGGCCTTTTGGTTGTTTTAGTTTGGGCGGCTAAATTTTTTACCAACTTATTTTTAACTTGACAGTCCAAACTTCGAATTATGGAAAGTCAAGCGCGACCACCGAGCGGTAGTCGTAAGCAACAAGTAAAAAATGCTTAAAGACGGGTAC
>WRGX01000088.1 GCA_009786975.1 Defluviitaleaceae bacterium
AGGGCGTGTTGCCACTACGCGAATGGCACGATTTTTGAGGCAAATTTTCGTCTGTTTTCGTCGCTTCCGCCGCCGCGACCTAGCGGGTCGCAAGAAGTAAGCGGCGGAAACAGGCGGAAATTTGACCAAAAAGCGTGCCATTTGCGTAGTGGCAACACGCCCTAACACCCTTTTTTGGTAAAAATCGTCCAAAGAAGGGTGTTTTTTATGTATGCGCTTGCTTGATTTGAAATAAAAAAGCGCGCCAAGCGCGCGGCGGGGATTCCCGGCGTGCAAAAAAATAAGCGGAACGCTGTTTTTTTTAAGCGTTCCGCTGTTAAAAGATATTTGTGTGGTGCAAATTTAATTTTGGAGCAACTTCAAATTGCAATTACGCTTTCACTTCATACCTTTACAGCTTTTTTTGTCAAAGTTTGAAGGAAAGGGGTTCGGGGGAAGGGCGCAAATCTCCCTTCCCCCGAGGTCTTAAATTTTAAAATACGAAACAAGTTGCTGTAACATTTCAGACTGCGAGTTGAGTTCTTCGGCGGTTGCGGCGGCTTCTTGGGCGAATTTTGAGTTGTTTTGTACGGTGGTTGCCGTTGTTAAGAGTGTGCCGCTTATTTGGGTAATCATGTCGGCTTGTTCGTTGGCGGCTTCTGTGATGTTGTTGATTAGGGAGAGAACTTCGTTCGCGCTTGTAACGATGGAGTCGAGGGATTCGCTGGTTACTTCGGCGATACCTGTGCCGGATTCTACGCGGCTGATTGAGTCATTGATGAGGTTTGTTGTTTCGGCGGCGGCGTCTTGCGAACGTGCGGCGAGCGAGCGTACTTCTTCGGCAACGACAGCGAAGCCTTTGCCGTGTTCGCCTGCGCGCGCGGCTTCGACCGCTGCGTTAAGCGCGAGTAGATTTGTTTGGAACGCAATGTCTTGAATTACGCGAATAATTTTGGAAATATTGCTCGACGAATCTTTAATTTGCATCATCGCCTCAAGCATTTGCTTCATTGCGTCGTTACCCTCTTGGGCGTTTTGTGTGGATTTGTTTGAGAGGGTGTTTGCCTCGCGGGCATTGTCGGCGAATTGGCGGGTTTGGATGTTGATAAGCTCAACGGTGCCGTTAAGCTCCTCAAGGGACGCGGCCTGCGTATGCGAGCCGTCCGCGAGTTCCATCGCGTTTTCCGTGATGCGCTTCGCGCCTTCGAGCACGTTTGACGATGCGGCATTAATTTCGCTCATTGCTTTGCGAAGTGTGTCGGCGATATTGTTTATGGAATTCTTGATTTCGGCGAAATCTCCTGCATATTCGCGGGTTATGGGGTGCGTCAAATCGCCGCCTGCCATATCTGCCAATACATCGGAAACCTCGTGAATTGTGGAATCGAGAATGTCAATCGTGTTGTTTACGGCGTTACTTATTGACAGGAAGTCGCCCGCGTAATTGCCGGAAACTTTTTTGTCGAACCTGCCTTTTGCCAAATTGTTGATAACGTCGCGGATTTCAACGATGGGCGCGTCAACGGCTTCGGCGATGTGGTTAAGCCCGTCGGCGATTTCTTTCCAGTCGCCGGTGTATTTGCTCGGGTCGATGTGGAAATGCATGTCGCCTTTTATTGTTGCGGCGTCAATCATTGAGTGTACGTCGCCGGAAACGTCGTTCAATTTTGCAACAAGGTCATCAACCGTCTTGTTCAGCTCGGCTTTTTTGCCCGGGAAACGTTTTAGTTTGGCATCGAATTCACCTTTGTTCACGTTTTGAATGATGGTAATAATGGATGTAATCTCATCGACATAAGTTTCCAAGAACTCATTCATCGACGACATCATTTCATTGTAGCTGCCGCGATATTTTCCGGGGTCAAGGCGGAAATCAACATCGCCCTTTACGGTAATTTCGTGCGACATTGTTGAAATGTCGTCGACCATTCCGCGTACGATGCTTATAAGAGCGTAAACGTCCTTGGTCATCACGCCGATTTCGTCTTTCGCCAAGTTGCTTTCAAAGTTGATGTTAAGATTGCCGTCCTCTACGTTTCGTATGAGGCCTACAAGGCGGTTGACGGGGTTGCTGACCGAGGCGGAAATAACAGCCGCAATCACAATGCCCACTACGACGCCGATAAATGCCAGCAGAAGCAGAAGCAGGAAAGAGCTGGTCGTTGCACTGTTCAAGCCCGCGGCGGTGTCGTCAACCAATGTATTCAACGCATCAAGGGTTTCGTCGAAAACACTGTAAAACGGGTTTACGGTGGTAGCTGCGGCATTGCGCGTTACCACAATCGGAGACATAGTGTCACCGACGCGGGCATACGCCATCGTTTGCCGGATGTAGTGGTCGAGATAATGCGTCGCGAGGGATTCGATGGAGTCAATCCTTTGAAGCTGGGCACTGCGGGAGGCCGAGTCCATGCGCGTGTCGTTCATTACAGAGTCCCTGAAATTCCCTGTATACATCACGATTTCACTGCGCAACCGGTCAATAATCGCGGATTGCTCGTCGATACCCCTGTTTCTTGCCGCGTCGTTTGCGGCTTCGTCCATTCCGCCCGCGACATCAATGTCAACTTCGCTTGCGTACATCGAAGCGCGGTTCATTGTACGCCTTGCATCCATCATTCTGACCTCGATGTTTCGGAGATAATTCCGCCTTGCCATCGGGTTGTTCAATAAATATGTGTACTCTGTGTTCGTGCTGTTCAGCTGAATCGCGCCGTAGCCGGACACGAACATTAGGATTGCCAAAACCAACGCAAAACCTAAGAACAATTTGCTTCTGATTTTCATGTCTTTCACTTAAATCACCCTCCAATTTGTTCATTTTTTTTTATTTTGCGATATTTGTACTATATTACATAATTTTTTTGAATTATGCAATAGCGTTTTCATTTATTTATAAATTGCTTCGGTTGAACGGAGTTTTCAAAATTGAGTCGGCGAGTGTCACTCGCCGACTCAATTTTGAAAACTCCTTGTAAAAGTGTTACAATCGCGGAAAAGGGGACGTTATAATGGAAGCGGAAAATACAAATTTAATCCCGAATTTAATTCTTGAAGGTCGCAAAGCGGTTTTAGAGGCATTGAACCACGACAAGCCAATCGACCGAATTCTTTTGCGCGGGGACGGCGAGAAGCCCGGCGACAAATCAATCAGCGGCACCCTTCGCATGATTGCCGCAAAAGCGCGGGAACGGCGGCTTGTTGTGCAAGAGGTCACGCGGGCGAAGCTGGACGAGCTTTCGGAAACGGGGCATCATCAGGGCGTTATCGCGCTTTGTCCCGCCGTGCCGTATTTCAGCGTCGAAGAGATTTTACAAATCGCGCGCGACCGCAACGAGCCGCCGTTTGTAATCATCCTCGACGGCGTAACCGACCCGCATAATCTCGGCGCGGTGCTTCGTTCTGCCGACGCCGGCGGCGTCCACGGCGTAATTATTCCCAAACGACGAGCCGTCGGTTTAACCGGCACCGTCGCGAAAACATCGGCGGGCGCGTTGTCGCACGTGGCGGTTGCGCGCGTCGGAAACATCACCCGCGTATTGGACGAGCTTAAAAAAGCGGGGCTGTGGATTGCTTGCGCGGAAATGAACGCGCCAAGCCTTTTCGAGGCGGATTTAACGGGGCCGCTTGCGATTGTTCTCGGCGCGGAGGGCGAAGGCGTGAGCCGCCTCGTTGCCGAAAATGCGGACTTTTCCGTAAGCATCCCGATGCTTGGGAAAATCGCGTCGCTTAACGTGTCGGTTGCAGCGGGCGTTCTTATATATGAAGTCGTACGGCGCAGGTTAAAATGACACACTACCTCCTCGTTGACGGATACAATGTGATTCACGCAAATGCCTCCCTTGCGAAAGTCGCGGCAGATTCGCTTGACGCCGCGCGGAAAAAACTCTGCGACGCGCTGTGTGAATTCCGCGCCCTTTCGCGCTATCGCATAATCGTCGTTTTCGACGCGCACCTTGTCGCAGGCGGCATAGGAAGCGTAGAAAATCATCGCGGCATAAAAGTAATTTTTACAAAAGAAGCCGAAACCGCCGACCATTATATTGAAGCGGCTACATACAAGTTGGCGCGAAAAAAGCAGGACAAAATCACCGTCGCCACCTCCGACACCCTCGAACAGCTAATAATCCTCGCCGCCGGCGCGTCACGAATCTCCGCCGCCGACCTCTGGACAGAAATCGAAACCACCCGCAAAACCGCCCTCGCCACCCACAAAAATTCCCGCCCAATCAAAAAGAACCCCATAGAAAGTTTAATCGACCCCGAAACCGCACAAATTTTGGAAAATATGCGTTATGCAAAATAGGACGTGTCCCCAAAGGCTTTCGTTGTGTTTTGCAAATTTGCCGCTTGCTGTATTTCCGCAAATTTCCCTTGACGAAACACTGCAAAATGTTATTTAATAGAAAGGAAACGCACTACATACACAAAGGAGTCGGTACCGGTGAACACCTATGTCAAAGGCGTCCTCGAGAAAATAAAAAAGCGGGACGGACACGAAACGGAATTTTTGCAAGCAGTTGAAGAGGTTTTTAAATCGCTGGAACTGGTTGTTGATAAGCATCCGGAGTACGAGAAAATGGGGCTTTTGGAGCGGATTGCCGAACCCGAGCGCGCGATTGTTTTTCGAATAAGCTGGGTCGATGACGCGGGGCAAACCCACGTAAATCGCGGCTTTCGCGTACAATTTAACGGGGCAATCGGGCCGTACAAAGGCGGCCTGCGTTTTCACCCCTCGATGAATATGAGCATCGCGAAATTTTTGGCGTTCGAGCAGACTTTTAAAAATTCGCTTACGGGGCTGCCGATTGGCGGCGGAAAAGGCGGCGCGGATTTCGACCCCCGCGGTCGAAGCGACGGCGAAATCATGCGGTTTTGCCAAGCATATATGACCGAGCTTTACAGACATATCGGCCCCGACATCGACGTCCCCGCCGGAGATATCGGCGTCGGCGCGAGGGAAATCGGCTACCTCTACGGGCAGTACAAGCGGATTAAAGGTACATGGGAAAACGGCGTTTTAACGGGCAAAGGGCTGGTTTACGGCGGCTCGCTTATCCGCCCCGAAGCGACGGGATACGGCGCGGTGTACTACGCCGCCGAGATGTTCAAACACGAAAAAATTGATATGAAGGGGCTGACCTTCGCGCTTTCCGGTTTCGGAAATGTGACCTGGGGGACTGCGGAAAAACTGGCTGAAATGGGCGGCAAGGTTATAACAATAAGCGGCCCCGACGGCTATGTACACGACGCGGACGGCGTTTCAACCCCCGAAAAAATCGGATATTTGTTAGAAATGCGAGCATCCGGTCGCGACAAGGCCGAGGATTACGCGAAAAAGTTCAACACGCCCTTCCACGCAGGCAAAAAACCGTGGGAAGTCAAGGCCGACGTCGTGATGCCCTGCGCAACACAAAACGAAATCGGCATGGACGAAGCGCGGCAAATCGTCGCGAACGGCACGAAATTCGTCGTCGAAGTATCAAACATGCCGTGCAGCAACGACGCCATGGCATTTTTCCAAAAAAGCGGCGTAATTCTCGCGCCGTCAAAGGCAGTAAACGCGGGCGGCGTTTCGACCTCCGCCCTTGAAATGAGCCAAAATTCGATGCGCTACTCATGGACAACCGAGGCAGTTGACGAAAAACTCCGCGCGATAATGAAAAATATTCACGACGAATCCGCGCGCGCCGCCAAGGAATACGGGCTTGGCTACGACCTCGTTGCCGGCGCGAATATCGCGGGCTTTAAAAAGGTAGCCGAAGCAATGATTGCGCAGGGAATAATTTGACACTCCGCGCGAGAGGGGCGCAGCCCCCATAGAAAATGGAGGGATTTTTTATGAACAACAAAGAAACGGTGCCAATGGGTTTAGCGGTTTTGCTATTCGCATTTTTGGGATTATTAATACTCGGGACGGTTGTTTTCGCGGGTATAAACGCGTTTCAATTAGTGTTTCGGCAAGGCAATGATGCCGTTGCGGCACTTGCGGACGGCGGAAAGCATGTTTCCACGGCGCAAATAAAAGCGGAACTTGTGCCGGAAATGGCGCAACTTGCCTACCTTGCTGACGACTCGGAAATCGCGGGCGAACAAACAGGTGCGCGTCCCCTCGCGCAACCCGCCCCGCAGGCAACGCCGCGTCCGGGCGCAAAGCCCATGCCAACCCCCGAGCCGACTCCCG
>WRGX01000089.1 GCA_009786975.1 Defluviitaleaceae bacterium
AAATATTCTCATTGCTTCACCTGTTTTTGTTTCCATTTTACTACAGGCTTAAAGAAAAAGTCTCAATTGGTAAAATTTATGTTATACAGGCTCTAAGACTGGTTCATTTTTTTAATGCCCTTCAAACCCACTCCATAAGCGGCTTGCAAGGGGTTTTTCCCGAATCAATTTTTGATGCGATTTTGGGATAAATTGTTGCGGAAATTTTCTTTGACCAAGCTCGTGGTGGGTTTTTGAAAATCGTCATAAATTTACGTTGACTTCCCGAGCTTCATAATATAGGGTGGTCAAGACGAACACCAACGCGCAAAATATAGAAGTAGGCGGATGTTTGAAACCGATAAATTTCATAATGAAAGTGTAATCAAAGAACGCGCCGAAAAGCGCGGCGGTAATTTGAGGGCTTTGGAAATTGCGCGTAAAATGAAAAAGGCTGGAAGGTCACTTGCAGAGATAATAGAATTCACCCGTAAATAAGCAAATGCGCGCATTTGCAATTTTCTGACAAGCGTGATACAATCGCGGTCGCGCCGAAAAGCGCGAAATTTGGGAGGAAAGGATGGTGAAAAAATGAAAGCGGCTATCCATCCGAAATTTTTTGAATCAAAAGTACGATGCAACTGCGGCAACGAGTTCGTTACGGGCTCGACAAAAGAAGAAATCCGAATCGAAGTATGTTCAAAATGCCATCCTTTTTACACGGGCAGCCAAAAACTGCTTCTCGAAGCCGGCGGACGCGTCGAGAAATTCAAGAAAAAATACAACCGCGACTAAAAAATCAATTCACGTTTACAACGCCCCTTTTTCGGCAAAAATCCGAAAAAGGGGTGTTTTGTTATTTCGCCTCTAAACGTCTGCAAACGTCTGCAAGCGGAGAATCTCTACCGGAGAGTGACGATGGCGAGAATTTTTTTGAAAATTTTGGTGATAATAATTTTGCTTGTTGCGGCGGCGGGGATGGGAGCGTTTTTTCTTCTGCCGCAGGAGTATGAGCGAAATTTTGGGGGTACGTTTGTGAGGTGCAATTTTGGATATTTACATCAAGCCCAAGAAAAAGGCGGACTTGCTTAACAGGCACGATGTGACCGTCGGCGACGTTGCCGACATCGTGGCAAAGGGCGACGAGGCGAAAAAAATCAAAAAAATCCGCCTGCAAAAGCTCGACAAAGGTGACAAAAACTACGCCGTAAGCGTCACAGATATCATCAAAAAAATCGCCGCCGCGTACCCCGGCGCGACGATAAATAACGTCGGCGAATCCGATACTTGGGTACACGCGGTGTGGCGCGAAAAGCGGGAGCAGCCGTTTTTTCTGTGGGCGCGCATCGCCTTCGTTTCGCTGGTACTTTTTTTCGGCGCAACAACGGCAATTATGGCTTTCCACACCGACAGCCAAATCCCGCGGGTTTTCGAACGCTGGCACACCCTGATTTTCGCCACGCACCAATCCAACCCGCCAATCATCGCAATCCCCTACGCAATCGGACTCGCGGTCGGCATAATTTTTTTCTACAACCACTTTTTCGGCAGAAAAATTACCGACGACCCTACGCCAATTGAGGTTGAAATCGAAATGTACGAAAAAGATATAACCGAGGCGATGGTCGAAAGAATGGACGCGGGCGAAAATGCTACTTGATATTTTGCGGTACGCCTTCGCGGTGCTAATCGGATTTGCGTCGGGCGCGGTTGTTTCCGGCGCGGTTTTCGCCTTTATTTCGGTAATCGGCGTGGTGCCGCGTTTTGCGCAAAAAACGCGCACGCAGGCGTATGTAAAAACCTATGAAACCGCGCTGACCCTCGGCGGAATTTTCGGCACCATCATCGGATTCACCGGGCTTCGTTTGCCTATCGGCGCAGTTGCCACCGCCCTTGCCAGCATCTGCATCGGCATTTTTTACGGCTCGCTGGCGATGTCCTTGGCGGAAACCCTCGACGTTATTCCGATTCTCACGCGCCGCGGTCGCGTTTCTCGCGGGATATTTTTCTTCGTTTTAGCGATTGCGTTTGGGAAAATGGTCGGCGCGTTGTTATATTTTCTGGTACCCGGATTTTACAGTTCGGGCGATATGTAAAGCCTAAAGGAGAGATTCGATGACAGCAAAAAATTACGAAAAACTCGTAAAGGAAGCGTCGCCGAAAAGTGCGGTTGTTTTGAACAGTGCTAAGGCGTTTTTGGTTGGTGGGGCGATTTGTGCGGTGGCGCAGGTGTTGTACAGTCGGATTGAGGCGATGGGGTTTTCGCGGGAAGATACGGGCATTATGGTTGCGGGAATTTTGATTGTTACGGCGATTTTGCTTACCGCATTAAGGATTTACGATAAAATCGCAAAGTTTGCCGGCGCGGGTACGATTGTTCCTATTACGGGTTTTGCAAACTCAATCGCCGCCCCCGCGATTGAGCATAAAAATGAAGGCCTTGTGCTTGGCGTCGGCGCGAAAATGTTTGCGATTGCCGGGCCGGTTATTGTTTACGGCACTGTGACGTCGGTGATTGTCGGTCTTATTTACTACTTTGTTAGGTGAGCGCGCCAAGGACACCGTCAGCACGTTTCGTGTGCGACGCGTTCTCTCGAAGCCGGGTACAGCTTTTTATAGGAGGCAGTAATGACAAAACATTTAGGTGACGCCAGTGTTAAGTTTATCAATCCGCCGTCGATTATCAGCGCGGCGGCGGTCGTTGGGCCAAAGGAGGGCGAAGGACCGCTTGCACCGCTTTTCGACAAAATTTCGGAGGATATTTTGTTCGAAAAAGACACATGGGAGCAGGCGGAAAGCGAACTTATGCGCCAAACCGTCGAGCTTTGCATACAAAAATCCGGACTCGCGGCAAAAGACGTAAATTATATTTTCGCGGGCGATTTGCTTAACCAAAACAGCGGCTCGGTTTACGGCGCGCGCTCGTTTGAGCGGCCGTTTTTCGGGCTTTTCGGCGCGTGCAGTGCGATGGGGATGGCGATGTCCCTCGGTGCGATGCTGATTGACGGCGGATTTGCGAACTATATTGTCGCAAACGCGTCGTCTCATTTTTGCGGCGCGGAAAAGACTTTTCGATTCCCGCTCGAGCTGGGCACGCAACGCGCTCCGACGGCCTCGTGGACCGTAACCGGCGACGGCGCGGTTATGCTTTCATCAAACGGCCGCGGCCCCTATGTCACCTCGGCAACCACGGGCGCAATCGTTGACCTCGGTCAAAAAGATGTGAACAACATGGGCGCGGCAATGGTTCCCGCCGCCGCCGACGTAATCGCAAAACATTTCCGCGACCTGTCCCTCCCTCACGATTATTACGACGTAATCGCAACCGGAGATTTGGGTATGTACGGCTTGCAACTTCTGAAACAGCTTCTCGCGCAAGACGGCTTCACCGCCACCGACCGCCTGAACGACTGCGGCCTTCTCATCTACGACACCGAAAAACAAGACGTACACGCCGGCGGAAGCGGTTGCGGATGCAGCGCGGCAGTATTCGCCGCACATTATATGAAGCAACTCCGCGACGGCACAATTAAAAAAATCCTGTTCGTCCCAACCGGCGCGCTTCACAGCGTCGTAACAATTCAGCAAGGCGAATCCATTCCGGGCATCGCTCATGCGGTGGCTGTTGAAAGTTAAGTGTGAAAAATCAGCAAGAGGAACGCGGGCGGCGAATTTTTAATGGCGATTTGTGCGCTCAGCGAATGGCGAAAAGTGTGAAAATTTGAAGAAGGGAACGCGGACGACCAATTTTCATCAGGAATTGGTGCGTATCAGCGAATGGTAAAAAAAATGGATATTTTTTGGGCGTTTGTAATTGGCGGGGCGATTTGTGTTTTGGGGCAGCTTTTGATTGACTTGACAAAACTGACCCCGGCGCGGGTGCTTGTATTTTTTGTTGTGGCGGGTTGCGTGCTTGGGGGGCTTGGGGTTTACGAGCGATTGGTTGATTTTGCGGGGGCGGGTGCGACCGTGCCGCTTCCGGGGTTTGGTAATTTGCTTGCGCGGGGGGTCAAAGAAGCGGTTGACGAGCGTGGATTGATTGGTGTTTTGACGGGAGGATTTACGGCTATGGCGGGCGGGGTGACGATTGCGGTTGTTTTTGGATATTTTTCCGCGCTTGTCAGTTCGCCGGGGATGAAGGAATAGATTCATCAACAGCAGACCTGCGGGCAAACAATTCCAACATAAACTCACGCTCTTCGGGGTCAAGCGCGGACAGCTTTTTATCTCTGTCCGGAATGTCAAAAATACTAATGAGCTTCACTTCTCCACTATCAATTCTTGCTTGCATAGGATGCTCTACTCTTCTTAATTTTGTTAAGTCATATTCTGCTTTCATGCAACTGCCTCCCCCATAGTTTACGTTCCAATTGCGTAGCTTTTCGTGCTGAAATTATGCGAATAATCGTATCGTCTTCGCGCCAACAATGGATAACGGTAAGAAGTCGCAATGATTGACTAACGCCAATTACAATCCAACGTTCTTCATCATCAGAGTGTTCATCGTCAATAAATGTTTCTTGCTCATCCAAAACAAAAACAGATGCGGCTTCCTCAAATAGTATTTCATGTTTCGTTAAATTACTTTCCGCCTTTGTTTTGTCCCAAACAAAGCGATATCCGCTCTGCCCGTACTCTAAATCAGCTTCGATAAATCATACCACTCACATTGTATCAAGGTCAACGCAAAAAAGGGCCGTTCGAAAATAAAAACGAGTCGGCGAGTGTCACTCGCCGACTCGTTTTTTATATTCCGGGGAAGCCTTCGTTTTTTTTGAAAAAGCATTCCATTGTTCGCCTTTCTCAAGGTTGCATTTGTACATACGTTTGGATACACTGTGGTTGGCGGGCTACCTTTTATTTCAGTGTAGAAGGATGACAAAAATGATAAGAAAAGCTACCCCGGCAGATTTTTATTCGATTTCGTTGTTAGTGAAATCCGTTGGGAATATGCACCACGAAGCGCGTCCGGATATATTTAAGGCACCCGCGTTCAGTGAAGAAATTTACATGGAGTTATTAAATAATGAGTGCGTAGAAATTTTTGTTTACGAAGAATCAATAAATACCACGGAGAATGAAATATTGGGTTTTTGCCATATGAGTTTTTTCGATTACGGGGAGAATCAGACTGTATACCGTGATGTGGTTGTTGCACATATTGATTCCATGGGTGTAGTTGAAAAAGCACAACGTCGAGGTATCGGCCGGGCATTACTTGAATATGCGAGAGAGCGAGCAAAACTAAGTGGTGCGGAACGGTTACAGCTTTCAGTGTGCCCATTCAACGAAAACGCAAGCAAAATGTATGAAAACATGGGGTTTAAGGTCATGCATACAACGATGGAAAGGAAGTTATAATTCGATATGGACGATTACACAATAAAAAACGCAGATGCAATCAGCAAATGGGCAGAAGACGGCTGGGCGTGGGGTGTCCCGGTCACAAAAGAGACATGCGAAAATGCGAGAAACGGGCAGTGGCGTGTTTTGCTAACGCCGGACACGGCAGTACCCCATGAGTGGTTTCCGCCGTTAAAAGGCGCGAAATTGCTTGGGCTTGCAAGCGGCGGCGGGCAACAAATGCCCATTTTTTCGCTAATTGGCGCGGATTGTACGGTAATGGATTTATCCGACAAGCAGCTTGACAGTGAGCGCGTGGTTGCAGAACGCGAAGGATATGCCATCAATATTGTCAAAGCGGATATGACAAAGCCGTTTCCTTTTGAAAATGAGAGTTTTGACCTGATTTTTCACCCGGTATCCAATGTGTACATTGAAGATGTACACCATGTATGGCGTGAATGCTATCGCGTTTTGAAGCCGGGCGGGGTACTGTTGTCGGGGCTTGATAATGGCTTGATTTTCGCGTTTCACGATTATGATAATCCGCTGACAGTATCCGAAAAATTGCCCTATAACCCGCTAAAAAATCCCGCGCAAATGGCAAAGCTCAAGGCAGACGGCGAAGACAGCGTACAATTCAGCCACGGTTTTAACGAGCAAATCGGCGGGCAGTTAAAGGCAGGGTTTGTAATCACGGCGGCGTATGAAGATACAGACAGCACGCTGTATGACGGCAAAGCCCCCGATAAAATTGAAGCGGCATTAAAAGATGCCGGCATATCAACTTATTGGGCTACTCGCGCTGTAAAACAGCTATAGACATAACACGAGAAATGTGCTTTACAACATCAGCTTCAATTTGGCTATTTCACGCTCGGGGCGTGCGATATGTTCAAAAAGCCCCTTTTTTTCGTAATGCGCCACGAGCTTTTCCCATGCGTCAATCGCTTCTG
>WRGX01000090.1 GCA_009786975.1 Defluviitaleaceae bacterium
AGTACCCGTCTTTAAGCATTTTTTACTTGTTGCTTGCGACTACCGCTCGGTGGTCGCGCTTGACTTTCCATAATTCGAAGTTTGGACTGTCAAGTCTAAAGGTGACGTATTTATCGGCTCTTGGTGCGTATATAATGTGTGTACATGGGCGACACTAATACATACACAAGCTCGTTTCCGATTTTTTCGGACGCAACGGGCTTGAAATTTGACAGCGCGCCCGATGCGACCGCGTTTTCAAAGGCGGCGGAGTAGTTTTTCTCCATGCCTTTTTCGCGTCCGCCGAGACTTTTTGTCGGGTAGGTGATTATGAGAAAACGTGCGTTTTGTGCGTTTGCGAGGGCGAAACCTCGGCCCGGGGATTGGGCTTCGAGTACGGGCAGGAGTTTGAGCATGAAGATGACGTCGGCTGAGATTGCGGGCGTGTCGGTTATCAGGTCTGCGCATTTTGCGGTTTGCGGCAGGTCTTGTGCGGCGAAAAAAATACTCAGCAAGTCTCGTGTTCTAAGGTCGATATCCCATGCGTGATATGCCTCGAGGGAATGCGTAAATTCGGCAGGCATCAGCGGAAGCGCGAAGGGATTAAAGCCGCATCCGAGGTCTGAAATTGTTTTGATTTCGCAGCTTGTTTTGTTTTCGCCCGCGTGCGCCGCGATGAATTCGTAAAAATTTTTTATGTGAGGCAGTCGCTCCCTTGTTGAGGCGTGAAGCGCGAGAAGTGCCTCCGCGTCGGGTTTGTTTTCAATGCAAAGAAAGCTGCGCCCGACTTCGAGAGAATGCGCCGAAGCAGACACATGTCCCCGATGCCCGCTGTGCGTTTGGCGCGCCAAAATCCGCGAGGCTTTTTTGTGCGCGTTCCCATGCAAATACGCGCCGAACATTTGATGCAGGCGCGTTTTTGCCGCTTTTTGCGTTTTTTTGTGATAAAAATCGCATCCCGCCTCGAGGGAACGCGCGGACGCCGACATATGCACCCGACGTTCCTCCTCCGCCGAAATCCGTTCAACAAGCGGCGGATAAAGCATATCGTATTTTTTCACGACCGAAATCGCTCCATTAGCATCGTATAAAAGCGCAAGTTGTGTATTGTCGCGAGGCGATTCGCGAGGCCG
This sequence comes from Defluviitaleaceae bacterium, assembly GCA_009786975.1. Classification (GTDB taxonomy): domain Bacteria; phylum Bacillota; class Clostridia; order Lachnospirales; family WQUN01; genus WQVC01. The sequence goes on from WRGX01000090.1 coordinate 1,113, forward strand.
TCGCCGATGCTTGCGAGGTGGCGCAGGTATGCGCGGGAATAATTTTGACAGGTGTGGCAGTCGCAAATCCGCGAAATCGGGCGGGAATCGCGGCGGTATTCATCGTCCAAAATGTAGTGGTATTTGTAAAAATTTCCATCAAGTTCAATATCTCGCGCCGATTCAAATTCCTCGTTAAAAACATACAGACGGTTATGCCGCGCCTCCCGCGTCGGAATCACGCAATCGAACAAATTGTATCCCATCTTAACGCAAGCCACAATATTTTCCGGCTTGCCGATACCCATCGCATATTTCACGCCCGTCGGCATAAGTTCCGCCGTGTGAGCCAAAATTTCCTCGGTAAGCCGCCCCTTTTCGTCAAGCGGCCACCCGCCGAATCCAAACCCCGAAAATCCCATTTCGATTAACGCCTCGGCACATTCGCGGCGTAATTTTTTTTCGTTGCCGCCTTGAATTATGCCGAAAATTCCATGTTCGGGGGTCAAGGGGGGCTTGGCTCTCCTTGCGGGGGTTCCGTGGCGGAGTCCTCGAGAATTTTTCAAGTATTCATCCATGCACTTTCGTCCCCAACGAATCGTCGTATCAACGGCTCGGGCTTGCACATCATAGGGGTCGGTGGGATGCGTACAGTGGTCGAGGGTCATTAAAATATCCGCACCGTAAGCAAGCTGGGATTGGATGCATTTTTCGGGCGACAAAATTGTCTTTTTGCCGTCCCTGCGAAAGATAATTTCATTGGGACGGACTTCACCCATCGAGGCATTTTCGCGTAGCAGTGAAAACACCTGAAATCCGCCGGAATCTGTGACGATTACGCCATCCCAGCCGGTAAAAGCGTGCAAGCCGCCAACGGATTTTATAACCTGCGCACCCGGCTTTGACATCAAATGATATGCGTTCATTACGATGCCGCGCACGCCGCACGCCGCAAGGTCGGCGGCGTCCACGCACCGAACAACGCCGCGCGTTCCGTCCGGGAAAAATGCAGGTCCGGCAAAATCAACGAGCGACCGTTCCGCCCGCGCCGAAAAACCGCAGGCACCGGCATGAAACTCGGCGCGCGGCGAAGCGGATTGCGAATTATTTTGCGTCAAAAGGGACGATTCCGCCGAAAATAAATCGGCGAAACCGTCCCTTTGAATTTTTACGCTATTCATTTTTGTCTGCTTTAATCGGCAAATTCACCTTTTTTCCGGCGTAAAACTGAATCATTATTTCGTTGATTTCGTCCAGCTTTTCTTCGTTTCCCGTCTCGCGCAAGGCTTTTTCAAGCAATTGCTCGCGCAAATTTTCTCCGTAATTAGGCATTTCGTCATCTCCTCGCCTTAGTGGGTAACGCGGATTTCGTGGATTGTGAGGTCGCTTGTGCCGGATGTGAAAATGCGCAAACCTCTGCCGAATGCGCGCTGGCGCAGGGTTTCGCTTGTAACTTCGATGCGCAAATCGAACGCGCCGTTTCCACCGGCGGTAACTTCGCCGATGCGGATATCTGCCGATGTCGAGCGAATCGCAACGACTTCGCCCGCGCCCGCAACACCGCGTACACGAACGGTGTAAGTGTTATCGGATGTGATATCAAAAATCGTATCGCGCCAAATATCAATTGTCGCGTCGCTGTTCGCGCGATTTGTCAGCATTATTGCGTTTCCGCCGAGGGGGTTATCGACGACCGTTGCGGTAGCGGTTCCCGAGGGGCGGAGATTGTTAAAGTCGCCGCGAATAACGTCGGAAATCGGACCCGTCGCGCCCATTGCCAGCCCGGTGACGTTCGAATCGCTCGCCATATTGTAAACAGTGGTGGCGGCGGGTTCGGGGGTCGGGGTGGGGTCGGGGTCAGGGTCGGGCGAAGGGGATGGGGACGGCGATGGCGATGGAGATGGAGACGGCGAGGGGGATGGAGAGGGTGAAGGTGAGGGTGAGGGTGAGGGTGAGGGGGACGGCGACGGCGACGGCGATGGAGACGGAGAGGGTGACGGTGACGGGGACGGTGACGGCGAAGGTTCTTCCGTCGGCTCAGGGGTTTCTTCCGGTTCCTCTTCTTCCTCTTCTTCCTCTTCTTCTTCTTCTTCCTCCTCTTCTTCTTCCGGCTCCTCCGTTTCCTCAGGTTCCGGCGTCGGTGTCGGTCTTTCCGTCGGTTCAAAATCCCGCTCGAACGGTCCGTTTGTCACAGTGATATCAAAGACGCTGAAATCTGCGGCATTATTTGTGTGAATCAAAAAAGCGTATTCAAGCTCGTCAAGGTCGATACCCATGTCGGATAAAATCGAGGCGGAAATACGCGTCTCAAGGGCAAAATCGCTAAGGGTTTCGACCGAAACAATTGTGGAAAACGGGTAGTCTCCGCCGGAAAGCATAACTTCCGTCGGCAAAAAGGCGTCAACAACGCCTTGTACGCGAATGGTGTACGTGGCACTTCGCAAATCAAGCCTGTCTGTCATAACCTCGAATGTGTTCATATAGTTTGCCCGGCCGGAAACTCTGATTCCGTGGCGACCGTCAAAAAGCGGGTTTGAAACGAGCGCGAACGTCGGGGTGCCAAACGGCGCGAGATGCGGCGTTCCGCCAAAAATAGCCTCTGCGCCCGATGTGCCGCGAGGCAAATGTTGAATATGATTATCATGCGCCAGCGAATACCACGTACGCGGGTCAAGCTCCTCCTCGAAATTTACCAAGGTCGGAGCCGCTTCAATTTCTTCCGGTTCTTCGTCGTCTTCTTCGCCGTTATCTTCCACGACAGGCACGTAAACTTCAGGCGGCACTTCTTCCGGTCGGCACGCTGAAAAAGCTAAAAGCGCGACAAGCAGGCAAATCAAAATATAATATCGCTTCATAGTATGGGGTCCTTTCGATGGTATTATATGGTATTATATGGTATTATATGACTATTGTATGCCAATTTGGATAATAATTCTCCCGCCAAAAGTCAACTTTTTACATATTCCAACTCGTCGGTAAGCTCTTGGGGGACGGGGATTTTGGACACCGTGAGTTTTTGAATTACGCGCGAGAGGAGGTGTTCGCGTTGGTTTTTCTTGAAATTGAGGAGCTTGAGTGCCTCGGCGAACTGCGGGTTTTGCGACAGGCCTTCGCGAATTTCCGACGCAAAAGTGCAATACTTCATCAAAATTTTCCGCGCAACGCGATTAAGGCGCGGCGAACCGTTCGCCTCGTGCGTAATCCAATCGACGTAATTTAAAACGAAAACATTTTTGTAGTTGTTCCGCGAGCGGGTGAGTTCGATTTTGACTTGCGCCTTGAGTTCCGTCGAAAGGTCGCGATTCGATTTGTAGAATTGCAGATAATCGCAATATTCCGCCGTTAGCGACGCCTCGGTGATGTCCTGCCAGCGCGAACCTTGTACGCGTTTGCACATTTCCCAGCGGAATTCGCCCGTAAGCCGCGTCATAAGCGGCTTCAGGTCGGTCAGCAAAAACAGCGGCGCGAACATACGTCCCGGAGTCGTACGCTTGCGACCTTCGATTTCCTGCCACATTATTCCGCGCACGCCCACGTTCGGCATCAAAATAACCTCCGGCATAACTTCAATATGCACGGTTTCGCGCGGCACGCCGATTTCCGTGTTGGAGTATAACGTTTCGCGATAAAACGCACCGAAATCGACCTTTTTAATTTCGTCAAAGGCTTGGCGGATGCCTTCGGGCGTAATCATCGAGCCTTCAAGGCCGCGCTGGACGTTATTGTCTGAAAATATCGGACAGAACGTCGTGATGCGTCCAAAGGTCAGCTTGTTTACAATCGGGAAGATATTGTCAATTTCGAAGATTAATTTCAGCTCGTTGTCCGCCAAAAGACGGGCTTCTTCCTTTGCGTCGAAGCGTTTTTGTTGCTTGAGTTCGGCAACGTGCGCCGCGTAGTCCATGTCAAATTCGTTGCGGCAGGGGTCTTTTTTGCCTTGATATACGGCGGTTAACCATTCCTGCGCCGTGTATATGCCGCGCTCGGGGTCGCCGGTTACGGAGTCGGCAATCGAGTAGAGATAATCCGCGTTATCATGCCCGGCGAGATTCGCGTCCATATAGCCGAAATTCAGGAACATTTTTATAATTGTCGGCAAGGCAGGGTCGTTTAAGCTGTTCATAAAGGTGAGCTTGTATACCTCGTTGAACATTGTCGTAAGCTCGCGGCGCATACGGTGGGGACCGTCGTCGCTGCTTGCTCGGTCGGATAATTTTACATACTCCTGCACGAGGCGGGCAAATTTGTTTGCCTGCTCCTCGGGATAGCCCGAATATTTTAAAATAATGGTCATCGAATCTGCCAAATTTTGCTTTTCCCCGGCGGTCAGCGCGCCACCGGGCTGCCTTTTGCCTCCGCGCGCGGTGATTAGGTTGTTTTTATAGTCCTCGACGCGTTTTTTGAACGCGTTTTGGTCAACGTATCTCATGCTTGAAAGCATTGTTGTAATCGGGGACATTATTGTGTCGACGGCGGCGTCCGCGCCTCCGATTGTTGCGGAGTCCACATGAAGCTCGGCAAGAATCGAGAACAAGTCGAAGCGTGTCGGGCTTAACATTACGCGCGAAATATCGGCGATGTATTTTTGATACGTTTCGCACGCGGCAATTATTCGGCAAATCTCCTCGGAGCCGCCGATTATATAGCCCAGCGAGATTCCTTGCTTGCTGAAAAACGCTTTTTGGACCGCGGGTTCGAGTTCCGTAATGCCTGCGTAGTAGTTGTACGCCCAATCGGGAACACTGTCGCCCGTAGGGGGCTGAACCGCCGCGAGTGCGGGCAATTTCTTTGCCGTGTATGCATAGCGACCGCAAAGTTTTTCATACAGCGGATAGACCTTCGTTACAAGGTCGTGCGCTTTAAAGGCCTCGCTCTTCAGCGACGCGTGTTCATGCAAAAACATGGAGAGTTGGCGGCTCATCGAGGCGACGATTACATTTTTAGTATCCTCTTTCTCGCGAAGCAAGGTTTCAAGCGAGGAAATATCCTCGAAATCATACGAAAAGGCGGTAACTTCGGTTGTCGCGGTGTATGTCAGGCTGTGTGTGCCTTCTATTATCGCGCTGAAGCCCAAGAAATCGCCGACTCCGAACGTAAATTTATGCCCGCCGAGTTCCGCTTCAACGCTGCCCTCCGTTACGATTAAAAGATTTCTAAAGGGTTCGCCGGTGTTACAAATCACCGAGCCTTGTGCAAAATTAGCCATATAAACAGCTCCTTCATCAATGAGCAAAAAACGCAGATTAAAAGCGAGATTTGCGAAAGTGCTTTCATTCTATCATTTTGCGGCGAAAATACAAGCGGAAAAAAATCTGTTTGAAACACGCCGTAAATTCAGTTCACCCGATG
>WRGX01000091.1 GCA_009786975.1 Defluviitaleaceae bacterium
GTCCCGCTCATCCCATTTTTGAAAACATACTCAAGAAGCGTCTGCTCGCGGAGCGGGCGTTTTTTTTCGCCTGTGCCGACGCGGAATACAATGAAATAATCGCCCGCGAGGCGTTCGAGGGCGTGTTTTATTTCGGTTTCCGCAGGCAGGGATACTTCTTTTATCGGCAGGGTTCGGGCGCGGGATTCTTTGCCTGTTAGGGCGGCATGGAAGGCGGCTTGAAGCTCGGGCGCGATGTTTTTATTTTTGTTGCGCAAGAAAATTCCTGCGCAAAAGAGCGTTATATTAAAAGGAAACAACAGCATTTGCACGACGCCGATGAGAATAAATACCCATGCGATGCAGATGCCGAGCCGTTTTATTATGCGGCTTGCGCGCAAAATGCCGATGCGGTTGCCCAAAAATTGCAATGCGATTCGGCCGCCGTCAAGCGGAAGCGCGGGCGTTAAATTGAAAATCCCCAGCACAACATTGTAAAACGCAAGCGAATTCAGCCATCCCACGCCAATGTATGAAATATGCGACACCGAAAATGCCCACGCCGCTATCGCAAAATTCGCAGTCGGCCCCGCCGCGAAAATTACATATCGCTCCCACGCACAAAGTGTCTCGAGTCGCCGCGCTTTTGCGAAAAACCCAAGAGGGAAAAGCCCCGCGCTCTCGATTTTTCCGCCAAGGAATCGCACCGCGAAGATATGCGCGTACTCGTGGACGGCGAGAGACGCGATAAGCAATATTATTGTGATACTAAGGCTCAACTCGCGTTAGCGGGTCAACAAACTGCCCGTCCAAAAAAATTGAAAAATGTAAGTGGGGACCGGTGGATTGACCTGTGTTGCCGGAGTAGGCTATGCGCGCGCCCTGGGGGACGATTTCGCCTACTGTGGCGGCGGCGCGGTAGAGGTGCGCGAAGAAGGTTGTATAGCCGTCGGCGTGGGCGAGGCGCATGAAATTTCCGTAGCCGGGGCAAAATGCCGAGGCTGTGACTTCGCCCGCTTTCGGCGCGAGAATCGGCGTGCCGACGGGGACGGCGATGTCTATGCCGTCGTGGAATTCGTGGCGACCCGTTACGGGATTTATGCGATTGCCCGAGGGCGATGAAATGCGGCCGTTGGCGGGGGGAATCCATGCGGAGGGAGCTTGGGCGTATGCGGTTGACAGCGTTAGCGGAAGCGTAAACGGGGGCAGGTCAAGATTAAGGTCGAGATAAAGCTCGGGATAAGAATCAGACGGCTCGCTTATGTAAATTTCCGATGCGGGGTCTTGCGCGGGATTTTGCGGTGCAATGAAAAAGTCCTCGGTCGGGGATTGTTCGGAATTGTGTTCGGAATTATGCCCAAAATTTTGTCCAAAATCTTGAAGCACGGTGAAAAGTTCCGTCGGTGTTTCCGCGCCGGAAAGCGCGTTGCGCAAGGTGTTTCGAAAATTCGCGGCGGCATCAATATTCACAAGCCCAAGCAAAAGTACGCAAATAACCAGCGCGCCGCTTACGACGCACTGCAAAATAATGGTTTCGGCATCCGTGGGGTCGCCGGAAACCGGGTTTTCGGCGCGCGCGACGCGTGTGTCGTTTGCTCTGCTTGCGCCGTTTGCGCCGCTCATGCGTGACGGCGAAACTCGCCTGTAAAGCACTCGGTTCATCTAAACCACCTCATCCATTCCCTTTAATTTTATTTTCGCCCGCAAACGAATATGCATTTTATGGATGGGCATAATAAGGAAAAAAGCAAAATTGATGATGTTAGTGTCACTAATGCCATCAATTTTGCAAAGACGGAGGAATTGGATGAAAGCCTGTATTTTCGCGGTTGTTGCGGCGATTTTTATTGCGCTGCAAGGTGTGGAGGTTTTCGGCGACAATAAAATCGGAGAGACAATCGGTTTTGTTATGGAAATTAGCGGCGACGTTTTGCACGTTGTGGGCGACCCGCTGACCCCGAGCGGGTATGCGAGCGTACTCGTAAGCGTGGGCGACGCGCCGGTTTATGATTTAAAAACAGGACATCGCGTCCGCGCCGACGCAATTACATTGGACAGCGACGTGCGCGTGGCGTATAATCTTGGCGGCGACGAGCCGCATTCCGCCGTGGTTTTTTGGCTGAACTGGTCTTGCGCCGACGCGGCGGCATTTTCGGTTTTTGTCGGCGAAAGCATTGTAATCAGCGAAGATTCGGCGACTTTTCTTTGCGCAAATGAAAAATATCGAATCACAATAACCGCCGACACAACGATTATCGACCCGAATCGCGGCTATCTTTCGCCCGCCGAAATCACAACGGGCATGGAATTTTTCGTCTGGACCGACATGATAACGGCGAGCTTTCCGGCGTTGGTTTTTCCGGAGAAAATTGTGGTTGTGCAATGAGGTGAATCGTGAAAAATAAACAAAAGGAACGCGGGCGACCAATTTCTAATGGCGATTTGTGTGCTCGGCGAATGGCGAAAAGTTTGAAAATTAACGTAGTAATTCCCGCATCAGGCGCGGGTGTACGCCTTGGCGGCGATATTCCCAAACAGTTTTTGCACCTCGGCGGCGAGCCGATTTTAAAACGCACGCTCGCCGTTTTCGATTCCTGCGAAATTGTGGCGGAAATCGCCGTCGCAATTCCCGAGGGATACGCAGACGAAGTGGCGGCGTATAATTTTCCTAAAGTAAAACACATCGTCACGGGTGAAAAAACCCGCGCGGAAAGCGTGTTTGCGGCGTTAAAATGTTTTTGTCAAAAGCAAGGCGACTGCCTCCGGCTTCGAGAGAACGCGCCGCACCCAACATGCGCCCTCGGTGCCCACTGCGCGCTTGGCGCGCCGCGCGCGCAGATTATTTTAATCCACGACGGAGTTCGCCCCTTTGTCACGCATGATTTAATCGAACGCGTGGCGCAAGCCGCAAAAAAATACGGCGCGGCAATAGCCGCGTCGCCCGTAACCGACACAATAAAAATGGTCGGAGCCGACGGAAAAATCTCCGCCACGCCCGACCGCGCCGCCCTATGGCAAGCGCAAACCCCCCAAGGCTTTACATATCGCGACATACTCGAAGCCTACGCCGCCGCCGAACCGGGCGGAACCCTGTCCGCCGCCACCGACGACAGTCTCTTGGCCGAACGCATGGGCATCCGCGTAAAAATCGTCCCTTCAAGCCCGGAGAATATCAAAATTACAACCCCGGCGGATTTAAAAATCGCGGAGGCTCTGCTTTAGACGAGATTAACGCGACAAAAGCTCAATCGCAATTTTCGCATCCCGCCCCGATAATTTTTTAAGTCGCTCGCGTTCGCGGGCGATTTTTTCTTTTGCGGAGGCGGGGTCTCGCATGATGCGGTCAATCATGGATTTCAGCGCGGGCAGGTCCAAATCCGACGTATCCACGGCGGTTTCCTCATTCATATACGTGATAAAATTCGCGACTTTCGGGTCGTAAACAAGCCCAATAATCGGCACGCCCGCGCCCGCGGCGTAAATAAGCGCGTGAAGCCGCATACACATTGCAAATTCCGCCCGTGCGACAATCGCCATAATCGTTTTGTAATCGTACACCTTTGTGAGAATTTCGTGCGCGCAATCCAGTCTCCGCGCGGTTTCTTTTAAAATCACGACATCTTTGGGTTGCATGGGAATTAACAGCGGCGTAAGCGCGTATTTTTCGGCGGCATGGTTAATTGCCTCCGCGATTTTTTCAACAAACGCAGGCTCATTATGCTGCCACGGGCGCAGAGAAACCGCGAAACAACGGCCTTTGCACACGTCCGGAGTCGCAACACTTTCCGGTTCAACCGAAAACACAGGGTCAATACTGACGGCAACGTTGGGATTTTTCACGCCGATTTTTTTAACATACTCCAAGGATTCGGGGTCCCGAAGCGAGATATAATCACATTTGTCTAAGGCACGCCGCACCTTTTTTTCATTTCGCGGGTTAACAATCGGCCCGATTCCGTTTCCGTAAAGCATAACCCGCATCCCCGCATATTTCGCCAAATGAACAAGAAAAGTGTAGTAAACAAGCGACCTCGTGCTTGTAATATCTTGCATCAAACTTCCGCCGCCATACACAATTAAGCGCGTACGCTTCATAAATTTCCACACGCGAAAAAAATTCAGTCGATAAATCGAGAAAACGCCGTAATCACGCATGGTTTCCGGCGGAGTTTTGCTGAGTGCCAAAATCGAAAGCCCCTCACGCTCGCGGCGAAGCGATTGTATAATTGTGTCCAAAATCGCGTCGTCGCCCGAGTTCGCCGAGCCGTAATAGCCCGTAAGCATGATGTCAAACACGCGGTTTGCGGCTTTTTCCTTGCGCAAAACGGTTTCGTAAATTTCAAGAGACTTCTTTTGCAAACTTTCCTTGGAAAAATTCGCCTTAGAGTGCAAATAGAGATTTTCGCCGTGCAAAGCCGATGTTTCCGCATTTTCAGCGTAAAACATAATGCGTTCCGCAAGTGCGTCGAAATCCCCGTCACGAACAAGCAAACCCGTTTCGCCGTCGATAATAAGCTCGGGAATCCCCCCCACAGCCGTCGAAACCGTGGGCTTTTTCAAAAGCGTCCCCTCCAAAAGCATAAAAGGAAAGCTCTCCGACCGCGACGCGCAAACATTTATGTCAATCGCATTGATAAAACTAAAAATATCATTCACAAACCCGCAAAAAATCACGTTTTTCGAAATTCCAAGCGTCTCGGCGAGCTTTTTCAAATTCGCTTCCTCCGGCCCTTCCCCCGCCATTAAAAACAGAAAGTCATCGCGGCTTTTAGAGATTTTCGCCGCCGCACGCAAGAAAACATCATGCCCCTTAACAAAATCAAACCGCCCGATTATCCCAATAAGCGTTTTCCCGTCGGCATCCACACCAAGCCGCCGCAAAAACTCGTCTTTGGCACAAAAAGAAATTTCCTTTTTAAAGTCCAGCGAATTGTAAACTGAAAACACGCGGCTCTCGTCGAATCCCCGATTTATGAGCATTTTTCGAAATTCTTCCGACACGCCGATGTAATAATCCAGCCTGCGAAGCGCAACAGAATTCAGCCCGGTATAAAAAAATCTTTTATAGAATTTGTCCGTGAAATCCAGCTTATAATCACTATGTACGGTTGTAATCACCGGCACAAAAACAAAGGGCTTTAGCATCATCGAAATAAAATTCGCGCGTGCCCCGTGTGCATGTATGATATCAAAGCCATTTTGTCGCACATATCGCGACAATTTTCCGATTATGCTCAAGTCATTTCTAAATTTTTGCTTAAAAAGTACCGATTTTACGGGGAGTTCCAAAACTTCCTGATAAAAAACACCCTCCGTGAAACACGCCACGGTTATATCAATTTCCTCGTGCAACGCCAAAAGAAGCGCGAAAACTGAAGTTTTTGCGCCGCCTTTGTCCCCGCCGGAAATCATGTGCAGAACCTTCATTGCAAGCCCCTAACTTCCGTAATCCTCCAAAATACGCACCAATTCTTCTTCCGAGTCCGCGAAAATTCCCTGTTCAAGCCGTTCGCGGTCGACCTCGGGAAGCGCGTTTACAGCCGCGTCGTGAATCTCATGCTCCTCCCCCGCCGAATACACAACAATCGCTCCGTCCCGCGAGGTTATAACAAACAGATGCTCCGATTCGGGCGCGGCATCTTCCGTGTCCTCGTAAAAAATCGGCTCACCCACACGCGCCTCCGCGTGCGCCTCAAGCGGAGCGGAAATATCGCCGAAAACGAAATATCCAAGCCCAAACCCCACAAGCGCAGACATCGAGCAGGTCGCAAAAACTATCACAAAAACCTTCAACTTCTCCATAAAATGTCACTCCTTCAGTCAGCAAAAAATTGCGACGCTTCAACGCATTTTTTGCGAACGGTTTTTTGCCTTCAGGCAAAAAAGATTTCCAAAAAGATTTACTTCCATGTGAAGTATTGACATTTTTTTGGGGAATATACGTTTGTTAATCGCCCGATTTTCCCGCGCGTCCAATTTGTAGTGATGATTTTGCATGATTTGAATGCCATTCAAGCGCGCCGGCGGGGTGGTCGGAAATGCTTCCCGAAAAAAGCTATCTAGGGTTAGCCTTGCAGTATTCAACCGCTTCTTTGCTTATTTCTTCAATGCTCATGCCCTCAAATTGATTGCGTTGCCATGTCGCATTAGCCTTCTCAAATAATTCATCCGCAGTTAAATCAGTGTAAAGGTCGCGTTGCCATTCTGTATAATCAAAAGGCTCACGAATAATAAGAGTGATAAACCGTTCGGCATTCACTAAGCCAAACCATTCATTCAATTTTCGCATTCCTTCTTTTCTTAATACAGTATCAGGTATTGTTTTTTCAGCTAACATTGAAATGCCTCCTCACAAATTCCATCGGATTTATTATAATAATGCCCTGTACGGTTTTATTTAGAACTTTCTTGTCCGTAGTTATAAAATAATCTGATTTTCCATCAAGCGCACACGCGATATGCATAGGAACTGTCAAACAATAACATGACGATTTAGCGAGGCAAAATTTTGTAGTTCCAAGAGTCAAAAGGAAGTATTTTGTCGATGTTGATGGAATTGA
>WRGX01000092.1 GCA_009786975.1 Defluviitaleaceae bacterium
AGTCGCGATAAATCCACAGCGGGGCAATTTCCTCCTCTGTGAACCCGGAAGCGGGCGTGCCGCACGGCGCGAACGAGCGCGTTTCGGTGACAACGGGGAAGTTTCGGCGCAGTTCGGCGTTGAAGTCCCAAAACGGCGAAAGATTCCTAAAGCCCAAAATTTCCATTACATACGCGCCGAGGAAGGATGACGAGAAAAGCAAGGTTTCGCCCGGGACGGCTAACTCGGCGGGATGCGCGACGTCGTATAATTCAAGGGCGGCAGGGTTCATCCATATTAAAAACGGCACACGAAACGTCCGAGTCATATCTTCGAGCGAGCCGGGGAGGTACGTGTTGGGCAAAATTGTATCGTAAATTCGGGCGGTGAAGGCGGGGAGATGGTCGCTGAAATAGACCAAAACCGTCGGTTCTTCCAGCTCGCGCAGGTAGTCCACAAGCCGCGCAAACTCGATGTCCACGTCGCGCAGGCCGTGAAAATAATTTGAAAGCGCGTTGATGTCGATGTCCGGGAGGTCGTGATTTGTGGAAAAATTCGGCTCGGTAACGGGGCCGTCGTGCAAATATTTGTCTACGTACGGGCCGTGGTTTTGAATCGTTACGGTGAAATTAAAATATGGCACGCCGGGGTGCGCGGCGCGGTGGTCGGCAAACATTTCGAGGGTGCGATTTATCGTGTAATATTCCTTGATGTACCAGCCTTTTGTCGGCACTCCCTCGAATTCGTCGATGAAAACAAGCCGCTCGAAACCCAGCCAGCGATAGACGTTTCGCCGATTGTAAAACCAATCGAAGCCGGGATGCATAAACTCCGAGTGGTATCCCAGTTCGTTTAAAAGCGACGCCATCGACGGAAATTCGTCCGTAAGCATACGAAACGCAAAGGGCGCGCCCGGAAAATGCCGCGCGTTAAGCCCGGTAAGCACGTCAAATTCGGTCTGCGCCGTGCCGCCGCCAAGCACGGACACAACGACCTCGCCGTGAATCCCCTCGGGCGTGATTTTATTCCAATTTTCAAGCGGGTCGTCGAAGTCCGTGAAATCAAAGTGCGGCAGGTTTGAAAGTTCCGAAAACGCCTCGCCCATTATCATTATAATATGGGGGTGCGTTTGCCCCTCGAGCCGCGCAAATCCGCTTGTATCGCCGCGTTCAATCGCCGCCAAAACCGCGTCGCGGTCGTAGCCTTCCGGGCGCATTACACGGTTCGTGTTAAAAGTGTGGATAAAGCTGTACACAAATCCGCGCGAATTGAACTGATTGACCTGATTCCAAATGTTTCCGCGAACGTATAAATCGGCGTTAAGACCGACGTTGTTGTACAAACGCCCGTACGTAAAAATCAAAAAAATCACGCACGCCGCAACGCCAAGCATCCGCCATTCCGAGCCGATTTTTTCGCTTCGAATAAACCAAGCCGCCGCAACAGCCGCCAAAACATAAAGCACACAAACTGCCGCAACCGCCAAAATCGCGCCGATTCCAAAGCTGTGCGCAATCCCCGCGACCTCGCCGCCAAGAAGCAAATCCCACGGCACAAGCGGGTCACCGCGAAGCAAAATTTTCGTACGATTCGCAAAGCCAAGCGCGAGCCAAACCGCGCCCACAATCGTGGACGAATTCGCCGCGCCCGCGCCGACAAAATACAAAAAAATCATCGGCAAAAAAATCGGCAGCCAATTCAAAAAGAAATTCAATCCGCGACTGCGAAACGTAGCGACCGCTACATCAAAAAACGGCAGCGGCTGCATTAAAAACAAAAACAGACACAGCGCAAGCGACATAACAAGCAAAAAAACCATTGATTGCCACAAATTAAGTCGCACGCGAAATTTTATAATTTTTTTCATTTTTTCCATAATTTTGCCATTCGCCGAGCGCGCAAATCGCCATTAGAAATCGGTCGCTCGCGTTCCTTTCGTTCATTTTTCACACTTTTGCCATTCGCCGAGCGCACAAATCGCCATCAGAAATTCGCCGACCGCGCTTTTTTCTTCGATTTCTCACACTTATACTCTACAGGCTTGCGGGTAAATTGTAAAATATTTTCACAGAATTTATGGGTGTTTGTGCGTTAAGGAACTGCCCGACAATAACACGATTAACCTTTCGTGAGGTGCATAATTTTTTCCAACGGGTACAAAAATGCGCAACCTTCACACGATACCCATAAACGCCCAACAAAAAAAGAGTCGGCGAGTGTCACTCGCCGACTCTTTTATGAAGACCGACAAATAAATGTATTCTACACAAAAAAACCGTTGAATCATTTGATACAACGGTTTTTTTGCAGCTGTGAATAACTCTAAGTAATTTGTAAAAATCGTTGCAAACCTGCTAAGGAAAGTCAAGCCCCCAGCTGAGATTTTCGGCAGGTAAAAAGTGGGGATGAAATTTGAAGGAAGGGAATATCAGTGCCCCCGGTGTCCACCGCGCGCTTGGCGCGCTTTTTATTGAATTTGACACCTGTATCAGATGTATATATGATTTACGCAACCAATCGGAGCGAAGGTCGGTGATTAGATGCCCGAGGTATCAAGATTTTATGGCATTGTGATTTACATTTATTTCAATCGCGAACATAATCCGCCGCATTTTCATGCGACATACGGCGGAAAAGAAGGCGCGTTTTGCATCAAGACTTTGGAAATGCTATACGGCAACCTTCCCCAAAAAGCGCAGACCATTATCAAAGAGTGGGCTGCAAAATATCAAAATGAACTAATGGTTATGTGGAATACAAAACAACGGCAAAAACTACAGCCGCTTGATTAGGAGGCACACTATGCCCGAATTCACCCCCCATAGGCATGTTTGCGAAATAAAGCTATGTAATCCCGAAACGTGGAAGGAGCATTGTCCGCGCATGGGGAATCTTTCCGAAACTGAAGACGAGTGCGAAAACTGTCCTCATTTCGTTGTTATCGAATTCAAGCGGGATAACCCCGTAAGCATTGACAGGGTCGTGCATGTGAATGTGGCGTGAATGGAAGAAAAAATTCCCGCGCGTAATTAGCGAACCGTTTACAAGGCATAGGCGGGGTGTTATTTCCTGCCCTGTATTCGCATTAATAATTTAATGCGCCGCTCCTTTTGTTGCGAGTTCACCGTTAATAAATAATTTTGATGCACCTGACAGCCCCGACCATTGTGCTTTTATTTCCGTATTATCAATTACAGTCTTCAATTCTATCGTCTTTATTGTTATATTTCCGTGCCACTCATCATAAACCATTCCATCGACAACCAAGGTAAGTGCGCGTTCCAAAATACCTTGCTGGAATCGTAAAATAATGTTCATACCGTTATAGCTATACGATATTCTGATAATTCCTTGTGAGCTATCGGGGCGAATAGCATTTTCGTTTGAGTTGCGTTTGTTTTGCGACAATTCATTCGCTACACCGTGTCCGCATCCCGGACAAGCCGTTGCTTCGCTTGAAACTTCGCGACTGCAAACTGAACATTTCGTTAAGTACGCCATGATTTTTCTCCTTCCTAATAAACTATTCATAGATTTTTTTACCTTTGGTTCGGTATGCTCCAAAGATTATTGAATCATTGCATCGGCGAAAGCTGTGCCTGCGCCGCCACTCGGCACATCAAATTGAATTCTCAAAATTCGCACCCCGGTTACATCAACGGAAATAGGTGTAGGTACTGTGTCCCCTGTTATTGTGAATGCCGCCAACGTTATGCCGTCACCTAAAAAACTAATGGTCGAGTTGTTGCGAGTCGCAGAGCCGTCTATGCGCCCTATCGTTCCTGTTACCGTGGTGAACTGCTCGTTAAGATTGAGATGAGACCATTGAGGAGAGCCGCCCCAAGGTCTTAGCACTATTGCATTGGGGTATGGGTTTCCCAACATGTTGACCGTGCGTTGCTCCAATCCCCTACCGCTACTTCCTTCAAATGGCGGCACTGCCTCGAAAAGTGCCTGTACGGTCGGCGCGAGCGGTGGGGTTGGTTGTATTTCTCCTTCTTCCAGCCCTAACCATAATGCTGGTCGGAGACCATGATTGGCGTAGGAGCCTCCAGCCCAACCTCCGGTCATGATTAAGCGTCCGCTTTCGCGAACCTCGGCGGCACGAATGGGATGGTCGCCAGGTGACCGAAGCCACCAGATAAAGGCTAATCCTTCGGCGGTTCGAGCGACTCGGATATCGTTGTAGTTGTCAGAAAATCCCGTTGAATTTTCAGTAGGTTGGTAGTTCGCAAGCTGTCCACTGTCCCCGAAATATCTTGCAACCTCCTCTAGGCTCAAAAGAAAAATCCTGTCTACGGTGTTTGCTCCGCCGGGCGTGCCAAACCATGGATTATCGTTGTTTACTACATATGTTTCCAGAATTTGAGCGCGGTCGTTGGCGGAAAAGCTGTTAAAAAACTCTCCGTTTAGCCATTCCCGTGATGAGCTTGTTTCCCAAGTTACATCCTCATGTGTATGGTGATAAGGATGGTTCGCAATTACCGTCTCGTGTAGGATTAAAATGCGGTCGCTTTGCACATCAAGCACCCGCCAGTCCCTCTCGCCGAATCGAACCATCTCTCCGACGTACACCGTAGATTCGATGGTGGGAAACACAGTCGGCTCGGGGGGGCCCGCGGGTACTTCCGTAGCAACCGGGCGCACTAATTCCCATGTAGAGTCATAGTTGTTTCCGGAAAATCTATACGTCAAAAATAGGCTGTTGCCTATGATTTCATAATTCATCACTCGGTTTTCTAAAAACAGAACATCCTGCGTGAGAGGGGTTCCATCGGGTCTTCTTGTAAATCCGGAAGGACTGACAGTTACGACGCCATCAGTGGCACGCCAGTCGATATACTCATAATTGCCGGAGCGTACATGCATCCTGCGCCAACGACCACGTCCGTCTTCAAAGAACTCGAACACATCGTAAAAATTCCCAAATTCATATGCTGCTCTGAATCCTCCGCCGACCTCCCTTTCACGTGGCGGTTCCCATCTTCCCACCAATTCATGCACGCCCTCTTCTGCGTCTGTTTGCGATTCGGGTGGCGATGCAAAGAGTAATTCATTTGTCCGTACATACACGACATAATTGTTTGCGTTCCTGTCGAAGATCATTCGGAAAGTGTCTCCCGAAACCTCAAAATCAAATTCACCCGAGCCTGTCATGTACATTCTTTCCGGGCTTACAATGTGCCAGTTAAACAGATTCGACCCGGGGGGCAAAGCAGGATTGCCTACTCGCGCACCCGTTCCATCTGCGAAAAAATCAAGTTGCGGTGTGAATGACCTGTTTCCATGGTCGTTCACTACTCTGTTAAATTCCCATGTACCGACTATGCTTATTTCCGTCGGTAGTTCGTCCACTTGCTCGATTTCCGATATTTCCATTATTGGCGGCTCGTGGTCTGTATCATGCACAACCAACGCCGGAGTCATCTCTTCCTCAACAACGATAGCCGGAATGGTAGGTTGCTCATTAGGCTCGAACAATGTAACGAATACGAAGAAGCCCACTAAGGCAATCCCAACAATTAGAATGCAAAGCACGATTATTACAACCAGTAAAACGTTGTTCTTTTTTGACATATATATCCTCCCCTGCCCTCCATGGCGAAAAATTTTACTCTCCAATTATTTTTACCGCGTCCGCACTTGCTCCTTGAGTCAAAGGTTAATTTGCCCTGTTAAGGAAAATTGTGACAATTTCATGGGTGCCTTCAAATTCATAGTCTATATATGTTATTTCCAGTGTTGATCTTGAAACGATGTAGTCCGCCAAAATTACATTCCCACCAATCGTCATCATAAGACGATTATCTTCGCCGGACCATGTGAATGCTTGCTGAAAACCCCCAAAACCCATCACGCCGTTGCCATCAGAAAAGAACTCGTAACTCGCCTCTCCTTCTTCATAATATTCACGAGAAACCATTCGCTCAAAACTTGTTTCCATCCACATGACGTTCCAGCGTCCAACTAATTGAGAACCCTCATCGGTTCCGCACGAAACAAATAACCCACCAAAAAGCACAACCAACGCGATAACAATAACTATTTTCGTTCTCATAAGTGCCTCCTCTGCCCTCCCGGGCGAAAAATATTTTTTTTCGATAAGCACCGCTGGAAGGAAAAATTTTTCACAAATTCTTTCCTTCCAGCAGGCGTGCCGACATTAAAAAAAGATGTGCCGGGACGGCAGAAAACCTGCCATCACCTACACACCTTGAAGGGTCAAAATAAACAAACCGCACCGAAAACTCTGCCGCAACAAAAGAACATCAAACCCATACAAAAATTGAAATAGGAATGAAACAGTGCTAAACTGGAGTTGTAGTGGCGGGCGGAAACCCGTGTGTGTCAGGTGATGCTAGGAATCCCTGCACTCGCCGTGAAGTGTTTCCCGCACCTCACGGTCGCTACCCTTTTTTGTAGCAAAAACATTTTAACACAATATTCGACAAGTGCAATATCTTTTTTCCAAAAAAACAAAAACCACGCCAAGCAAGAACGCGAGACCCCCGGATTCTGCTCTCCGGCGCATTCTTGCCTGTCGTGGTTTTGTTTTTTTGTTTTTGAGAATTGAA
>WRGX01000093.1 GCA_009786975.1 Defluviitaleaceae bacterium
CATTGCAAAAAAAGAGTCGGCGAGTGACACTCGCCGACTCTTTTTTTTTGGGCCGGGAAATGACCTCCGACTTCGAGGGCACGTGTCGCCTCCGACACATGCCCCCGGTTCCCACCGCGCGCTTGGCGCGCTTTTTTTGCGCCGGGAAATTGCTTCCGGCTTCGAGGGCATGTGCCGCCTCCGACACATGCCCCCGGTTCCCACCGCGCGCTTGGCGCGCTTTTTTTGCGCCGGGAAATGGCTTCCGGCTTCGAGGGCACGTGTCGCCTCCGACACATGCCCCCGGTTCCCACCGCGCGCTTGGCGCGCCGAAATTTGACGCTTGCATTCGTGTGGATTACAATTAGGGCGTGTTCAAATTTAGAAAACGGTACGCTTTTTGCTCAAATCTTTGTCAGAAGGAGCTGCAAAAATGGAATTGATGGATTTACGCAAAAAAATTGACGGAATTGATGACGAATTGCTCGCGCTTTTCGAGAAACGCATGGGGGTTATTATCGACGTTGCGGCGTTTAAAAAGTCCAAGAACATGCCTGTTTTAGACCGCGCGCGTGAGGCGGAAAAACTCGCGGCGGCGGCGGCAAAGGCGTCGCCCGAAATGCAAAAATACGCACGAATTCTTTTTGCCATGCTGATAAATTTGGGTCGCAAGTATCAGCACGAAAATTTATTTGACGCGTCCGCGCCGATGTATGAATATCGGTCGGCACTTGTTCGCGAGCTTCGCGAGGCAAAGGCGAAATTTGCGGGCAAGGAATTTCCGACGACAACCATGATTGCCTGCCAGGGCGTCGAGGGTTCCTTCGCAGAGCTTGCGGCGGAAAAATTATTCCGCCAGCCCACCGCAATCCAGTACATGAAAACCTACGATTCCGTTTTTTCCGCAATCGAAAACGGATTTTGCGAATACGGCGTTTTGCCGCTTGAAAACAGCACGGCGGGGTCGGTAAACAAGGTTTATCGAGCGATGCAAAACCACAAATTCCGCATTGCGCGAAGCATTCGGCTAAAAATCGACCATCACCTCGTCGCGCCCGAAGGCGTTTCGCTCGACGACATTCGCGAGGTCGTTTCCCACGAACAGGCACTTGCGCAATGCGACGAATTTTTAAGCAGCCTAAGCAAAAAACACGAAATCATGCAAACCCAGTACAACAACACCGCCGCCGCCGCCGAAATGGTCGCAACGGGAACGCGCCGCGACGTTGCCGCAATTTGTTCGCGCCGCTCGGCAGACCAGTACGGCCTGAAAATTTTGCAAAAAAATATTCAGGACAACCCAAATAATTTCACGCGCTTCATCTGCATCTCAAAAAATTTGGAAATTTACGACGGCGCGAATTTGACGGATATGATTTTGACGCTGAAAAACGAACAGGGAATTTTGCACAAAGTGCTAAGCAAAATCAACACCCTCGGCATCGACCTAACCAAACTCGAAAGCCGCCCCACCGAAAGCGACGAAGACTTCATGTTCTACGTCACATTCAAAACCGCCGTAAACGACGACCTTTTCGCCCTTCTGGACGAACTTACCGAACTTTGCAAAAACTTCGAATTCCTGGGCAGCTACACCGAGGTTTTGTAAGGAACTGCCCGATACTTTTTCCGCTCAAACATCTGTGTATGAGGTGATAACAATGCTTGCGACATCACATAAAGAAACATCGGTGAAATACACGACTGTCCTGCCAAAGGTGTATATAGATGAAATGAAGAGCTTGGCAGACAAAAAAATTGTTCCGTCTGTTAGCCAAGGTATTAGATTGGCTATTGAGGATTTTATTGAATTCCAAAAACAGTTGGCGTATGCAAACAGTTTAAAGGATGCAACCGGCGACAATGCTTTCATCAACCGGACAATGGATACACAAAATGATTTTTCAGTTGTAGATAACGAGGGCGTTAGCTCATGGTAAACAAATGGGATATTTGCTTTTGCAAACTTGACCCCACACAAGGCTCGGAGCAAAGAGGGGTTCGGCCGGTTCTTGTGGTGTCTAATAATGCAGTGAACCACAACCTTCCTGTTTCTACCGTGCTGCCGCTTTCATCTGTTAAGCCGGCCGATAAAGTATACCCAACGGAGGTCATGCTTGAGGCGAGCATCACAGGGCTTCCCAAAAATTCAGTAGCGATGGTTCAACAAATACGAACAGTTGCACACTCAAGACTGGAATCTCCAATAGCAAATCTCCAAGAGACAGAAGCAAGAGAAAAAATATTGGAAGCTATTCGGGCTTATTTTGAAGTTTAGGGCGTGTAGCCACTACGAAAGTTGGCGGAGGTGTTCATATGCCAAAAATTAAACCAATATCAGACTTGCGAAATTATGGTGAAGTGTTACGAGATGTAACCATTGGTTCACCTGTCTTTTTAACCAAGAATGGGCGTGGTCGTTATGCTGTCATAGACATAGACGAGACGGCTTGAGGAACGATATATTGGAGATTTTTATTCCTTGTGATTAAAAATCTCCTTAACTAAGTTTTGGAGTGATTTAAATGCAATGCGGACTTTTGGGGCAAAAGCTGGCGCACAGCTATTCGCCCGCGATTCACGCGGAATTTGGTGGCTACGATTACGAGCTTTTCGAACTCGAGCCGCAAGACCTCGCGTCTTTTTTTGCGAAAAAAAACTTCCACGGCATAAATGTAACCATCCCGTACAAGCAAGACGCCATGCGCTTTTGCGACGAACTCTCTCCCGCCGCGAAAGAAATCGGCAGCGTAAACACGATTTTGAAACGCGGGGACGGGACACTTTTCGGCGATAACACCGACGCCGCCGGTTTCGCGAAAATGATTGAAATTTTAAACGATGGGGCAGACCCGACCGCCCCGCCGACGTGCGCAGCGCACGAGAGGACCACCTTGCCCCTCAACAAAAAAGCGCGCCAAGCGCGCATTGGACACCGGGGACATGTGTCGGCGGCGGCGCGTTCCCTCGAAGCCGGGAGCAGTTTCCCGGCCCACAAAAAAGCGCGCCAAGCGCGCAGTGGGCACCGGGGACGCATGTCAGAGGCGGCACATGCCCTCGCAGCCGGAAGCAATTTCCCGGCTTACAAAAAAGTAATAATCCTCGGAAGCGGAGGCAGTAGCCTAAGCGTTGCATATGTAATGAAGGAACTAGGCGCGCGGGAAATTATTGTTGTGCCGATTGAGGATAATCGGGCGGAATTTTTGCGCGGGCATGGTGATGCGGAAATTTTGGTGAATTGCACGCCTGTGGGGATGTATCCGAATGTTGGGGCGTCGCCGGTTTCGCTTGATTTTTTCCCCGAACTGCGCGGCGTTTTGGATTTGGTTTATAACCCGGCGCGGACATGGCTTATGATGGACGCGGCGGAGCGCGGGATTCCGACGGTTGGCGGGCTTGTGATGCTTGTTGGGCAAGCGGCGGTTTCGTCGCAAATTTTTACGGGGCGCGAGGTGGGCAACGAGTCGAATGTGCTGGAAAAATTGCGCCGCGAGATGGAAAATATTATTTTAATCGGAATGCCCGGAAGCGGAAAATCCACGCACGCACGCATTTTGGCGGAAAAACTGGGGAAAAAATTCGTGGACAGCGACGATGAAATTGTGCGCGCCGACGGTCGCACCATCCCCGAAATTTTCGAAGCCGAGGGCGAAGCGGGCTTTCGCGCGAAAGAAACCGCTGTTTTGGCGCAATTCGGCAAAGAGTCCGCCCTCGTAATCGCAACGGGCGGGGGATGCATAACGCGCGAAGAAAATTATCGCCACCTGCACCAAAACGGCACAATTATTTTCGGCGAGCGCGACATTGAGGCACTTTGCAAATACGACCGCCCCCTTTCGCAGGGCGATTTGCACGCGCTGTACAAAACACGCTTGCCGCTCTACAAACGTTTCGCCGACATTATCGTTGACACAAATTGCGGCCCGGACGAAGCCGTGGCTCGGATTTTATTACAGGAGCGTCAAGCGTGAAGGTGTGAGAAATCGAAGAAAGGAACGCGAGCGGCCGATTTCTAATGGTGATTTGTGCGTTCAGTGAATGGCGAAAAGTGTGAGAAATCAGCGAGAGGAACGCGAGCGGCCGATTTTTAATGGCGATTTATGCGCTCAGCGAATGGCAAAAAAATGAAAATTTTAGTAATAAACGGCCCGAACATAAACATGCTTGGCATACGAGAGCCGGAAATTTACGGCTCGGAAAATTACGCCGCGCTTGAGGCATTGATTCGCGAAACATGCGCCGCCGAGGGCGTCACCGTCGAGATTTTTCAGTCCAACCACGAGGGCGCGATTGTTGACGCGATACAAGGAGCGTACGGCAACGCGGACGCAATTGTAATAAATCCGGCGGCGTATACGCACACAAGCATCGCGATTTTGGACGCGCTCAAGGCCGTGGGCTTGCCCGCCGTCGAGGTTCATATTTCCGACCCGATGCGGCGCGAGGCGTTTCGGCACGTTTCGTATGTCGCGAGTGCTTGCGTGAAAACAATCGCGGGGCAAGGGATTGACGGATATCGACAGGCGATTTTGTATATAGTAAACGAACAAAAAAAATGTGAAAAATCAACGAGAGGAACGCGAGCGACCGATTTTTAATGGCGATTTGTGCGTTCAGCGAATGGCGAAAAGGGGTGCAAAATGAAAATACATGTTAATCAGCTGGGTTGGCGTCCGGGCGACGCGAAAAAAGCGGTGGTTACGTCGGACGGCGCGGGGTTTGAGCTTGTGCGCGAGGCCGACGGCGCGACTGTTTTTCGCGGAGAGCTTGGCGAGGAAATTCTTGATGCGGCATCGGAGGAAACCGTGAGGGTTGCGGATTTTTCGGGATTCACGCCGAACACCGGAGGGCGATATTTTTTGCGCGTTGGTGCGGAAAAATCGCTTCCCTTCAATATAGACCAAAACCCGTACGCGGGATTGTGCGACGCGTTGCTTGAATTTTTCAACTATCAAAAGTGCGGCGTTGACCTTGACGCGGGGCTTTGGTCGCATCCGGCGTGCCACACCTCGCTTGCGACGGTTTACGGCACGGATAAGAAAAAAGACGTCAGCGGCGGCTGGCACGACGCGGGCGATTACGGGCGGTATATTGTTCCGGCGGCAATGACCGTCGCGGATTTATTGCTCGCATACGAAATGGTGCGCCAAGCGCACAGTGGGCACCGGGGGCACGTGTCGGAGGCGGCACATTCTCTCGAAGCCGGAAGCGGTGCCGGAAGCAGTGCCGGAAGCAGTGCCGGAAGCAGCTTCACCGCGTACGAAAAAATCCTTGACGTCGTGTGGTTTGAGCTGGAATGGTTCTTGAAAATGCAGTGCAAATGCGGCGGCGTGTACCACAAGGTTAGTTGCGCCGGCTTTGACCCGCTTGACGAAATGCCGCAGGACGAACAGGGCGAACTGATTCTTTGCCCGATTACATTGACCGCAACCGCCGATTTTGCCGCGACCCTCGCACTTGCCTCCCGTTTTTTTGACGCCGAGGACACATGTGGCAATGCCGGGCATTCCCTCGAAACCGAAGGCAATCCCCGCCGCAATAAGAAAGACGTTTTGCTGGACGCCGCGCGCCGCGCATGGGACTGGTGCGTCGCGAACCCCGACGCGGAAATGTTCACAAATCCGCCCGGGATTTCAACCGGCCCTTACGGCGACAGAAGCGCGAGTGACGAAATTTTTTGGGCGGCGTGCGAATTATTTGCCGCGACGGGCGAGTCGCAATATCTCGATGCGATTCTCGCGAGCGAAATCTACACAGGGCTTGGCTGGGGCGATGTGGGGACGTATGGAATCGTAGCGATGTTGCGCATTGAAAACACGCCCGCGCCCTTGCGCGAAAAAATGCAAGCCGCCCTGCGCGCAAATTGCGAGGAAATCATGCAAAAGCACGCAAACGAGCCTTACGGCACGTCGCAAGGCGCGATTTTCCGCTGGGGCAGCAACATGGACGTCGGAAACAACGCGCAAGCCCTGCTCCTTTACAGCAGGCTCGTCGAAAAAACGCCGCGTTACGAAAACGCCGCGCTTGAACACATGCATTATCTCCTCGGCCGCAACCCGCTTTCGCAAAGTTACATTTCCGGCTTCGGCGCAAACGCCATGAAAAATCCGCACCACCGCCCCTCGTTTGCGGTTGGCGCGGCCTTCCCCGGCATGGTTTCCGGCGGCCCCAACGGCAACGTCACCCCCGGCGACGCCGTTTTGTACAAAGCCTGCGCCGGCCTCCCTCCGTCAAAATGCTTCGTAGACCACGCCGGAAGCTATTCCGCAAACGAAGTCACGATTTATTGGAACAGCGTTGTGTTTTTTGTGGCGGCTGTTTTGGGTATGTAGCACGACGTCAAATAATGGCGATTTGTGCGTTCAGCGAATGGCGAAAAAAAAGAGTCGGCGAGTGTCACTCGCCGACTCTTTTTTGCGCAATGCTTTTTTTCAATCGTAAGCGGCAAACATTAAAGAGGAGCTTTGTTGTGTTTCCAACGTAACCGTCAAACTGCCGCCCGTATTGATTGCGCGAAAAGCGAAAAATTTTAGCCGGCAGAATCGTGATGGCCCACGGCGCAAGCAATCTTAACA
>WRGX01000094.1 GCA_009786975.1 Defluviitaleaceae bacterium
CTTGGCTTCCTCGTTGGCAAAAACAGGATACCACATTTTGGACTTAGGGGCGTTTGTTTTTTGGTTTTTTACACGAACTTTGGACTGTCAAGTTATGCACGAAAACGCAGGGAATTTCAAATTTTTGCAAAAGCGCGCCAAGCGCGCGGTGGGAACCGGGGGCATGTGTCGGAGGCGACGCGTTCCCTCGAAGCCGGGAGGCGTTTCCTTGCCCGGCAAAAGCGCGCCAAGCGCGCGGTGGGAACCGGGGGCATGTGTCGGCGGCGGCGCATTCCCTCGAAGCCGGAAACCGTTTCCCGGAGCATAAAAAAAATGAGTCGGCGAGTGTCACTCGCCGACTCATTTTTGCAAAAATAATATATTCTGATTTTTCCGTGTGTTTTTGCGATTTTTCCCGATTTGGCGTATAATGGATACGAAACTCAGCTTTTTGCGAAAGGAACTAACAAAATGAAGGAAAAACTTGACGCAATTTTAAAAGACGGCGAAGCAAAAATTTCTGCGGCGCAAACCCTGCCGGAACTCCAGGATGTTAAAGCCGCATTTTTGGGCAAAAGCGGCGTGCTTACGGAAATTTTAAAATCCGTGCCGAAAATGGAGGCCGCCGAACGCGCCGAAACAGGCCGCGCCGCGAACGAATTAAAGCAAAAACTCACGCAAACCATCGACGCGCGTTCCGAAGAAATTCAGCTCAAGGCCTCCGAAATTTCGCCCGATTTTGACTACACCGTGCCGGGAATTCTGCCGCACTCGGGCGGGCTTCACCCCATCACGCAAATGTGTTACGACCTTAACGACGCGTTTCGTTCGCTTGGTTTTGAAATTTTCGAAGAAAGCGATATTTCAAGCGAGCTTTACGCTTTTGATAATTTGAATTTCCCTCCCGAACACCCCGCCCGCGAAAGCATGGATACGTATTGGATTGCGGGGCATGATACCGGGCTCGGCGGCGAAAGGCTGTGCCTTCGCCCGCATCTCACGGGCGCAAGCGTGCGCCATATGCAGACCAACAAGCCGCCGTATCGCGTAGTCTACCCCGGCCGCGCCTATCGCAACGAAGCCACCGACGCCCGCCACGAGCGCGCATTTTTCCAATACGAAGCACTAATCGTCCAATCCGATTTTCAATTTTCGTCGGGCATGATAATGATAAAATCCATCTTGTCAAGAGTTTTCGGCCGCGACGTCCCCGTGCGAATGCGCGTGGGCTTTTTTCCCTTCGTCGAACCCGGCTTTGAAATCGACATGCAATGCCTGATTTGCGAGGGAAAAGGCTGCTCCGTTTGCAAACAAGTGGGCTGGATAGAAATAATGCCGGGCGGCACGCCGCACCCGAATGTTTTACGCGCCGCCAACCTCGACCCCGCCGAATTCACGGGCTTTTATGTAAACATCGGGCTCGACCGCCTAACAATGATGCGCTACGGCATCGACGATGTACGGCTTTTCAGAAGCGGCGATTTGCGGTTTTTGGAGCAGTTTTGCTAGAAACGAAACGCTAGGCGTAAAACAAGAGGACGAATAGCAAAAGGAGAACGCACCATGAAAATTTCACTGAACTGGATAAAAGAATACGTATCGCTCCCCGCCGATTTGACCATGGAAAAAATCGCCTACGACCTGACAATGGCGACGGTTGAAGTCGAGGGCTGGGAGGATATGAAAGCGCGGTTCGACAAAATCGTAGTAGGGAATATTTTGGACCTCGAAAAGCACCCGAACGCCGACAAATTAACGATTTGCCGAGTCGACGTCGGTGCCGCGAACGGCGGCGTCAAGGACATCGTGTGCGGCGGAATAAATTTGCGCAAGGGCATGAAAGTCGCGGTTTCTCTGCCGGGCGCGAAGGTGCGCTGGCATGGCGAAGGCGATTTGGTCGAGGTCAAAGTCGCAAAAGTGCGCGGCGCGGAGAGCTTCGGTATGATTTGCGCGTCGTCGGAAATCGGACTGTACGATTTATTTCCGTTTGATTTGGAGAAAGAAGACGGCACAATTGTAGATTTATCGGACTTTGACGCCGATGTGGGCACGAATTTGGCTGTCGCGCTGGGCATCGATGACGTTATCTTGGAAATTGACAATAAGTCCCTCACGAACCGCCCCGATTTGTGGGGACACTACGGCATCGCGCGGGAACTTTCGGCGTTTTACGGCGTTCCCCTTGTGCAAATCGCGCCGTGCGAGATGTCGAAAAATCTGCCGAAAATCGAAATTACAATTGCCGACGCACAAAAATCGCCGCGCTACATCGGCGTACAAATTGAAGGGCTTGAGGTCAAGCCGTCGCCGTTTGACATACAAACGAGACTGTGGCGCGTAGGTCTGCGCCCGATAAATGCCATCGTGGATATCACGAATTGTGTAATGCTCGCGACGGGACAACCCACGCACGCCTTTGATTCCGAAAAAATCGAGGGGCATATAACCGTGCGCCGCGCAAATGACGGCGAAAAATTACTCCTCCTCGACGACCGCGAATTAACCCTTTGCACGGATGATTTGGTAATCGCCGACGACGCAGGCGCGGTTGCGCTTGCGGGGGTAATGGGCGGAAAACGTGACTCCGTTTTGCCCGAAACGAATAAAATCATTTTGGAGATTGCGAACTTTGACGCGCTCGGCGTTCGCCGAACGGCATCACGATACGACGCACGAACCGACGCGGCGATTCGCTTCGAAAAAGGCATAGACCCTCAGCGCGCCGATATTACCCTGCCGCATGTGATGCAGCTTTTCGCGGCGATTTATCCCGAAATGAAAGTGACGGGTTTTCGGGACAACTACGCGCAATTTTTGGAGCGGAAAAAAATCGACGTGTCGCTGAACTGGCTTGAACAGCGGCTTGGCAAGCGAATTGCCAACGATGATATCGCGCGCGTGCTTGGGCATTTGGGGTTTGAAACGACCTTCGAAAACGACACTCTTCGCGTAACCGTACCATCGTGGCGTTCGACGGGCGACGTCTCCATCCCCGACGATATAATGGAGGAACTCGCACGGATGCACGGCTACGAAAATTTCGCCGCCGCACCGATTGTGACGGCGTTCACGGACTCGATTACCCAGCCCATAATTGACATCGACAGGCGAATTCGCGAATTTTTGGCGTATCGCGTAGGAATGCGCGAGATTTTCACATATCCGTGGATGAAGGATGAGTTTGCGACGGCGATTTTGGGCATGGACGCAGGAGGAAAAATTCCCTCAACAAGCACACAGAACATGGCTTCGAGGGAACGCGAAAGCACACGAGACGTGTCTGCGGTGTCACTAAGTGCCCCGCCGTCGCCGGACGAAAAATTCCTGCGCCCGTCGCTTCTGCCAAATATCTGCCGCGCAATCGCAGGCAACGTGCGCTATTACAACGAGTTTGCGATTTTCGAATCCGCGCAAGTTTTCTTGCCGGGTGATTTTGTGGTTACGCACGACAAGCGCGAAAAATTGCCGGTGCAAAGGCGCAATGTCGCGGGAGCCTTTGTTGGAGGCGGGGGCGGAGCCGACGTAAGCACCCTCTTCCGCCGCGCAAAAGGCGCGCTGGAGGCATTGTCGCGAAACATTCACGCAAAACCCCTCGATTTCAAGCGCGTAATACCGCCGACATGGGCGGACGAAACGGTGTGGCTCGACATTTATAATGAAGCGGGACGCATAGGTCACTTTGGTCTGCTCGCAAAAAAAGCCGCCCTTGCCTGCGGCATAAAAAATCACTCCGTGGTGCTTTTCGAGCTGGATATCGACGCCCTGACCCCGCTATCCTCGCGCGACAATAAGTACGAGCATCTCCCCGCCTTTCCCGTAAACGAGTACGACATCTCCCTCCTTTTCGACGCGGCAAAAAAATGGGACGAAATCTCCGCCGTCGTTTTGGAGAAAAAAGGGGAGGGGAACATCCTGCGCGGAGTCTCCTTCGTTGACGAATATTGCGGAAAACAAATCCCCGACGGGAAAAAATCCGTTACGTTGCGCATGACACTCGGCTCGTCGGAAAAAACGCTGACCTCGAACGAAATCGAAAATTTCGCAAACTCTGTGGTGAAGCGGCTGACGAAACAGCTCGGCGCGGAGGCACGCGGGAAGTAGCAAACATCATAAGAACCTGTGGTCAATAAAATTGCGCCTAAGTGGCGTGATTTTTTTGGTTTTCATAAGGCAGAAATCGCGGTGCGGGCGAGTTCGTCGCATCGTTCGTTTTCCGGGTGCCCTGCGTGACCTTTGACCCAGTGGAATGTGACGCGGTGTTTTTTTAACAGCGCAAGCATAATCTCCCATAAATCCGCGTTTAACGCGGGTTCTTTTTTGTTGCGCATCCAATTGTTTTGTTGCCAGCGCACCGCCCATTTTTTTTCGATTGCATCGACTACATAGCGCGAATCGGAAAAAAGCGCGACTTCGCACGGCTCTTTTAACATTTCAAGCCCGCGAATCACGGCCATTATTTCCATGCGGTTGTTTGTCGTTTGCGCCTCGCCGCCGGAAATTTCCTTGCGGTGCGACCCGTAAATTAATACCGCGCCCCAGCCGCCCGGCCCCGGATTTCCCGAACACGCGCCGTCGGTGTAAATTTCTACTTTTCTCATATTTTTTCGACATTCGCCGAGCGCACAAATCGCCGTCAAAAATTCGTCGCCCGCGTTCCTCTCGCTGATTTTTTACACTTCATTAAATTCTAGCATAAAATTCTTTCGGCGGAAAATAATAACTTTTGGTGATGAAAATGCGAGCAGGGTTTGCGATAATTTTTTTTGCGGCGTTAGTATTTTTGCCGATTCGGGCGAGTGCGACGACTTTGATTTACAGCGGCGACGAGTTCGCCCAAATTTCGGCGGAGGGGGATTACGCGCTTGCGGCGGATATTTTTTTGCCGTCGGACCGAGTGCCGATTTCGGTTTTTCGCGGGACGCTGGACGGCGCGGGGTTTGAAATTCGCGGCGCGACAAACCCGCTTTTTTGGGTGCTTGACGGCGCGGAAATTCGCAACCTCGCCCTGTGCGGCGCGGAAATGCACGTGCGCGGCGACACTGCGCGGGACGAGTTTGCGGTGGGCATCTTGGCGGGCAAGGTAAACGGCGGCGTAATCGAGGGAGTGGATGTTTTCGGCGGCGTAATTGCAAATGAAGCGTCGAACGAAGCGTCGGGGGCGTCGAAATCTCCGGAAACGGAAAGCGGCATAATCGGCGGACTAATCGGCGCGGCACGTGACGCCGATATAAAAAATATTCGCATGTTTAACGTGCAAATTGTTGCGGACGAAGGCGCGGACCTTCGCGCCGTCGGCGGCTTGGCGGGGGTTTTGCAAAATTGCAGGGTTGCCGACGCGGTTGTTTTAAACACGGAAATCCGTGTCGGCGCGCGTTCCTCCGGCGGTTTTGTCGGACTTGTGCGCGAGAATTCTGTTTTTGAAGATTGCCACGCCGTTGCCGAAATTCACGAAAACGAAAGCCCCGTCGGCATTTCCGGCGGATTCGCGGGCCTCGCAGACGGAAGCCGCAGCGGCGTCGGCGCGGAATTTTCGCGATGCCGCGCGGGCGGAAGCGTTCGCGCCGCCACCGCGGGCGGCTTCGTCGGTCGCCTTTCCGGGCGCAGTCGCGTCGCGCATTCCCATGTCGGCGGCGTGGTTTCCGCCGAAAACGCAGGCGGTTTCGCAGGCGAAATTACAAACGCCTCTCGAATAGAATTTTCGTCGGCGGTATCGGCGGTTTTCGGCGCGGAAAACGCGGGCGGATTCGTCGCGATAATCGCCGCCGACGGCGCGCCGAATACCATTACAAACAGCCTCGCCCTCGGCAACATCGTCGCAAGCGAAAGCGGCAACGCCCGCCGTTTCGCCGCCCGCCTCGACCACGACGGCATAAATAATTGCTACGCCGCGCTCGGCATGGCGATTATTCACGGCGAAAATTCAGCAAACGCCGTCCCAAACCCCTACTCCGCCGACGGCGGCGACATACCGATTTCGCGCGCCAAGCGCGCAGTGGGCACCGGGGACATGTGTCGTGGGCGGCACATTCCCTCGAAGCCGTGAGCCGTTTCCTGTTAGCTGAAAAAATCGAGTCGGCGAGTGTCACTCGCCGACTCGATTCTTTTGGCGCAGTTTTATGGCAATAAAAAAGCGCGCCAAGCGCGCAGTGGACACCGGGGACACATGCCGTAGGCGGCACATTCCCTCGAAGCCGTGAGCTGTTTCCCGCCCCATAAAAAAGCGCGCCAAGCGCGCAGTGGACACCGGGGACACATGTCGTAGGCGGCACGTTCCCTCGAAGCCGGAAGCTGTTTCCCGACCCATAAAAAAACGCCGTCGATGATAAATTCGTCATCACCGATGGCGTAAGACATAGCGGAAACTGGACTTGAACCAGCGACCTAGCGGGTATGAACCGCTTGCTCTAGCCAACTGAGCTATTCCGCCGAAAAAAAGGGGTTGTTTAGAAAACAACCCTTTGGGCGCAGAAGGACTTGAACCTCCGACATCCTGCTTGTAAGGCAGGCGCTCTCCCAGCTGAGCTATGCGCCCGAACAACGAAAATATTACCGCAGGTAAAAAAATTTGTCAAGGACAAGTTTTTGAATGTTCTTGCTCCGGCGTTGAGCGTAGACCCGGGCGTTTGACACTTGAGGGCTGAAGCGCGCATCAAAAAAGTAAGGAATAATGAGGTCTAGGCCTTATTTTTTTGCCAAAACTCACTTGACTA
>WRGX01000095.1 GCA_009786975.1 Defluviitaleaceae bacterium
ATGCCGAAAGTCTACCCTATTTCCTGTGCAAATTTATCTCGAAATTTTACCCCGGCAAAGCAAAAAGCCCAGAACACAAGCGGTTTTGGGCTTCTTGTAATTGTATCCAAGTTGACGTACAATCGGGCGTGTTGCAAAATCGAGTCGGCGAGTGACACTCGCCGACTCGATTTTTTTAAAATTAATCACAAAAAATCTTGAATAAAATCGCGACATTATGATATGATTAGGAAAATGTCATTTGGAGGGAACAGTTCATGAATTTGTTAATCGTGCCGAAGCCGCTTTTTACCGACCAAATGCGAGTCGAGGGATACTATATGGCGGCGCAATACGGCAATGCCATTTTAGAATCCACAAAGTCCAATCCGCTTGACAGGGCCATGGATTCCCCCTTCATCGACTTTATTAATGAAGTCGGACTTGACGCGCTTACGCAAAATAAGCCCATTTTCGTCCCGATTACGCAAATCCAGCTTTTTACCGACCTTGAGGAAAAAGTCAAACAAAGCGTTGAAAAAGTTGTTTTGCTTTTGGACGACAGGATTGTTGTTGACGACGCCGTGCTTGAAAGGTGCAAGCATTTTGGTCGCTTCGGCTTCAGTTTTGCGGCGCATTATAAAGGAAAACTTGCCGATATCGCGCCGCTTAGGCCGTATCTTAGCTATATATTTTTGAAAGTTCCGATGACGAAGTTATTGGAATGTTCCGTGCTTGTTAAGCGGGAATTTCCCAAAGTCACGATTGTCGCGACCGATATTTGCGAAAAACCTATTTTTGACCAAATCATAATGCACCGCGAATCGAAGCTGGAACTGTTCGACGGCGCGTTTTATAAGGTTCATATCCCCTCGAACGCGCGGCAAAACACACTTTCGCCGCTTAAAACAAATTACATCCAACTTCTAAATATCGTAAGCCAAGACGATTTCGATTTCCAAACCTTTACGCGCACGGTTCGCCAAGACCCTGCCCTTGCGATTCAATTCATGCGCCTCGTTAACTCGGCAAGCAAATCGCGCTCGGAGATTAAAAATTTGAATCAGGCGGCGGCAATGCTTGGTCAAAAAGAGATTAAAAAATGGGTATCGACGGCGGTTTCGAACGCGCTTTGTGTGGACAGCCCGTCGGAAATAATGCGCCTTTCACTTATCCGCGCAAAATTTTGTGAAAACCTCGCGTCGCACTTCGAAATGGCGATGCAACAGGAAAACCTGTTTTTGATGGGACTTTTCTCGGTGCTGGATGTCGTACTGGACCTTCCTATCGAAGAAGCCTTTAAAATGGTCTTTGTCCCGCCAAGTATCCACCACGCTCTCGTTGAGCAAACCGGCGATTATTACAGCATCTTGTTTTTCGTTATGCAGTACGAAATGGGGCATTGGAAAGAAATTTCGCGTGTCGCGCTTGTTCGAAACATTTCGATTGACACCATCCATATAGCGTACAAAGAGTCCATGCTTTGGTATAGCGAATTGATTAACCTTGCCGTTGACCAAGTTGAATTGCCGGCACAATGAAAGAATCGCTTTTTACTGAAAAAAACGAGGAAATCTGGAAATCTCTCGAAAATTTTAACGCCCGCCTGAAACAATACGGCGGAATTAAAAAGGCCGGGGCCGGTGTATTTCGTGAAGGTGCATTGCGTGAAAATGAAGTACGCGAATTTGCGCGGCTTTTTCGCCTGACCGGCTTTCATCTTGCCTACGCAAAAACGCACTACCCGAACAGTCAAACCGTGTCGTATTTGAATCGCCTCGTCGGAATAAGTCACAATTTTTTTTACGTGCGCGAGCGCGGCAGTTTTGGCGAAATCGCGGAATTTTTTTCGCACACCGTGCCGCAAACCGTTCGCGAAACCTATAAATACTGGGTTTTGGCGGCGGCTGTTTTTACGCTTGGCATGATGTTTGCGGGCTTCTATGTCGCGGGGGATTCGTCGCGGCTTGCGGAAGTTATGCCGGCGGGCATGTCGGAGGGCTTCGTCCCCGGCGAAACGCCCGACCTCAACGACGGCGTGGTAACATGGGACGGCTCGCTGATGAGCGCGTTTTTTATTACAAACAACACAATGGTCGCGTTTAACACCTTCGCACTGGGCGTTTTCGCGGGCATTTTTTCGCTACTTATTTTATTCTACAACGGGGTTATCGTTGGCGGATTGTTTGGGTTTTTGCACGCCGAGGGCGCGGATATGCTGATTGCGTATTCGCTTATTTTGCCGCACGGAGTAACCGAGCTTGCCGCTATTTTTTTTGCGGGCGGCGGCGGGCTTATGCTGGGCAAAGGGCTGCTTGTGCCGGGCGAGTTTACGCGGGCGCAGTCGCTTGTTTTTCATGCGAAAAAGGCAGTTAAGCTGATTCCGCTAATCGTTGTCTTGCTTGTTTTTGCGGCTTTCGTTGAGGGCTTTTTTACGCCGCTGGCGATTTCGCCGTGGTTTAAGCTGATTTTTGCCGTGCTCACGGGGGTCGCGCTTGTTGCATACTGTTTGAAAGGTTCGTGGAAATCGCAATGATTTTTCAGATGAAATCTGTCGCCAAGTCGATTGGCGCGGAGGAAATTTTAACCGATGTTTCATTCATGCTTGAGGAGCGCGAAAAAGCCTCAATCGTCGGGGTAAACGGCGCGGGCAAAACCTCCGTTTTTCGCATAATCACGGGCGAATGGCAGTCCGACGAAGGCGAAATTTCCAAACGCGGCGGCATGAAAATCGGATATTTGGCGCAAATGGAAGACGCCGAAACCGGCGATTTAACCCTCTACGACGCACTCAACAGCGTATTTCTGCCGCTCCGAAAAATGGAGTCGGAAATTCGCGAGCTTGAAAAAAAAATGGGTGCGCTCGAGGGCGAAAAATATGGCGAAACTCTAAAGAGATACGACAATTTGCTTTTCCGCTTCAAGGAAGAAGGCGGCTACGAATCGGAAAGCCGCTTGAAAGGCGTACTTCGCGGGCTTGGATTTTCCGACGCACAATGGACGCAGGAATTTTCGTCACTTTCGGGCGGACAGCGCACGCGCGCGATGCTGGGCAAACTGCTTTTGCAAAAAAGCGATTTGCTCCTCCTGGACGAACCGACAAACCACCTCGACATCGAAAGCGTCGCATGGCTCGAAGACTATTTGGCCAATTTCCCCGGCGCGGTTCTTGTAATTTCGCACGACAGATATTTTTTAGACAAATTCTGCACCAAAACAATCGAAATCGAGCATAAAAAATCGGTCGTTTACGGCGGAAATTACAGCTTTTTCGTGCAAAAAAAAGCCGCCGACCGTGAACTTGCGGAAAAGGCGTTCAGCGAACAGCAAAAAGTCCTGAAACATCACGAAGACGTCGCAAAAAAAATCCGCTCCTTCAGAACAGAAGCGGCACTAATCCGCGCAAAAAGCCGCGAAAAAATGCTCGACAAAATCGAACGTCTCGACGCCCCCGCGCACGACCCCGCAAAAATGCGACTACGCCTTAAAACTCGCATAAATTCGGGCAATGACGTGCTTTTCGCGGAAGAATTATCAATGGGTTTCGGCGGCGGCGCGCGATTATTTTCTGACATTTCCTTCGAAATAAAAAAAGGCGACAAAATCGCGCTAATCGGGGCAAACGGCATCGGAAAAACCACGTTATTAAAAATTCTGGCGGGCGAGCTTGCGCCGCTTGCAGGGCGGGTTCGCGAGGGCGTAAACGTCCGCATGGGCTATTACGACCAGCGGCATTCGCCGCTTGACACCGTAAACACCTCGCAGGCCCCGCCCATTTCCTCAAAGCCGGATGCCATTATTGAAGCAGAAAAAAAATCAATCTTTCAGACCCTCGCCGACATTTACCCGCGCCTCACGCAAACGGAAATCCGCACAACCCTCGCGGCGTTCATGTTCATAGGCGATGACGTTTTCAAGCCGATTTCCGCACTTTCCGGCGGCGAACGCGGTCGCGTGCAACTGTCTAAAATCATGCTTGCAGGGGCAAACTTTTTGATACTCGACGAACCGACAAACCACCTCGATATTTTCTCCAAAGAAATCCTCGAGTCCGCTTTGCGCGATTTTACCGGCGCGCTGATATTCGTCTCGCACGACCGCTATTTTATCAATAATGTGGCAACAAAAATTTTCGAAATGACGCCAACGGGCATAACGGAGTTCGTCGGCAATTATGATTACTATATCGAAGCGCGCCAAGCGCGCGATGAACCCCACTCGGGAAGCGTGCCGGGTTCCGAACGTTCTCTCGAAGCCGGTTCCGCTTCAAAAGAAAATTACCTTCGCAAAAAAGAATCCGACGCCGAGGCGCGCCGAAAAAAATCACGCACGGCAAAACTCGAAGCGGAAATTTCCGATATTGAAGAACAAATCGCTTGTTGCGAAGAAAAACTTGAAAGCTCGGAAATAAACACAAATGCCGCCGCCGCGCAAGAAGTGTTTGAGGAAAAAGTTGCGCTGGAGGCGCGGTTGGAGCTGTTATTTAATGAATGGGAGGCGAATTTAACATGAATAAAAATAAACGCGATGCATTAGAGCCGGAAAAAAATGTCGCCGACACAGCCGTCAATGTTTTGAAATATGTTTTGGGAATGCTTTTAAACCTCGTGCTTATGGTTGCCGTTGTGTTTTTTGTGTTCAGCGCGTTTGGTTGGGGGCATAGCGAGGGCGAGCGTTTTGCCGCCGAACTTTTGGCGGAAAGGCGCAACTACGAATTCGACCCCAATAATCCCTACGCAGACGACTACGGATACGTACAAATGCCTAACATAGAGTTTGTTGTAAGCGACGATACAACGGTTGCGGATATGGCGCGCCGTTTGGAGGACGAGGGGATTATACAAAATCGCCTGCTGTATCAACTTGAAATGATTGTGCGCGGCGCAACCGCCGACTATGCGCCCGGAACTTTCGCGCTTAATTTGAGCATGAGCAGCGTTGAAATCGACCGCGTTTTGCGCCGTCGCTTGCAAGCCGTCGCGCCGCACGAAACAATTACCATTCCCCCGGGCTGGACAATTCGCGACATGGCGGAGTATTTCGAATACCGCGAATTTTTCCCTGCGGAGCGATTTATTTATGTCGCGCAGTACGGGCATTTCAGCTTTGGATTTTTAATGGATGTCCCAACCGACCGACCAAACCGCCTCGAGGGCTATCTTTTTCCCGACACATATCAAATCCCCATAAACCCCCTGCCCGCCGATATTATCACGCGCATGTTGCACAATTTCGGCGAGCGATTCGACGAAGAAATGTTTTATCAAATGGAAGAACTCGGCTTGACAATAGACGAAGTTGTAATCATGGCGTCGATTATCGAGCGCGAAGCGGGAGGCCCCGCCGCGCCCACGGAACGCCCGCTTATTTCCCAAGTTATCCACGAGCGACTTCGCATAAATATGCGTCTCGAAATGTGTTCGACCGTAAAATATGCCATGGACGACCCGCCGCTTCACCTGCTAAACGTACACCTTGCGGTTGACACACCGCATAACACATACATCCACCCCGGCTTGCCAATCGGCCCGATTTCAAACCCCGGCGAGGCCGCCATCCGCGCCGCGCTTTGGCCGTCGCCGACGAATTATCTCTTTTTCGTTTTGCGCGACGAATACACAGGCGAACATCATTTTTCGCGCACTCTTGAAGAACACAACGCAGCGCGTGACAGATATTTATAAAAAAGCGCGCCAAGCGCGCATTGGACACCGGGGACACATGTTGGCGGCGACGTATTCTCTCGAAGCCGGGAACAGTTTCCTGTTTTATAAAAAAGCGCGCCAAGCGCGCACTGGACACCGGGGACACATGTTGGCGGCGACGTATTCTCTCGAAGCCGGGAACAGTTTCCCGGAGCATAAAAAAACAAATAGGGCGTGTTCCCACTTAAGGAAGAGGAGGAGCTATGGCAAAAATTATTTTCATAACGGGCGGGGTGCATAGCGGAAAAGCGCGCTGGGCGGTTAATTATTTCGGCGCGATGGATTACGTTATGTACATGAGCGTGTACGACGAGATGGACAAAGAAACCGCCGACCGAATCGAGTTTAACTGCGACAAATACGGCATAAGTTGGGACATCCGAACCGGCGTAAGCAGTTTAAACGAATTGTTCAAGGGACATAAATTCGCCATTTTGGACAATTTGTCGGAATACGTCAATCGTGTGATTGCGCAAAAAGCCCTAAACCTTGCAAATCTTTCACGCGATGAAAGGATGGAAATCGAAAAAGAGATTATCGAAGAAGTAATCGAGCTTATTTGGGAAGTGAAGGAAGTTAACGGAATTTTACTTATATTATCGGCGGAACTGGGGTTCAGCACCGTTCCATGCGAGCCGGAACAGGCAATGTACCGAAAAATTTTAGGCACGGTAAACCAAAGGCTCGCAAACCAAGCTACCGAAGTGTATCTTTTGGTCAGTGGAATTCATATGAAAATAAAATAAGGGGAGGAAACACATGGACGCAAGTAAATTTGTTGAAGACTTAATTATAAGTGCGCGAGAACACAAGGCTTCCGACATACACCTCACCGTCGGGTCGCCTCCGGTGTTCCGCATCCACGGGCAACTAACCTCCATTGAAAAATTTTCCGACGCAATTATTTCAAACCGAACGATTTTGTCCATGCTTGATGCGCGTCAAGAAGAACAGCTTAATTCGGGCGAGGATTTGGACTTTGTCAGCGAAATCGAAAGCGGAGACAGGCAACGTTTTAATGTGTATCGCCAAATGGGTATTTTGGCGTGCGCTATTCGTATGATTGAAACGACGGTTCGCAGCTTTGCAGAACTGCGTT
>WRGX01000096.1 GCA_009786975.1 Defluviitaleaceae bacterium
AAGTCTTTGCGTTGGTGTTATATCTCTCATTTCATGGTGAATATCGGAAATCTAACTGTTTTTGTCTTCTTAAATCTCTATATCCCACCTGTTTGATGATAAGCAAGTAGCAGGCCGACACCTCACCCCCGACCTATAGCGTGATAAGTTAGATTTTGAACAGCAGCAGAGCAATCCCCTAAAACCAAGGGGATTGCTCTACTTTTTAACTACCCCCTTGACAATAGCGCACGGACAACGATTTTCCGGGACGCTTGCCTGTGCATGTCCGCTGCATTTTAGATGAATTTGCCAACATCGGACTAATCCCAAATTTTGAAAAGTTAATCGCAACAATTCGTAGTCGAGAAATTTCCGTCGCCGTAATTTTGCAAGCGCAATCGCAATTGAAGGCTATTTACAAGGACAATATGGACACAATCATCGGCAACGCCGACACAAAATTATTTCTCGGTGGTAGCGAAAAAACCACGCTCAAAGAGATGGAGGAAATTCTCGGCAAAGCGGGCATTGTTCCTATGTTGTTGCGGGGTGAGCTTCAAGGTGCGCAGTGGCGACCGAAAAAGCCTGACAGTGCAGAGGCGTTTATTACGCAGGGACGGGGCTACCGTTTGTCGTATAGGGACGCTTGCTAAAGACGGCGTTAGAAGGTGTTGCCTCTTAACTCATGCACACTATAGCCGAACATTGATTCCTTGTCAATCAAGGACCGAAAATTTTTTCCTTTATCAGCGGAATCCATATATTTTGTTTGAGGCGGTAATTTACTGCGCCGGGCGCGGCGGAAATTTCGGCGAAAATTTTTTCGATTTTTTCGCCGAGTCCGACTTCATATAAATTTACGCCGAAAAGGCCTTCGTTCGATAAAATCGGGCGGAGGTCGATTTTTTTTGCCGCGCCTAAGGGGAGGCCGTAAAGTGTGTTTAGTTCTTCCGGCAAGCTCGGGTCGGGGGAGAGGTTGAGCTTAGCGCCTTTGTCATCAATGCCCATGCGATAACGGAGGAAAAGCGCGAAAAACAAGGGGATTGCCTCAAGCTCGATGTCCGTTTCCTGCTTTGGGGACATGTGTCGGTCTTGCGACGCGCCCTCGGTTTCCGAGTCGTGCTTGGCGCGGGCGTGAAAAATTTTTTTTAAGGTCACGCCGAAACGAATCGGAATTTTTTGCGAAGTGTCGCACGCGATTCGCGCGGGGGTGTCGGGGATGAAGGGGTTCGGAAAGCGCGCGGTCAGGACTTCGTGCAGGAAATCGGCGGGGTCGATTATGCCGGGATGCTCGACGGCGGGCATCGCTTCAAGGGCGGCGCGGCGAATTAACGCGACGAGGTTTTCGTCCTTCATGCACGCGGAAATTGTTGGGTAGCCGAGAAGCATTCCGGTTACCGCCAAAATTGTGTGCAGGGGATTCAGGCATGCGCAGACCTTCATTTGGTCGGTTTTGCGCACGGTTTCGCGGTCGGTCATGTAAATTCCGGCGCGTTTTCCCGCGAGTTTTCCCACGAGTTTTCCCGCAAGTTTTTCCACGAGTTCTAGGGGCGGGCGGCCGTTTGGAAAATCGTCCTCAATTACGAGATACGCCGCCGCTTCCGCGTTCACAAACGGTGCGACAAATGTGTGCTTCGTTGTTTCAATAATTTCCGTGTCTTCGAATCCGTCTGCCTCGAGGATTTTCGCGACTTCTTTCGACGGGCGCGGCGTGATTTTGTCAATCATCGTCCACGGGAACGCGAGGGTTTCTGCATATTTAATGAAGTCGGGCGATACGTCCCATGTTTGCGCGACGGAAAGCACCGCGTTTTTCAGATGCGTTCCGTTTTCCGCAAAATTGTCCATCGCAACGAGCGCGAGGGGCGGCGCGGCGGCTTCAAAACGCGCTAAAAGTCCTGCCGTGAGCTGCTCGATTGTTGTTTTCGCAACAGCGGGGGACGCGCAAATGCTTTGGGGATTTACGGCGTAGCCTTTTTCGGTAATCGTGAGGCTAATCATTTGAAGCGACGGCTTTGCAATAATTTCGCACAGCTGCGTGAGGTCGCAGGAAAAAGCATCCGCAACACTCGCGATTACGCGCTTTTCGACGCTTCCGTCGGCATGAAGCGTCACGCCCAGCGTCAAATTATCGTACGGCTTGAACGCCCGCGGGATAATTTCCTCGTCGAAGCCCTCGTACACGACAATTCCCGTGTCGGCAAGCCCCGCGTCCAGCAAATCCTGATGCGCCGCCGCAACAAACACGCGAAAAATATTCCCCGCGCCGATGTGAAGCCATGTCGGGTTTTCAGCGGTCTTCGCGCGCATCGCCGCGATATCGAATTTCGGCAGAACGTAATCGGATTTCCACGTCGACTCCGGCCCGCGCAAATTCAGCTTCATTTCAACAGCCTCCCGGCTTCTTTCAGATTTTCGATTATTTTTACGCCAAAGGGACAACGCTTTTCACAGCTTCCGCATTCTATGCACTCGCCGCTTGAATTTTGCAAAAGCGACGCATAGTGCGAACGAATCGACGGCGGAATGTTTGCGACATCAAGGCGCGCGATGTCCAAATATTTATGCACCCCCGCGATGTCGATTTCCGACGGGCAGGGCAAGCAGTGGCTGCAATACACGCAGTTTCCGGCGAAATCGTTGCGAACGGAGCCAATTATTTCGGCGTAATTTTTCTCCGCGTCTGTCGCCGAAAAATACGCCAAAACCTCGCGCATTTCCGCGGCGGTTTGGCAGCCGGGAAGCACGCTCGCAACCGCCGGGCGCGAAAGCGCGTATTCAATGCACGCGTGAGTTGTAAGCGGTTTGGCGTACGGAGTGTGTTCGGCGGAAAGGAGCTTGCCTGCGCCGAATGGCTTCATTACGGTAATTCCGACGCCTCGCGCCTCGCAAATTTTATAAAATTCCGCGCGCTCGGGGTCGATTCCGCGAAACATTTCGCGCCCGAAATCTTTGTCGCTATGGTCGAAAACATATTCCGCCGACGGCAACATATCGAACGCAGGATTTATGCTGAACAAAACGAGGTCAACCATATCGGTTTCAACCACGCGCCGCGCCATTTTCGGATTGTGCGAACTGAACCCGATGTGCCTGATATCTCCTTGTTTTTTCAGGCGTTCCGCGTACGCGATAAAGTCGGTTTCGAAGACGCTGCTAAAATCATCCTCGCTGTCGATAAAAAACAACATTCCGAAATCGATGTACCCAAAAAGTCTCAAAAGTTCCTCGAAATATTTTTTAACCGTGGGCATATCGCGGCTGATATCGTACTGTTTTCCGACGTCGCTCGCACCGATATGCCCTTGAATTAAGACGTCCTTGCGGCGCGTGCCGAGAGCCTTTGCGATGTAGCCGCGAATTTCCTCGCCCGGCATGAAAACATCCAGAAGGTTGACGCCATGCGCCAACGCTTCGTTTAAAGTTTCCTCCGTTCGCTCATAGGGTTTTCTGTCCAAATGCTCCAGCCCAAGCCCGACTATCCCGACTTTTTCGCCGGTTCTTCCAAGTGTACGATAAATCATAAAATCCCTGCCCCTCTAAAGTATTTGAAGTATTTGCCGCAAAATCGCGCCGTCATTCATAATCATCGGCGGCGTATGCGGGAACAAAAAAATCATCCTGACGAAATACACAATCAAATACAACGCTAAGACGATAAGTAGCACCGCGTTTTCCTTTTTTGAAAACGGCGTGCGAAAAAAAACCGTGTACCGCACGGCGGCGTAAGCCAAAAACGCCAGCGAAACAATAATCAGCGGCATATATTCATGCGCCGCAACAAATTGCCCCGAAAAAAGCAAAACCGCCGCACGCGTCGAGCCGCACGCAGGACACGGAAAACCAACCGTTGCCTGCAAAAAACATATCGAACCCGTAAACCAAAAAAGCCACGCAACAAAAAGAAGTGCGAACGGCGCAGCCACCGCGAAAATCAAAACGCGTTTGCGTAATTTCTCCATAAAACGATTTAAACACGCCAAAATTCCCATGTCAAACTTTTTTGTGCGCGCCAAGCGCGCGGTGGGCACCGGGGGCATGTGTCGGGGGCGGCGCGTTCTCTCGAAGCCGGAGGCAGTTTCGCGGTCTATAAAAAAAGCGCGCCAAGCGCGCGGTGGGCACCGGGGGCATGTTGTCGGGGGCGGCGCGTTCTCTCGAAGCCGGAGGCAGTTTCGCGGTCTAAAAAAAACGAGTCGGCGAGTGACACTCGCCGACTCATTTTTGCATGGATTTTTTTGCGTGCGAAATCAACACGCCCTAAATCGCAGTAAAAAGAGTCCCTTCTTCCTCCCCCGCGAAAATTCGCAGTAAAATAGCGGGGTCTTCGCCGCTTGCGATTACTGCGTCGATGTCGTGTTCGAGGGCGTAGCGCGCGGCGTTCAGCTTTGTAATCATGCCACCTGTTCCAAGCGCGGAGCCGCTTCCGCCCGCCGCCGATTCCATTTTCGGCGTGACTTCGGATGCCTCGCGAAAAAGGGTCGCGCGGGGGTGCGTGCGCGGGTTTTTATCGTAAAGACCTTCGATGTCGGTCAACATTATCAGCAGGTCGCTGTCGGAAAACGCGGCAACATAGGATGAAAGCGTGTCGTTGTCGCTGAATTCGGTCAATTCGTCGGTCGCGATTGTGTCGTTTGCGTTTACAATCGGCACCGCACCCATTTCGATTAGCTTAGCGATTGTATTGTTTGCATTTTCGC
Organism: Defluviitaleaceae bacterium; assembly: GCA_009786975.1. GTDB lineage: Bacteria > Bacillota > Clostridia > Lachnospirales > WQUN01 > WQVC01. Next base: position 4,680 of record WRGX01000096.1, read on the forward strand.
GGCGCAAACCGTCGTTTACGCAGTCGCGGGTAAGCAAAATTTGCGCGGCGGTGCGGTTATATGTGCGCAAAAAGTTTTGATAAATCTGCATAAGCATGGCTTGACCGACCGCCGACGCCGCCTGCCGCCCGATAATATCGCGCGGCCGCTCCATGCCGAGGCTGTTCGCGCCAACGCCAATCGCACCCGATGTCACCAAAATAATTTCCTTGCCGCGATTGTACAAATCCGCCAAAACCCAGCAAAGTCTCTCGATTCGTTGCAAATTTAAGTTCCCGCCTTCATATGTAAGCGAAGTCGTTCCGATTTTAACAACGGCGCGTTTGTGACTCGCCAAACGCGCCCGTGCGGGGGAAGTTTCCATTTTTTTTCGCCATTCGCCGAGCGAACAAATCGTCATTAAAAACCGGTCGCCCGCGTTCCCTTCTTTGATTTTTCACACTTTTTGTGCTTTAATTTCCTTGTACATATCAATATATTCGCCGGCGGCTTTGTGCCACGAATACTCTCCCGTCATAGCATTTTGCACAAGCGTGTCCCAATCGGGCGAGTGATACAACTCGTTCGCTTGGTGAATTGCCCACATTATGCCGCTTGCAACGAACGTTTCAAACACAATGCCGTTGCCCTTTTTTGTTTCGCGGTCAAAATGCTGCACCGTGTCCGCCAATCCGCCTGTTTTGCGCACAAGCGGAATTGTGCCGTAGCGCATCGCGAACAGCTGGCCCAGTCCACACGGTTCGTACACCGACGGCATCATAAAAATGTCGGACGCGGCATAAATTTGTTGCGCCAAATTCGCGCTGAATGTAATGTTCGCGCTGACTTTGTCGGGGAAACGCCACGCGTAGTGTTTGAACATATTTTCATATCGAGCCTCGCCCGTGCCCAAAATCACAAGCTGCACGTCCATCGATAAAAATTCTTCCATCGCGACCGTAAGAATGTCCAGCCCTTTTTGCTCGACAAGGCGCGTAACCATGCTGAACATCGGCGCGTCCGTTACGGGAAGGCGCAGCTCTTCTTGCAGGCGCGATTTGTTTTCGCGCTTTTTTTCAGGCTCGGACGCGCTGAACGGCACAAAAATGTGCGGGTCGTTTGCGGGGTCATTTGTCACGATATCAATACCGTTTGTTATGCCGTAAATTTTGCCGATTTCTGCGGCGCGGCGGCGCAAAAGCCCGTCCATTCCATAGCCGTAGTCGCCGGTTTGAATCTCGCCTGCGTAGGTTTCGCTTACGGTTGAAACCGCGTCGGCGTGCATTATTCCAGCCTTCAAATAGCTGATATTGCCGTGAAATTCCAAATCGCCGCCGGAATAATAGCCGTCGTTAAGCCCGACCGACCACAAAATGTCGCGCCCGAAAACGCCTTGGTAGTGCAAATTGTGTATGGTAAACAGGCTTTTCATGTCCGTGTAAAACGTAAAGCCCTTGTAAACATCGCGCAAATACGTCGGTCCGAGCCCTGTGTGCCAGTCGTTAAAATGCACAATATCCGCCTGAAAACCGATGCGCGAAAGCATTTCCACGCTCGCTTTTGTAAAAAACGCGAACCTCTCGAAATCGTCGCCATAGCCGTAATAGTTATCCCGTCCGAAGTAAAAATCGTTTTCAATAAAATAGACCGAATCACCGTCGCCATGCGCGTCAAGCGCGTAAATCAAGGCTTCTTGCGCGCGCCATGATAAATGTACGGTAAAATCGGCCACTTTTTTCGTCTCTGCCATATATTTTTGCGGAACGGTCTGATATTTCGGAAGCACAACGCGCATATCGACGCCCATATCGCGCAACGCTTTGGGCAACGAACCCGCAACATCGCCAAGCCCGCCGGACTTCGAGTACGGATTAACCTCCGTTGAAACAAGCAAGATTTTCAGCGGTTTCTTCTCTTTCGCCATTTTAATACCTCCCTGCATTTACGGGGATTATATCACCGCGTGCTGAAATGTCAAAAAGCGCGCCAAGCGCGCGGTGGGCACCGGAGACACGTGCCGACGGCGACGCGTTCCCTCGAAGCCGGGAGCAGTTTCCCGGTCTGCAAAAAAAGAGTCGGCGAGTGACACTCGCCGACTCTTTTTTTTATGGGCCAGTGTCCCATCCCGGCTTC
>WRGX01000097.1 GCA_009786975.1 Defluviitaleaceae bacterium
AGGGCGTTAAAATAAATCGGAGAATTTTGGAGAATTAAAATCGTTGATGTTAGTGACACTAACCTCAATAAATTTTTTTCGCGAGAAAGGCGGGACAATATGTATGAGGCGTTTATTTTTTTAACGGACGGGTTCGAGGAAATCGAGGCGGTTACGACGCTTGATATTTTGCGGCGCGGCGGGGTGAGCGTTGTCAGCGTTTCGCTTACGGGCAGGCACGAGGTGGTCGGCTCGCATGAAATATATGTAGGTGCGGACATGCTTTTCGACGATTTGTCCGGCACGGAGGGCGCGATGTTGATTTTACCCGGCGGCCCCGGCACGGCGAATTACAAAAAGCACGAGCTTTTTCTCGAATTATTGCGCCAACACAACGAAGCAGGCGGAAAAATTGCCGCAATTTGCGCGGCACCGACGGTTCTCGGGGGGCTGGGCATTTTGGACGAAAGGGTTGCCGTTTGTTATCCGGCGTTGAAGGACGACCTCAGAGCCGCGCATTTCGGACAAGCGTCAACCGTCACCGACGAAAATATAACCACGAGCAAAGGCCCCGCAACATCGATTGACTTCGCGCTTGAAATTTTGCGCATAGTAAAAGGGGACCGCGAGGCCGCCGAAGTTGCCGAAGGAATGTTGGTTCGATAAAGTTCGATAAGCGCGTACGATTTGCGAAAAAAAACTGTGAACCCTAATAATTTGACGCACTTCGACCCGTTGCTTATAATGCAGAAAAACAGGCAGGGGGCGGCGGAATGATTTTGTCCGGCAAGATGATTCGCAAGAAAATCGGCAACGAGATTATTATCGACCCGTTTAGCGAAAAAAATCTTAATCCCAACAGCTACAATTTGACGCTTCACAATGAGCTCATGGTCTACGAAGATAAAATTTTGGACATGAAAAAAGAAAATGCCGCGCGTACAATTGCAATTCCCGAGGAGGGTTATTTGCTTGAACCGGGGACATTGTATCTTGGGCGAACGGCGGAATATACCGAAACGCACAGCCATGTTCCGATGCTTGAGGGGCGGTCGAGCGTTGGGCGGCTTGGGCTTTATGTGCATGTTTGCGCGGGTTTTGGGGATATCGGGTTCAAGGGGTTTTGGACGCTTGAAATACATTGTGTACAGCCCATTCGTGTGTATGCAGGCGTCGGAATTTGCCAAATTTATTATCACGCAATCGAGGGTGAATACGATGCGTATATTTCGGGAAAATATCAAGGTAACAAGGGCATACAGCCCAGCCTTTTGTATCGTGACTTTGAAAGGAATTGAGCGAGTTGACATATGACGAGAAAGCAATCGAAGAATTTGACGATATTCCGGTAGAAAAAGTCGGGTTTTTTCACCGTATCGGTCGCTTTTTTAAGCGGCTTACAGGCGCGCGGAAAAATGAGCCGGTTGAAGTCCCCGGGATGGAGGCGTACTCGAAATTCAAGCATTTTTATTACGAGCTGGACAAATCCGACCCTGAATTTGTATCGGTTCGTCACGCCGCAACGCTTTGCGACGACGCGCTTCGTGTTGCAACGCAACGCCTTAAAATAAGCAAGCGACTAAGCATTCTTTCGCAACAAATCAGCGAACTTGACGCGTTTATCAAGCTGACCGAGGAAGAGATTTTAAGTTTGAAGCGGATGCTTGAGCGTTTTGTCGCTCTTGCAAGCGAGCGCAGCGTTTTGCTTGAAAAATTGACGGATTACGATGCGTCGCTTGTAAATATGGAGCCGCTTGCCGAGGACGCATGGGCGGCAATTCCGCAAATTAAGGACGCGGAAAAGCACCAGCGCGCCCTGCGAATGGACATCGGGTACCTGACGGGCGAAAAAGAGGAGCTGATTTTCGAGCGCGAGGACATGGATAGAAACATCGCGCTAATCCGCCAAATTACGCTGATAACCGTTGGTGTTTTCGGCGTAATCGCGCTGTCGCTTGTGTCTCTGCAAGTTTTGGATTTAATGGATATCATGTTTCCGATATTTTTCCTTGTCGTGCTTGCGATGACGTTCGTGCTTATTGTAAACATTTTCCGATTCCGCGTGCGACGAGAGATTAAAATTAATTCGAAAAAACAACAGCGCGCAATCGAACTTTTAAACAAAAAGAGCGTGGTTTACGCCTATTACACAAACTTTTTGCGCTATTGCTATAAAAAATACAAGGCAAATAATGCGCGCACGCTTGAAAACAATTTGAACGACTTGGAGGGCTATCGTCACCTCGCCAATCGCATCGATACCGTGCGTAATTTAATGTACGAAACGGAAACGGGCATCGAGCTTTTCCTGCGCGAAAAGAAGCTGGGCAGTGTGCGTTCGACGGTCGAGGGCTTTGCGCGAACTATAAATCTTGAAGACAAACGCCGCCGTTTCGCCGAATTTAACGCCGAAAAAACCGTTTCCGATAAAAATCTTCTCGAACTTGACAAACGTCACGAAGAAATTTGGGAAACCCTGGCGAAACTGCAAGCCACCGACACTTCCGGTACAATTTCCGGCATAATCGAGGCGTACATGGACGAAGCGCAAAAGCTGTTCACCGCGCACAACAAAGAAGAAGACGCCACCGAAGAACGCCCGATTTGGAAGCTGTTTGAGCTTTTCGCCGAGGGCGAAGAGGGCTTGAGCGAGGTCGCCGAAAGCGTTGTTACCGACATAAAGGAAGAGACTGAAAAAAGTGATGATACTGTTTCCCTCTCGGAAAGTTGAAATAGTATATTCGGGGGCTCTTCCCCCTACATAATTTTCCAATTTATACTATCAAGCGGCGACTGCGTCGTCATCGGTCTCGGCTCGTTGGCAGGCGGCACACGCTGATTTTTTCACGCCCGCATACGAAGAGTCACGTCGAAAAAAAACGACAAAATTGAGTCGGCGAGTGACACTCGCCGACTCAATTTTGCAACTTTGCAACGCAACTTTGCAAATAGGGTCGTTTTTCATCTGTTTTTTGCTCTCTTGAGCTTTTTTTGCTATAATTAGCTTCACCGTAACAAAAAAGGGGGGGGGTTCATGGTCAAGTTACCTGCAATTTTCAACAGCGGTATGGTAATCGGCAAAAAGGCAAGAATTTGGGGCTTTGCTTCGCCGCATGAAAAAGTTTCGGTCGCCTTTCTTGACGATACATACGAAACCGTCGCGGACGAAAGCGGCCGATTCGAGACAGACATTTTTGCACATGAATACGGCGGGCCGCACGTTCTTACCGTCGGCGGAATAACGCTCAACGACGTGTATGTCGGGCGGGTGTGGATTTGCGGCGGCTCGACAAACATGCTTGAACCTGCGATTCACGAAGAATTATTGCGCGGAGAAAAAATAGCGGAAGACCCGAAAATCCGCGTGTTCTCGGCGGAAGCCGGGTTTTCCTTCGACGTCGCCAAGGATTTGCGCGGAAAATGGCATACCGCGACGGGCGGATTTTTGCAACAAATTGCCGCTTTGCCGTATTATTTTGCGCGTTCGCTCCTTGAGAAAGCCCCCATTCCCGTGGGGCTTATTTGCATTCCCGTCGGCGGCACGAAAATCGAAAGCTGGCTTCCCGAAGAAGCCCTGCGCAATTTTCCCGACCGATACGTCGAGCTTGAAGATATCAAAAAACCCGGACGCCTTGAAAAGTTACAAAAAGAATCCGACAGGCGCGTGCAAGCGTGGCAAAGCTCGCTGGCGATGAAGGATAAAGGGCTTGCGCAAAAATGGTTCGCGACGGATTACGACGACAGCGACTGGGAAAATCGCATGTTATTTGACGGCGCGGGCTTCCCTCGCCACGGCTCGGTTTGGCTTAGGAAAAAAATAAATTTGCCCGAAACCGGCGGTTCTGTTACACTGCGATTTGGACGTGCGGAAAACAGCGTGACTGTTTATATAAACGGAACGGAGGCTGTGAACATTCACTATATGTTCCCTCCCTGCGTCTGCGTTTTGCCGGACGGGCTCCTTAAAAAAGGCGAAAACACAATCGTTGTGCGAATTGTCGGCACCAGTCACAACCCCAAAATAGTCCCCGGCAAGGAGTACGCCCTCGTGTATTCGTCGGGGCAAAAAAAATTGGACGGACGCTGGAAATGGCGAACCGGCGCGGTTATGCCGATGTGTGCGCCGGGCGTGTATTTCCCCTCCTCGCCCTGCGGCGTGTACAACGCAATGCTCGCGCCGATTTTGGGGCTTGGCATCGACGGAATAATATGGAATCAAGGCGAAACCGACACCGCCCGCCCCAAGGATTACAAAAAACTTTTCACGGCTTTTGCAAAACATCTGCGCGAAAATTTCGGCGACGTCCCGCTGATTTACACACAAATCGCAAACTATATTGACCCGTACAGCTATAATTTTATAGAAGGTTTCGGCACGCCGGGTGAATATTGGGCGATTCTTCGCGAACAGCAAAGGCAATGCTTGGAAATTCCCCAAACCGCGATGGCTGTCGCAATCGACTGCGGAGAATGCAACGACATCCACCCCGTTAACAAAAAAATCATGGGCGAGCGTTTGGCACTGCACGCGCGCCGTTTGGCATACGGCGAGGATATAATCACCGACGGCCCCACCGTCACAAAAGCCGAATATCACGGCGGGCGGCTTACGATTTTTTTCAAGCACGCCCAGGGCTTGTGGGCAAGAGACGGGCATCCCATTTTGGATGTAATCGACGGCGAGGGCGATGTCCACAGGCTTTTTGCCGCAATTTGGGACGACGCGCTGAATGTTATCGTCGGCGACATGAATCCGACAAAGGTGCGTTTTGGCTGGGCGGACTGCCCGCTCGCGCCGCTTTACAACGCCTATTGCCTGCCCGCTTCACCCTTTGAAATTGAAATTACACCTGTATGAGAGGGGACACAAAAATGAAGGTAATGGTAGTCGAAGATACCGCTATTTTGCGAAAGATATTGCGGGACATTTTAAAGGAATTCTGCGGCGTGGCGGATGGGGATATCCACGAAGCCGAGGACGCGATTAAGGCAATCCGTTCCTATAAAATCATCAAACCCGACATCGTTTTTTTGGACATTGCCATGCCCGAAATTAACGGCAAAAAGGCTATCGGTCAGCTTCTTACACTTGACCCCGACGCGAATATTATAATGTTTACCGGCTCGCGAGACGCAAACGACGTGGTCGAGTGCATAAGCGCGGGCGCGAAGGACTATTTGACCAAGCCGCTACAGCCGCAAAGAGTCCAAGAGGCCATCAGGAAAATTTTGCCGCGGGAAAAACTGCCCTCGATTTTGAAAAATGGCTGATATTGCCGGGATTATTGTAATTGCCTCGCTGCTTTGTGTGCTTTCGGCTTTGTATTTATTGTTCAGATGGAACAATAAATATAAAGCTCGCTACGACGAGTACAGCAAGGCTTTATTTGCGGTTGATACGATACCGTTGGTGCTTACGCTTTGGGACGAGAATTTTCAGATAATCGAGGTAAACATGGAGGCGGTCAGACGCTTCGGTTTGTCGTGCAAAGAGGATTACATAGAGCATTTGAAGGATATTATCCCCAAAAATCAACCCCCCGGTTACATGCCGCTTGAACGCTGTTTTAAGCTACTTTCGAACGTCAAAGATGGCGGAGAATTGGTTCGAAATGTGATGCATTTGAATTTAAACGGCGAAGAAATCCCAATGGAAGTGACATTTTTTAAGGGTACGCACAACGGCAAACCCGTGATTTTGACCTGCGCGACGGATATGAGCGTGGTTTACGAATCAATGGAGGCGATGCTTACCGAGCGCGAGCGCAGTGCGGTTGTCGAGGCGAATTCGGAGGCGAAAAGCCGCTTTCTCGCGCGGATGAGCCACGAAATTCGCACGCCGATAACGGCAGTTTTGGGCATATCCGAAATTTTGCTTCAACGCCCCGAAATTTCCGGCGAAACCGAGGAATCCATCACGAAAATTTTCAACGCATCGTCGTCCCTGATTCGAATTATTAATGATATTTTGGATTTGTCCAAGATTGAGGCGGGCAAAATGTCGCTGGTGTTGAAAGGGTACGAATCGGCGAATCTTTTGAGCGACATTGTGCAGATAAATGCCGTTATGCTTGGCAGTAAGCCGCTTAATCTCGTTGTGCAAATCGACGAAAAAATCCCCGTGTCCCTTATCGGTGACGAAGTGCGCATACGGCAGGTGCTGAACAATGTGTTGTCCAACGCGATAAAATACACCGACGAAGGCACCGTAACTTTTACCGCGGAACGCTATCCCAACCGAGAAAATCCCGATTACATAGACCTTTACGTCACAATAAAAGACACGGGCCGCGGCATGACGCGCGAACAACTCGACGTGCTCTTTAAGGAATTCACACGCTTTCACGAGTTCGAAGACCGCTTTAACGAAGGCACCGGTCTTGGAATGCCCATTGTGTACAGTTTGTTGCAGTTGATGTCCGCCGATATCGACATCGACAGCCGCGTCGGCGAAGGTACCGCTGTTATTATTCGCATACCGCAGCAGGTCGCCGACCCCGAGCTTATCGGAGCGGAGACCGCGAAAAAACTGGAAAAATTCGAAATCGAGTCCAAGCGCGCGAAATTTAAGCCGGAACCGATGCCCCACGGAAGTGTCTTGGTTGTTGATGACGTTGAAACCAATCGTTTTGTTGCGCGGGGGCTTTTGGGCTTCTACGGTTTGAACGTCGAAACTTGCACCGGTGGGCGGGAGGCCATCGAACTGATTGAATCGGGCAAGACGTATGACATCGTGTTTATGGACCATATGATGCCCGAGCTTAACGGCATCGAAACCACGCAGGTTCTGCGCGATTTGGGCTACAAAAAGCCGATTCTCGCGCTTACCGCGAACGTGATGATGGGCAAGGCGGAGGAGTTTTCGGCTAAAGGGTTTGACGGATTTGTGGGCAAGCCGATTCAGTCGGAAGAGCTTGACGCCGCGCTTCGCGAGTTCATTGGCGGGCGC
>WRGX01000098.1 GCA_009786975.1 Defluviitaleaceae bacterium
CGCTCTTCCATGATATTTTTACCCCCTTGTTTTTTGGTAAAAATATCTTATCATTTTTTTCTCATTTCGTCATGTTATTGTTTGACGGTTCCTTATTTTTTTACGTAAAACTTACTGCCCCGGCAAGTTTTTTAAAGAGGTCCAAAAAAATCGCGTCACGATTCAAGTGATAAGCCACTTTCATAAAGTGCCGTGACGAATCGTGTATGTAACTTTGGTCATAGCTCGGAATCGGCGCGGGAACGAGCATATCTTGCACAAAATCCTCACCCATAAACCACGCAACAACGGAAATGTCCCAAATCACCCTGCTCCAAGCGGCATTTCCGCCGTCTTCAATTGCAACGCGACAGCTTAAATCGTAGAGATAATCGCCCAAAGCGGACGTGCCTTTTACATGCTCCCGCAGTTCCGGCTCTGTCGTCGACAAATGCGACGCCACCGGCCAACACGGCAATTGCACCAGCGGCGCACCCGAGCCAAATACAACCCGCCCCGCGGCAACATCTTGCGACATATTAAACTCCGCCCAAGGCGCGGACCAACTATGGGCATGTCCGCCCAAAAAAACGATAACGATGCGTTCGCAAATGTCGGGATTCAATAAAATTGCGGACGCAACATTCGTAATCGCGCCAATCGCCAACACATACAGCGGGTTTTCCGGCGAATGCTCCATTGCGCGCCGAGCCATATCGCGCGCCGCGTCGGATTCAACAGGCGTTTTTTCGTCGGGCAAATACGTCGTACTGCCCCTGTACACAGGAATTTCCGTCCGCCCCATGATATTCAAAACGTTTTTTATCTCGTCGTAGCTTTTTTCCATGCCCTCGGCAGGGGTATCCGCACGGTTATTGCTGAACGGCGCGGCGTATACGGCCTGCGGGCGAATTCGTTCGTCGGAAAGCAAAAAATACGCCAACGCGAATTGGTCGTCGATTTCGTTGTAAGTATCGGTGTCCAAAACAGCGGAAACCGGGGAGGTTGGCCTTTGCAGTCGTTTTAACACAGCTACCCCCATTTCTATTGCACACGAGATTACATCCTTGGCGCGCTACAATTGCTTCCAAAAACTTTTGCGAAAAGCGGGACTCGGCGATTTTCCGTCCGCGATTTCCTTTGCCCACAAAACGCCGCCTGCCGCCGGGGGCGTTTTTAATTTTACAATTTTGCAGTGCTTGCCGCTTAGCGCGGACGCGGTTTTTATAAAGGAATCGCTCATTCCGTCGTACGGGGTTTTGTGCCAAACGCTGCCGACCTGCACAATTTCGATAGGATTGGCTTCCGTTCCCGCGGTCTCAAAACAAAGCCGCCGAATGCATCCCGCCGCCGATTTTCCAATGGAAACGCCCGCATTATCAAAAATGCTTTTTGCGACCATATCGTCCTCAACGGCGGCTTTCGCGCCGATTTTAATAATTTCGGTCATGTTTTTATTAAGGACTTCGTAGTCCACAATTGTAATAAGTAAATTGTCGGGCCTTACGTCCAAAAGTCCCATTATGCGAGGAAACATCGCGGAATCGTTGCCGCATCGAAAGTGAAAATCGTACAACGACGCGATAATTTTTTCGCAAATAAAATGCCCGCCCGCACCGTCGCCGGAAAGCACCCCGACACCGCCGACTTGAAGCATCGTCCCGCGCTCGTCAACACCAACGATAACTGTACCCGTGCCGTTTACCGCACAAAGCCCTGTTCCGGTGTCGGAGGTCGCTTTTATGCCCAAAATGCCGTCGTTTCCGACGCCCACATTTTTGAAGCCCATCGCCTTAACGCGCGACGTAAGTTCCTCGACTTGCCACGGAAAATCCGCGCCGGCAAGCCCAAGGCCAACCGCCGCGATATTTTCGACGCCAATGCCGGGATGACGAGAAAAAAGTTCGTTGAATTGTTCGCGCATGGTACGTTCCATGCCGTCGAAGCCGTCGACAAAATTCTCGTGGCTACACTGACCCACACGCAAAACGTCAACATATCTGCCATCAACCGTGCAAAGTAAATATTCCGTTTTCGTGTTTCCGCCGTCTACACCAACAAAATATTTTTGCATTTTTTTCGCCATTCGCTGATGCGCACCAATTCCTGATGAAAATCGGTCGCCCGCGCTCCCTTCTTCGAATTTTCACACTTTTCGCCATTCGCTGAGCGCACAAATCGCCATTAAAAATTGGTCGCCCGCATTCCTCTCGTTCATTTTTCACACTTTTATCCTCTTATCCCGCCGATGCACGATTTGCCGCGCCCGACCGTCTGCGTCTGCCGGTTTTGCGATAAATGGGCTGGCGATTATCGCTTGTAATAATCGTCGGGGGCTTGTTATGTTCAACCGTGTCGCGGGTGATTATACAGCGTTCGATGGAAGAATTGCTCGGCACGTCATACATTGTGTCTTGCAAAATCGTTTCGACGATTGCCCGAAGGCCGCGCGCGCCTGTTTCGCGCTCCAAGGCTTTTTTGGCAATGGCGCGAAGAGCGTCTTCCTCGAATTCGAGACGCACATGGTCAAGCTCCAAGAGGTATTGATACTGCTTCGTAAGGGCATTTCGCGGCGTTGACAAAATCGAAACAAGCGCGTCCTCGTCCAAATTATTAAGCGTCGCGACAACGGGAACACGCCCGATTAGCTCGGGAATAAGCCCGTATTTATGCAAATCACGGGGCTGTACATGTTGCAAAATATCGTCGGCGATTTTTTCTTGTTTGGTTTTAACCTCCGCGCCGAAGCCGATAACTTTTTTGTTCATCCGCTGCTCCACGATTTTTTCAAGCCCCGAAAACGCTCCGCCGCAAATAAATAAAATATTCGTTGTGTCGATTTGCAAAAAGTCTTGATGGGGGTGCTTGCGTCCGCCTTGGGGCGGAACCGACGCGAGTGTGCCTTCGAGGATTTTTAAAAGTGCCTGCTGGACGCCCTCGCCGCTTACGTCGCGAGTTATCGAAGGGTTGTCGGAACGGCGCGAAATTTTATCAAGCTCGTCGATGTAGATAATTCCGCGTTCGGCACGCTCGATATCAAAATCGGCGGCTTGTATCAGCTTCAATAAAATATTCTCGACGTCCTCGCCGACATATCCCGCTTCGGTCAAGCTCGTCGCGTCAGCGATGGCAATCGGTACCTGCAAAAAGCGCGCAAGCGTTTGCGCGAGGTGAGTTTTTCCCACGCCCGTCGGTCCGATAAGAAGCACATTACTTTTTTGCACCTCAATATCGACTTCTTCGCCCGAATGTTGCATCGCGATACGTTTATAATGATTGTACACGGCAACGGACAGTGCGACTTTTGCACGGTCCTGCCCGATTACATATTCGTCAAGCAGTTCTTTAATTTGTTTGGGCTTTGGCAAGTCGTATGCCTCGTCGAAATCGGGCGGGTCCGGCATACTTTCGTCCAAAATTCCACAACACATATCGACACATTCGTCACAAATATAGACATTCGCCCCCGCGATAATTTTATCAACCTGCTCCTGATGCTTTCCGCAAAACGAGCATCGCGCAATATTTCGCGGGTCAAATTTTGCCGGCATTATTTCGACTCCCTTCGGGTGATAATCTTATCGATGATGCCGTATTCGACGGCTTCTTCGGCGGTAAGAAATTTATCGCGGTCGGAGTCGAGAGTTACGCGCTCGATTGTTTGTCCCGTATTTTCCGCCAAAATTTTATTGAGCTTTTCCTTCATTTTAATTATGCGCTCGGCGTGGATTTTAAAATCCGAGGCTTGGCTGCGTCCGATGCCCCCGGAGGGCTGGTGTATCATAACCTCGGCGTTCGGCAAAGCGAATCGCTTGCCTTTCGCGCCGCCCGAAAGCAAAAACGCACCCATGCTCGCCGCCATGCCGACGCAAATTGTTGATACGTCGGATTTGATGTGATTCATCGTGTCGTAAATCGCCATCCCCGCTGTGATTGAGCCGCCGGGACTGTTTATATACAGCGAAATATCCTTGTCGGGGTCCTCCGATTCGAGAAACAAAAGCTGGGCAACAATAAGGCTCGCGCTTACGTCGGAGACCTCGTCACCTAAGAAAATAATTCTGTCCTTTAACAGGCGCGAATAAATATCATAGGAACGCTCGCCTCTGCTTGTTTGCTCGATTACATACGGTACAAGATTAGCCATTGAAAAGTCCCCCTTTGTTGTTTTCAGAGTTTTCAGATTCTTCGGGAAGTTCATTCATTTCGGTCGCTTCCGGGTCAAACTCTTCATCCTCGGACTCGACGGCTTTTTCTGTTACAAAATCCATCGCTTTCTCGCACAAAAGTGAGCGTTCAAGCTCCTTGCGGCGGGCAGGATGCATGTCTTCAATGATTTTCGCAAGCTCGTCGCCTTCTTTGCCTGTTGCGTCTTTTACGCGCTGTTCGAACGTTTCTTCGTCAACGGTTAGTCCTTCTTTTATCGCGACGGCTTCAAGGGCGAGCATTCCTTTTACGTCGACTTCCGCCTGTTTGCGCCACGAGGCTTTTAGAAATTCCTCGGAGGTTTGCGTGAATCGCATGTAGTTTTCCACGTCCATGCCGCGCATGTGGATATTATGGGAAAAGTCGCGGAACATGTCTTCGAGGCGACCGAGGTACATTTCCTCGGGGATTTCCACGGTTGATACGTCGATGAGTTTTTTTAACAAGTGGGCGCGCTTCATATTAACAAGGTTGGCTTCTTTGCCTTCCTTGATTCGTTTTGCCAAATCGTCCTTGAATTCCGCAAGGGTGTCGAACTCCGAAACGTCTTCGGCGAACTCGTCGTCGATTTCGGGAAGTTCGTTTGCTTTAACGTCCAAGATTTCGGTCTTGAAAACGGCGGATTTGCTTGCGAATTCGGGGGCGTGGTAGTCGTCGGGGAAGGTTACGTTTACGTCGATGTCGTCGCCGACTTTCGCGCCGACGAGCTGTTCTTCGAAGCCCGGAATAAATTGACCGGAGCCGAGCACCAGGTCGAAGTCTTCGCCTTTGCCGCCGTCAAACGGCTCGTCATCGATGAAGCCTTCGAAGTTCATTGTAACGACGTCGTTCATTTCCGCCGCGCGGTTTACGCTTACTTGGCGCGAATTTTTTTCCTGCTCGGCTTTTAATGCGGCCTCGATATCTTCTTCGGTTGCGTCGGTTTCGGTTTTCGGAAAGGCAAGACCGCCATATTCGCCTATTTCTGCCGCGGGTCGCACAACGACCGTTGCGAAAAATATAAGCCCGTCGGTTTCACTTATGTCGCCCGTGTCTATTTCGGGGCGGTGAACCGGCTCAAGTTCGTGCTTGTCCAACGCTTCTTCATATGCGTCGGGCATAATGTGATTCAGCGCGTCGTCGTAAAAAACTTCCTTGCCGTAGGCTTGCTCGATTATTTTTCGCGGAGCCTTGCCCCTGCGAAAGCCCGGAATATTGAAGTATTGCTTGCTGCGGTTATACGCAAACGTAAGCCCCTCACGCAACCGCTCCGGTCCGACGGTCAGCGTGAGTTTAAATTTGCACGGCTCGAGTTGCTCGATTTCACTGGATTTTAAAGGCTCAATCTTGGTTTTCTTCTTTGCCATTTACGACGCACCCTTTGCATTTTTTCAAATTTTTTTGTGAGTATATCACGTTTAGAGGCTGTTGCCAAAATCTTGACGGAATTTTTTTACTAATTTTTCTTGCCAGTCGCCGATTGGTTTTAATCTGCCGAAGAAAAAGCGCAGTACGCGCGGCTCTTCCTCGAATGTGAGCCCGCCGATTAGCTCGCGATTTTCATACAGCCACGTTAGGCGGTCGGCTACATATTTTACTTGCGAAAGCGTGAAAACGCGCTTTGGAAACGCCAGGCGCAAAAGCTCCATGTGTGCCAAAGTTTCGCTTCCGTCGGGGTTGCGTTGTTCCGAAAGCGTGCCGCGCTCCATGCCGCGCACTCCGCTTGCGAGATACATCGCGGCGGCAAGCGCGCCCGCCGGATATTCAACCTGCGGGATATGCGCGCAAAATTGTCGCGCGTCAACGTGGCAACCGAGGCCGCCCGGCGGCGTTACAACGGGGATTTTTTTGTCCTGAAGCTCTTTTACCAAAACTTCGACGAAAATCGGCGTTTGACTCACGATATCGGGGTCGAGGGATTCGCGCAGTCCGATTGCCATCGCTTCCATTTCGCGGACGCTCATGCCGCCGTAGGTTAAAAAGCCTTCGTACAGCGGAATCATTTCGCGCATTTGCATGAACAGTTCTTTATCAGATGTAAGAATTCCGCCGCCGCGTGCCGCGCCCAGCTTGCGCGCGGAGAAATACAGCACGTCCATGAGTTCGCCGATTTCGCGGGTGACATCGCGCAGGTCGGCGTCCTTAAATTCGGGGTCGCGGGTTTTTATAAAGTGCAAATTGTCCGAAAGAAGCGACGCGTCGTACACAAGCGTAAGCCCCGCGGCGCGGCAAATTTTGCTTACTTCGCGCATGTTTTGCATGGAAACAGGCTGTCCGCCGACGAGATTTGTTCCCGCTTCGATTCGCACGAATGCGATATTTTCTTTGCCGAGTTCGGCAATTAATTTTTTCAGTTTGTCGAGGTTTAGGTCGCCTTTAAAGGGCAAAGTGCTGTCGATTTTCAGCCCCTCGTCGATAATAATTTCCTCGACTTTTCCGCCCATCATTACGATGTGCGCCTTGGTTGTCGTGAAGTGATAGTTCATTATCGTGGTCATGCCGGGCTTTACCAGCAGGCGCGCGATAATATGCTCGCAAGCGCGGCCTTGGTGCGCGGGCAGGAAATATTTCATATTAAACATGTCCTGCAAAACTTCCTCGAGACGATAAAACGTCTCGCTTCCTGCGTAGGAATCGTCGGCTTGAAGCATCGCGGCGTATTGGTTTTCGCTCATCGCGTTAACGCCGCTGTCGGTAAGCATGTCCAAAAAAATGTCCTTGTTTCGCAGTAAAAATGTGTTGTATCCCGCTTTTTCCATTGCGTCGATGCGGTCT
>WRGX01000099.1 GCA_009786975.1 Defluviitaleaceae bacterium
TTTCTTGCACAATGAATTCATTCGCGCGAAGGTGCATGGGGCAAAGTTCCGATTCGGACGTCCGAATTGCTTTTTCAGTGCAAAAAATCACGAAGCAGTAGAAAATAGAAGAAAAACACGCCAAACGGGGCTTGCCGGTCCCTGTTTGCGCGTGTTTTTTTTCGTGGAGAATTCAGAAATTTTCTTCAAGAATTTCGCTCAACCACTTTCCGGTGAAAAAACTTGTCCGGTGGATTCCATGCAGACATTAAAACACCGATGCTCCAACAGCCATGTGCGAAAGCGGTAAAGGTCGGCGTTTATTGTGGAAAACGATTCTGTGATGTAATTCGTAATGTTGTTTTTTGTCCGTAAGGGCGAGGGTTGCCACAATTGTTCTTTTGTGAACATCCACTCCACAACAGGAGGGGGCTTTGTGGGTGCGTTTATATGTGGTTAAAGGCGATGTGGGACGGGTATAGGGTAAGATGGGTAGCAATTGACAAACGTAGGTTCGCTTGTCTTTTGACATACGCATGGTAGAATATTCTTACTATGGCAAAGTGCCGAAGGAGTGGCAACATGCCTTGCCTCTAAAAAAATATAACGGTGAAAAATGACGGATTTTGCACATGTTCCGGTGCTGCTCAATGAAGCGGTTGACGCGCTGAAAATCAAACCGAACGGGGTTTATGTTGACTGCACGCTTGGCGGCGGGGGGCATTCTGCGGAAATTTGTGCGCGGCTTGCGGGCGATTTGTCGGGGCGGGTTATCGGAATCGACCGCGACGAAAATGCAATCGAGGCGGCGTCCGCCCGCATAAAATCGAAAAATTTTTTCGCCGTACACGGAAATTTTCACGATTTAAAAACAATTTTGCGCGAATGCGGACCGGAGCGCGCCGACGGGATTTTGATGGACTTAGGCGTCTCGTCGCATCAAATCGACACGGCAGAGCGCGGGTTTTCCTTTCGCGCCGACGGTCCGCTGGATATGCGAATGGCGGCGAAGCCGCTTTCCGCCGAGGGCGCGTCCCGCAAGGCGATACACTCTCTCGAAGACGGTCGGGTCTGCGAATTTTTTACCGCCCGCGACATTGTAAATAATTTTTCCGAAGCGGAGCTTGCTAAAATTTTTTTCGAATTCGGCGAAGAGCGATTTTCTCGGCGGATTGCGAAAAAGATTTGCGTTGCACGGGAGATTTCGCCGATTGAGACGACGCTTGCTCTTGCGAAAATAATTGAAGCGGCGGTGCCGCAAAAACGCGGCGCAAAACAGCCGCACCCCGCAATGCGTACTTTTATGGCACTGCGCATCGCCGTAAATGACGAGCTGACGCCTCTTGACGCCGCTGTTCGCGACGCGGTGGACATGCTTGCGGTCGGCGGGCGCATCGCTGTAATCACGTTTCATTCGCTCGAGGACAGAATCGTCAAGCAAAATTTTGCCAAATTGGCGTCGCCGTGCGAATGCCCGCGCGATATTCCGTACTGTGCGTGCGGAAAAATTCCGTCGCTTCGCGTTGTTACGCGCAAGCCCGTTTTGCCCTCGCCCGAGGAAATTTCACATAACAGTCGCGCCCACAGCGCGAAATTGCGAGTTGGTGAGAGAATATGAAGAAAAAAATAAGAGGGCTTTTTATCAAAAAAAAGCCGCGGCTGCGAACAGTCGAGCCTTACAGTGAACGCTACAAAGACCGCTATCCCGAGGAAAAATCCGTCCCGATTGACCCTAACGCGCCGAAAATTTTTGAAACGCAAAACCAACGTTTTACCGACGCGCGCGAGGCTTTTAGAAATTTTCCGTGGATACGGCTTACTGTTACGTTTTTGATTATCTTGCTTGGCGGCATCGGTTCGGCGGCTTTTGCCGCGCAAAACACGGAGATAAACCGCGATATTGCCCGCGCGGAAAGGCAACTCCGCGATTATATAAATTTGAATTTCACGTTGGAACAACAACTTTTGGAACGCTATACTTTTGACGAAATCGAGCGCGGCGCAATCGAGCTTGGCATGATTCACCCCGACCCCGCGCTTATCATACCGATTTACGTGCCGCGAGTCGGCGGCGTAACGCTCAACACCGCAGACTATGTCTTGCCCGGCCATAATTATTTTTGGCACGACGCGCGGGACTTTTTGGGACAATTGCTGAACAGCATTTTCGGACCCCGTAGGGCGGAAGTGTGAAAAATGAATGAGAGGAACGCGGGCGGCGAATTTCTAATGGCGATTTGTGCGCTCGGCGAATGGTGAATAAGTGTGAAAAATCGAAGAAGGGAACGCGGACGACCAATGAATAATCGCAGAAATTCGCCTCCGCGCAGACGTCGCCGAAGCCTTGCCCCGCCCGGGGTGCGACGCGAGCGGCGCATCAGGTTCGTCGGGGGCTTTTTAATTTTTTGCATGTTGGGGCTGATTTTCCGCGTCTGGTACATACAGGACAGGCACGGCGAGGAATTTGCCGCGTTTGCGGCGATGGAGCAAAGTCGGCGCGCCGCCAACAGGGTTGACGCAACTTTTGCGGCAGAACGCGGCGGATTTTTGGACAGGCATATGCACCCCATTACCGAGACACAGCAGGTTTTCACCGTTTTCTTGGACGCGCAAGCACTGCATTTGCGGCATTTGCGACTAAGCACGTCCGAAGAAGATATTCGAGACGAGGTTTTTTACGCCATTTTTTCCGCACTGAACGTTCCGATTTGGAATTTGCAAGAAGCTCTTCGCGCAGACCCGCTTACGGGCGAGCTTGTCATGCGTGAAGGGCGGTACCGGTACGTTTTGAGGACCAACGTTGCCGCCGAAATTGCGATTCCGCTTACCGACGAATTTCCCGAATTGCACCGCGAGGAAGAATCACTTCGCTGGCACCAGGACCCGCTTTTCGCGCCGCATGTAATCGGATTTATGCGCGGCGACGCAATTTGGGGGCTTGAATCGCAGTATAACGACGAGCTTGAGGGCGAAGAAGGACGCAATATTTGGGCGCAGGGAGAAACCGAAACCGTCCCCGTTCGCCACGGGCACACGATTATTACCACGCTTGACAGCGAAATTCAGCGGCTTGCGCAGGACACCGCCGACCGTACATTTTCACAACACTCGTCAAACGGCGTCGGCATAATTGTTATGGACCCGCACACCAGCGGGATTTTGGCAATGGCACAGGCTCCGACGTTTTCTCTTGCCGACCCCTTTAATCCCGATTATTTTACCGACTTGCAACTCGCTTACGAATGGGAAGAACTGACCGACGGGCAGCGCGCTTACCGCGCAAGCAGACTTTGGAGCAATTATCATATCACGGGAAGTAACGAACCCGGCTCGGTTTTCAAGCCATTTGTAATTGCCGCAGGAATCGAAGAGGGCGTCATCACGCGACACACAACGTTTTTTTGCGAAGGAGTTCGCACCATTCACGACATGCCGGTTTCCTGCCACAACGAATGGGGATGCGGTACAATTTCGCTTCGACGCGCGCTTTATCGCTCTTGCAACCTCGCGATGGCGGATATAAACCGCGCGCTGACACGTGATGTGTTCTATATGTATCGCGGATATTTCGGCTTTGGCGAACGCACCGGCATAGATTTTCCCGGAGAAGACGCCGTTTCAAGCCCGGCGGTTATGTACCCTCGCGGGCGAATCGGTCCGGTTGAATTGGCGACATCGTCGATGGGGCAGGGTTTTAACGCGACGACGCTTCAACTTATTAACGGCTATGCCGCGCTTATTAATGGAGGAATTTTGCGCCGACCCCATTTTGTTTCGCAAATTATTGACATAAACGGCAACCCCGTTTACACAAGGGATTCGCAACAATTTGTCAGGCAGGTGATTTCGCAAGAAACATCGGACTTTATGCGAAATGAAATGCGCTTCGTTGTTTCAAACACCGAGCATAATCCGCCGCATGTTTATCGCGGAACGGGGCGACTTGCACACATTCCGGGACACGATATCGCCGGTAAAACGGGAACGGCACAGCAAGGTATTCGCGCCGACAGGATTCATAATTTGTCGTTCATTACGTTTTTCCCCGCGAGTGACCCGCAGTATTTGATTTTGATAACAATCGACCGCATCGAGGATGATAATCTCTTTGCGGGCGACACCGTCGCGCCGATTATGCGCGAATTTATCAGCGAGCTTATTCGCATGAAAAATATCGCGCCCGTGGGCAATGTTGAACCTGCGCCGGGCGACCTTGCCGGAGCGGCTATGCCCGATTTCGCGGGATATCGTTTGGCCGAAGCCGTAAGCACCGCGATTCGCATGAACGCCGCGGGATATCAGGCAACCGGCGGCGGCATAATCGTTTCGCACACATGGCCGCCCGCAGGGCATCCCATGCCCGAAAATTCGCCGATTATTTTCTATCTCGACCCCGAAACTCGGATTTCCGAACGTATGACAACCATGCCGGACGTCGTCGGTTTAACGGCGGATATGGCGGAGCGAATACTGGAAGACGCGAATTTGACGCCGGTTCTGCTTGTTGAACGCGCCGTTGTCAGCGACGAGGAAAATTTCGCGCCGCGAACGTTTAATGTCGAAAGACCCGAAGAAGGCGAGGATTTCGTGCCGCCGCCGCCCGTTGCGTCGCCGTATGTAGTTTTTCAGCAGTCGCCCGCGCCCGGTATGGAAATTGAGCAGGGTACGCAGGTTATTGTGCGGGCGCGGTAGGTTTTTCGGCGTTACATCAGCGTCATTAGGATTTCTCTGATAATTTTACACGCCGTTACGGTGGAGACGCCGCTTGTGTCGTAGTTTGGTGCGAGTTCGACTATGTCTGCCGCGACTATGTTCAAATCCTTCAAAAGAAGAATCGCGTCGTGCAGTTCGCTGAAGGAGACGCCGCCCGGTTCGGGCGTGCCTGTGCCGGGCAGGACGGACGGGTCTAGGACGTCGAGGTCCAGCGAAAAATAAACGGGCTTGCCTTGAAGTGCGTCAACGACAGCTTCCATTTCACACAAATCGAATTTGTGCATAACGGTGTGGGCGGCGGCGAAAGCGAATTCGTCCGTGTCGCCACTGCGTATGCCGAGCTGAAAAATTTTATTGTCACCAACAATTTCCCATGCGCGGCGCATAACCGTTGCGTGGGAATTTTTTTCGCCCAAATAATCGTCGCGCAAATCGGCGTGCGCGTCGAAATGCAGGATGTGCAGGTCGGGGAATTTTTTCGCCGCCGCGCGTATCGCGCCGAGGGAAATCAGGTGTTCGCCGCCGATAAGCACGGGCGTTTTTTTTGCAGGAGGAAACGAGGCGTCTGTGACGTTCGGATTCGCGTTTGGATTCGGATTCGGGAGCATGTGAGAATTACTTGTCCATGGTGACAAAAATTCCGCCGTTTGCGCCTCGATTATTTCAAGCACGCCGGTCGCGTTTCCGAAGGGCAGCTCAAGCTCGCCTGCGTCGAAAATTTTTAAATCGCCTAAGTCGCGATTTTGATACGGACTGTATGTTTCAATTCCATAGGACGCCCGTCGAATTTCGCCGCCCGCGAACCGCGCTCCCGGTCGAAAAGAAGTCGTGCCGTCAAAGGGCGCGGAAAAAAGCACAATGTCCGCTCCGTCAAAATCCGAATCGCACGCCATAAAGATGTCCCTTGCGTTTTCCATAAAAATTTCCTTTCCGTGAAGAATTGCGAGAGTTTACCCGCAGCTCGAAATCGCCGCCACAACGCCCGCGATAATCAAGCCTGCGACGGCAATAATAACTACCAGCCCGATGCGCGTTTCGAATTTTTCTTGGTCTGCCTTGAGTTTTGCTTCTTTGTGCGCCAGTTCTATTTCCTTGAGCTTCACTTGGTTGTCGCTTTCCGTGATTCTGGCGACGTCTTCGTTTTTAATATGATGCTCGATTTTTTTCGTGCCGTCGTCAAGCAATTTTTTCGTGCCGCAGTGCGAACAAAAAACAATCGTTACGTTGTCCTCTACATTTATTTCGCTTGTTGCGTCGCAATTTTCGCATTTTAAACATACGAGTTTCATTGACTTTCCCTCCTCTTTCTTGAAAAAATAACACATGGCGTTTGAGGCGTCAATGTCGGCGCGCCAAGTGTGTGGTGGGTGCCGGGGGTATGTGTTGGGGGTTGTGCATTCTCTTGAAGTCGGACGCGGTTTCGCGGCGCGAAAAAAACGAGTCGGCGAGTGTCACTCGCCGACTCGTTTTTTTATGGGCGAGGAAACTGCTCCCGGCTTCGAGGGAATGCGCCGACTCCGACACATGTCCCCGGTGCCCACTGCGCGCTTGGCGCGCTTTTTTATGCGCCGAAAAACGGCATCCGGCTTCGAGGGAATGCGTCGCCGCCGACACATGTCCCCGGTGCCCACTGCGCGCTTGGCGCGACAAAGTATTATGCGAGTGGGGAATTATGACGATACAAGTAATGTTGGGAATTTTAAGGGGGTAAGTGTGAAAATGGCGAAAACTATGAAAAATAAGGCTATGAAATTTTTGTGCGTAGTGTTGTCGATTATTATGTCATTCAGCACGGTGGCGTTTGCTTCGGAAATTTCGGATTTCTCGGACTTTTTACCGGTCATTGGCGGGGGCGGCGGCGTCGCGCTTGCAGAAGCAGCCCCGTTTTCCTATCCGACAACGACGGTTAACCTTGTCGGGACATTTGCCGAAGGCGCAAACGGCCCGGGGTGGCTCTTTCAAAATAGTACATTTTATCTGCGTGATGGCGCGGACATTATTTTTTCCGGTTCAACGTCGGTACGGCGCGTAGTAATTTTGGCAAACGCAAGCGTGGCGGTTTCCTTTCCCGACGGCGGGGGGATTACTTCTTCCGTCACTTTTCCCCGTCTCTTTTCCGCTGTTACATTGCAGCCCGGAGCGACCCTTAACCTCAGTACATCGGGTACAACCACCTTAGGAATTGCCCGACAATAACATTTTCATTTGGACGCAGGATTTTTGTCGCAGTGCGAGGAGCGAAAACCGCCGCGACCTAGAGGGTCGCAAGG
>WRGX01000100.1 GCA_009786975.1 Defluviitaleaceae bacterium
CCGAACCCCCTCCCCAAAAACTTTAACATTGGAAATTGTTAGTTTTTTTGAAGGGGGGGGGATTTTTTCAAAAAAAGTTTCCCCCTACGCTCTTCCCAATCGCTACTTTCGTTTCAAATCCTTCTGTCGAGCGCGAAACAAGCTCGTCGTGCGGGGTGAACGCGTCCTTTTTCAAAAAAATCAGCACAAGCGAACCGCCCGGCTTGAAATAGCTTGCTACATCGCCGCGCGCCACGCGTTGCCCTTCCTCGAAGCAGTGGACAATGCTTCCCACAAAAGTCGCGCCGACCTCGACAAGTACGACATCGCCAAAATTTTCCGTCCGGAATTTTATAAGCGCGCGCTTGTTTCTGCAATATAATTTTACCACGCGCCTTAGCGCGAGGGGGCTTACGGAGTAAAGATGCCCCTTTATCATGCGCGCGGATTCGACTATGCCCCCGTCAAAAAAATGCATACGATGATAATTCGCGGGCGTCAGGCGGATGCTTATCATTGTGCCGCCTTCGTATTCGCGGGCTAGGGCGGTGTCGGCAAAAAGTTCCTCCAGCGAAAACTGCGACCCCTTAGCCATAACAATTTGTCCGGGCGTGAGGTTCGGAAAAACGCTGACGAGTCCTTCACACGGCGAGCCCAGGTCGGTTTTTTTTTGCGGAAAAACAACGCCCGCTTTTTCTCGCGCAAAAAACTGCGCGAAATTCTTATATTTTCCATCGCATCCCGTCATGTCGACGCCGTATTTTTCAATAAACTTGGGAATGCCGCGCGCGGAAAGCGGCGTGCGACAATAAAGCCCGTAAAGCCGACTCACCGCCTTGCGCTTTGCAAGCCACAAAAGACCCGCGCCACCCACCGGATTTTCATAAATAAGCCGCATAAGCCGCTCGGGACAAATGCGCTCTTGCTCCAGTTCGCCTTCGTTGTACACCCAAATCTGCTGTCGCTGCTTCTTAAACGTGCGCATCTTGCGTTTTGGGAGCTTCGGAAGCCTTATTCGTCTCATTTTAATTCCCCCGGTCGGGTTTATTATATGTAGCTGTGATGGATTATATATTTTTTTTTGCGTAAATGCAAAATCGATGATGTTAGTGCCACTAACGTCATCGATTTAGAACGTGTGCTGCTAAGGGTGGAAATAACGCAGATAATGGTACATAAGTGCGCTGTTGACATTAAAAAGTGTTATTGGGTTGCCTCTTTGCTTGAGAAGTAATTTTCAACCAGTTCCACTATTTTTGCCGACTGTTTCACCGCAAAACGTGCATCCTCCTCGATGAAATCGCGCGAATCATCAACATAGCGCGTATTTAGTGCGAAAACAGTCATTGTGTCGGCAGTTTTTTCTTCAATAAATATCACATCCGTAACAAGTGCAAGGCTTGTTATGATTTCTTTGAAATTGTGGGTTTTTGGAATGCGAAATGCGTGATAGGCAAGTACAGCCTTTAATGATTTTTCAGCAGCTTGTGAGGATAGATAACATACGACTTCGGCAGGCAGTGGATGCAAATTTGTTAGTAAATGTTCCGCCGAAAGCATGTCTTTTCTTGCCCGTTCCAGCCATTGTTTTGCCATTAAAAGGTCATGCACTTATAACCACTCCTTCTTGTTTTATCCGGTGCTGTATACGTGAAGGCCATTTTGCATTTTCTTCAAACTCGTCATGTGTATATATCAGCAAGTCCAATGGTAATCGCGATTTGTGTTTTGCAATCCCATAAACTTCCACTTGCATATCAACTTTGCGACCGATTAAGTTGGGTACTAACACACAAATATCTATGTCTGAATCTTCTGTAGCCTCGCCGCGAGCATATGAGCCAAATAGCATAACTGTGCTTTCCGAATACAAGTCCTTAATGGACTGCGCAACCTCGACCAGCATATTTTGTAAACTGTTTTCATTTTCCATAAACATCACCCGCTTTCACATATTAATTATACCCACTATATCAAGGTATAGCAATGGATGTACGTAACCAACCTTACGGGCACTGCGTTATTTCCACCCTTAGCAGCACACGTTCTATTTTCTGCTGGTAACTGCTATATTTTGACAGTTCTGCAATGCGGAGCAAGCCGCTTTTTTATGAGCGAGGAAACTGCTTCCGGCTTCGAGGGAGCGCGTCGCCGCAGACACATGTCTCCGGTGCCCAATGCGCGCTTGGCGCGCTTTTTTAATTTTGCAAAAAAGAGTCGGCGAGTGACACTCGCCGACTCTTTTTTTATGGGCCGGGAAAGTGCATCCGGCTTCGAGGGAACGCGCCGACTCCGACACATGCCCTCGGTGCCCACTGCGCGCTTGGCGCGCTTTTTTCGGAATTTATTTCCCCAAAATAATTATTGCACCCGAACCAAAAAAAGTGATAAAATGAAGCTATGCACATAAAAAAATTTATGAAAGGAGTAAAACCATGAAAAAAAGCAAAAAAATCGCACTAATGCTTGCGCTTGCGATGCTTGCGTCTGTGTTGCCGCTTAATTTGGCAATCGGCTCGGGAGAAGGAGGCGCGGTAAGCACTGTTTCGGCGAACACAGCCTCCACCGTGGTAAGCCCGGCGGCAATTTTTATTACCGGCACAGGCGTTTCAGGCAGCCATTTTTCTCTCGCGCCCAACACAACCCGCGCATTGACAGTTTCGTTTTATCCCGCGAATGTCACGGACAGAAGGGTGACTTGGTGGTCGAGCAACCCCGGAATCGCAACCGTTAGTGCCGGCGGAGTTGTTACTGCACGCGCAACGGGGTCGACCGTTATAAATGTTGCCAGCATGGCACACCCCGGAATTGCCCACTCGATTACGCTTACGGTAACGACTTCGGGCTGGCAAGGCAATCGCTGGTGGGACGGTTTCCAGTGGCGTTATGACAATTGGCAAGGCGGCCGCTGGTGGGACGGTTTCCAATGGCGTTATGATTCGTCGTGGCAAGGCAACCGTTGGTGGGACGGCTTCCAGTGGAGGTACGGAACACAGTGGCAGCAAACACATCGCTGGTGGGACGGTCATCGCTGGGTTTACAGCAATGACTGGTGGTGGAATCAAACCACACCCGCGCGCACAGTCCACGGCGGCGGCGGCGGCGGCGGCGGAACAGCCTCAACGGTCGCGGCGCCCGGAAATGCTACAGCCCCCGGAAACGTCGCGGCACCCGGAGATGCAGCCGCACCCGGCGGAGCAGGCGGCGTGGGCGGCGCGCTTCCCGTAGTTCCCGGAGCCGGCGCAACCCTGCGCTTTACAATCGGCTCGATTTTCCTGCGCGGCGAAGGCTTAATGGTAACGCTTGAAGCCGCACCGTTTATCGACAGGCAAACAAACCGCACAATGGTTCCGTTGCGCGCAATCGCCGAGGGCTTGGGCGCGGGAATCGACTGGGACGAAGCAACACGCACAGCGCATATCAACCGCGACAACGTAACAATGTCCCTTCCTGTTGACCAGCCCCTTCCGGGCGGCATGGGCGTTCCCATGATTGTTGACGGTCGCACATTTGTACCCCTGCGTTATGTGTCCGAAATTTTGGGCGAAGGCGTACGCTGGGATGCTGTTAACAGAGCAGTTTATGTAAATTAGCGCGCGCGCCAAGCGCGCAGTGGGCACCGGGAACACGTGTCGGAATCGGCACATTCTCTCGAAGCCGGAAGCCGTTTCCCGAATCATAAAAAAGCGCGCCAAAACCGCCCGCATTGAAAAGCAAAAGCCGATAGCCGGAAACGTGAGGCTATCGGCTTTTGTGCGCTGTATGGTAAAGTTGCGCTGTGAAAAAACAACCATCAGGACGTACCCTTGTCGAAGCAGAAAAGACCATAAATGGAAACAAAGCCTGCGACCGATTATCGTAATCGACCGCAGGCTTGATTTTTTTGCATTTATGGGTATCTCGGCGTACAAACGCCCTTTATTGTGTATTTTTCCGGATTACGCGCCGGTTTGCAGGACGCGTTGCCTGTTTTCTTCTACTTGGTCCTGCTCGTTACGTTGCATTAAGACCTGAATTTCATTTAACACACGCTCCGAAGTAACGGCACGCATTTCGTTTGCGATATCCGCGTCGGCAATTCTGCTTCTTGCGTCGGCTAGGTTAAGGCTTGAAATGGTGTTTGCGTTTGCGGTGTAGTCCATGCGATTGCTTAGTGCGCCAAGGGGGGCGCGCTCGGCAGTGACTTGAGCGGCGGCGGCGTCGATTGCGTTAAGGTCGAAGGAGCGGTCTTCTGCGATTGCCGTCATGGCGCGTGCAATATCGGACATATCGTTAATGGTTACTTGCGCGCCCGTGCCGTCCGGTGAAGATGCGGTGTTCGCATTTTGCACCGAGCCGTCCAAGAGGTTCGTCGAGTTGAATTGCAGATTGCGGACTTGGTCTTGGATGCCTTGCGCGAGTTGGTCGATTTCATTTGCGATTATGGCGCGCTGAGCGGGCGTATTTATGTCGTTTAAGCCTTGCACGCTTAGTTCGCGAATTCGATTTAAACTGTCGTTCACGCCGGCAAGCCCTCCTTCCGCTGTGTCAATCATGGCCTGCATGTCGCGCGTGTTTCGCACGCCTTGGTCGAGACTGCGAACTTGCGCCGTCATATTTTCGACGATTGCAAGCCCTGCCGCGTCATCGGCGGCAGAGTTTATGCGATATCCGCTGGATACGCGGTTCATTGCTTCGCTCATTTGATTCCGTGCAATTGTTTGTATAGTCATGACTACTCACCCCTGTTCAAAAGTGTGATTGCGGCGGCATTGCCCGCTTCTTGCCACTCGTCGAAACCGTTCATCACGGCTTCGTGGGTGTCGTGGCTGATTTGCGGCAATTCGCCGCCGAACATGCGCTCGGCTTGGTCGAAACCGCGCTGTACCGCGTCGCGCATTAATTCGATGCGCCCGGGGTCTCCGCCGGTTAACGCGACCGCGAAGTCTAAAATACGGGCGGCGGTTTCGTCAACGCTGAAATATCCGCCCTCTTGTATCATTTCTTCCGCTTCTGCGCGCATTTCGTCGGTTATTTCGATGTTTTGCAAGTTGTTTTGCCAGTTTGTTGCGATTCCTTGACGCTCGGCTTGTTGCCCAAAGAGGGTTTCTACCATTTGGCGGAAGGATTCGACACGCGCTTCGTGCTGCGCCCAGAGAGCGTTTACGCGTTCGCGGTCAACCGTAAAGGTTTGGGCTTCTTGCGGCTGTACGCCTTGTTGGTACGTGCCTGCCGCGCCGAAGTCTGTACCTGCTGCCTCGCCTGCGGTCGGAAGCGGTGTGGTCGGCGGGGGGGGCGGTGCAATCGGCTGGTTTTGTTGCTCGTTGTTGTTAATCCCGCTCATTAGTTGGGATACGGCATTGATGTCCATAAAAATTTCCCCTCTCTTGGATGTAGTTAGATATAGTGCCGGATATAGTGGCTCGAATGTAGTGTGATGAATATTGCGACACCTTGTTTAATACTATATCGGCAGTTTTTTAGTTTTACTTTAATTTTCCAAGCAACTTTCTATAACTTCTGCAAGTTTTTTTGCCCACGCCTCGATTTGCGCCTTGTCGCGGCCTTCGAGCATCACGCGGATTAGCGGCTCGGTTCCCGACGGGCGCACCAAAATCCGCCCGGCTCCCCCAAGCGCGGACTCAATTTCCGCCTGCGTCTTTTTTATTTCGGGATGGGTTTCAAATTCGGGCTTGCGCGCGTTCGCGACCCGCGCGTTTACAAGCACCTGCGGAAAAGTTTCGACGACGCCCGCAAGTGCGGAAAGCGGCTTTTTTGCACGCGACATTGTCGCCAGAAGTTGCAACGCGGTTAAAGGCCCGTCGCCGGTTGTGTTGTGGTCGAGGAAAATTATATGGCCGCATTGTTCGCCGCCGAGGGAGTAATTTTCGGCGAGCATTTTTTCCAAAACGTATCTGTCGCCGACGGCGGCGCGGTGCATGTTTATTTTACTGTCGCGGCAGAAGATTTCGAAACCTTTGTTGCTCATAACCGTCGCGACAACTGTGTCTTTTTTTAACACGCCGCGTTCGCGCATATCAAGCCCGCATACTGCCAAAATTGCGTCGCCGTCAATCATTTCGCCTTTTTCGCAGACCGCAAGCATCCTGTCGCCGTCGCCGTCGAAGGCTATGCCAATGTTCGCGCGGGTTTCGCGGACTTTTTCGGCGAGACTTTCCATGTGCGTCGAGCCGCAGTTTTCATTAATATTCATGCCGTTTGGTGTGTTGTGTATCGTGATTACTTCCGCGCCGAGTTTTTCGAGCGCAAGCGGCGCGGCAAACGACGTCGCGCCGTTCGCGCAGTCCAGCGCGATTTTCATGCCGCTTAGGTTCAAATTCGGCACGGTTGATAATAAAAATTCGATGTACTCCGATTCGGCGTTTTCGGCGCGCTTAACCGCGCCGACGTCCGCGCCTACGGGACGCGGTAATTTATCGTTCGAGGGCGGATTTTTTTCCATTATTGCCTCGATTTCGTCCTCGATTTCGTCGGGCAATTTGAAGCCTTGTGAGTTGAAAAATTTTATGCCGTTGTCCGACATTGCGTTGTGCGAGGCGGAAATCATTACGCCGGCGGCAAAATTATGCTTGCGCACGAGATGCGCAACCGCCGGGGTCGGAATTACGCCCGCGAGGTGAACCTGCGCCCCGATTGAACAAAGCCCCGCCGTTAACGCCGATTCAAGCATATCGCCGCTTAAACGGCTGTCTTTTGCGACCAAAATTTTCGGCGCGACAATTTTTCGCGCCAGTACGTATGCGCCCGCTCGCCCCAGGGCGAAGGCTAATTCCGGAGTTATGTCTCGATTTGCTACGCCTCGTACGCCGTCCGTTCCGAAAAATTTCCCCATTTTTGCCCCTTAGGGAGTGATTGGAAATAAACTTTACACTTCGCGCAGGATTTTTGTCGCTGGGCGAGGAAGGTTTTGCGCCGCGTGCCTTGCGCACGCAAGCAAAATCCTGACGAAGCATAGCGGCAAAAAGACAAGCGAAGTGTGAAGTTTATTTCC
>WRGX01000101.1 GCA_009786975.1 Defluviitaleaceae bacterium
AAAAGGGCGGCACACACCGTCGCGAGCCTCGCCCGCTACATGAAGGAAGACGCGCTCGCCGCCGCCGCCGCCGCCGCCGAGGATGACCCGACGGATGCGGCAGTTTTGGCGGAATTTGAACGGGAAATTGCGGCGGTTTTGGAAAAAATTCAGGGAGGGCTGAAGGTTTGACCAAAAAATATGTAATACTCCTTGTGGCAATCCTTGCATCAGCCGCGCTGGTTGCAATTGGGGCTGTTGTCGTGCTTTTATTCGAACGCGGAGACGGCGGAGAAATCGCGCCGGTTTTGGCTGTCGTGGAGGAAAATGGGGGGGATGAAAACAGAGTCGGCGAGTCACACTCGCCGACTCAAATTTACGAACCGGAACAAACCCCCGCTCCAACCGCGCGCCTCGCCTTCGTCGGCGACATAATGTGTCACGACACACAGCTTGACGCCGCGCGAATTTCGCCCGGAACATACGATTTCAATTATAAATTTCGATACATCGCGCCGTATTTGCAAGCCGCGGATTTCACAATCGGCAACCTTGAAACCACGCTTGTGCGCAGTGGGTATGCGGGCTGGCCGCTGTTTCGTTCGCCCGCGTCGCTTGCGGAGGCGTTGTTAAACGCGGGCTTCGACATGGTTACGACGGGGAATAATCACAGCTTCGACGCGCTTGTTCCCGGCGTGCATTCCACGATTGAAATTTTGGACGAAGTCGGCCTCGCGCGGACAGGCACGTTTTTAACGCCGGAATGTCGCGAGGAAATCACCGTTTTCGAGGTAAACGGCTTCACTTTCGCAATCGTAAATATGACCATGCACGTAAACGCATTGGAGTCGCATATGTACAATCATATGTACATGGTGCAAATTATTTATCTCGACCTCGTCGAACAAGCCACGATTGACTATGAAATGATTCGCGAAACAATGGCTCGTGCGCGCGCGCTTGAAACGGATTTTATAATCGCGTCGCCCCATATCGGCATCGAATATTACGGCACAATGAACCGCCAAGGCGCGGGGCATCGCAACGATTCGTTCGACCGAACTGACGGTCGCTGGGTAAACTGGATACGCACGCTGGAACTTTTCCTCGACGAAGGCGCGGATATGGTGATGAATCATCATCCCCACACGCTTCTTCCGGCGGAATTTGTTTATGTAACAAACGAGGACGGCACAACGCGCCGCGCGTTTATGGCGTACTCGCTTGCGAATTTCGTATCGGGCCAACGCACACAGCCCCGTGAAACAACCGCGATTTTCTACCTCGACGTAGCCCGCGACGAATACGGTAACGCCTACATTTCCGCCGCGTCGCACGTTCCCGTTTGGGTACGGCAAACCGACCCGACGCGCGCGCCGTTGCAATGCTTTACGGTTCTGCCCGTAGTCTCCACTTTGCGCCGCGCCGACCGCGAGGAAACGCCCGACCTGCGCCCGCAAGACATCGAGCGTATGCGCGAAGTCCACAACGACGTGACGCACATGCTTTCCGGCGAGCCGGTCGCACTGTACGACATGGCGTACGAATACCCCATCACCCGCTCCCGCACTCGCGAGGAATTTCCGGGCTTGCCTCTTTGGGGAACGTTGCCGTGGCGGTGATTTAACATTTCCTTACAGCTTTCGAGAGCGGCGCGGTGCGAATTTAAATACGCACCGCGCCTGCTTTTTATATAAAAGGGATTGTCCCTGTCCTACATACTATGGGACAACTTGCGCGAACGTGACAACGCATGTAGAATGGAGTCTCATTTTAACCATCGGAGGCACGAATGTTACTTGAAATAAACCCCGAACAGCGCATGAAAAAAGACGAATATAACGAAATTTTGATAAAGCATGAGCATAAATTAACGGGACTTCAACAAAAAGTTCGCGACGCGGGGCTTCGCGTTGTGATTGTTTTCGAGGGATGGAGCGCGGCGGGCAAAGGCACGCAAATTTCGCGCCTTGTTAACCCGCTGGACCCGCGATATTTCGACGTTCGAACAACGGGTACAATTACGCAGGAAAAACAAATGCGTCCGTTCCTGTGGAGTTTTTGGACGTATTTGCCGCCAAGCGGGCAAATCGTGATTATGGACAAAAGCTGGCATCGCTTGATTTTGCCGCAAAGCAGTGGCGCGTGGAAACTTTCGAACATGGAAACCCACGGCTTTTATTTTGATGTAAACGCCTTCGAACGCCAGCTTGCCGACGACGGATATCTGATAATCAAGCTGTTTTTGCACATAAGCAAAGACGAGCAACTCCGCCGTTTTCGCGCCCTAAGCGACGACCCTTCAACGGAATGGCGCGTAACCGACCAAAATCGCGAGCAAAATGAAAACTACGACAAACATTTGCGGGCGTACGAAAAGATGCTCAAAATGACGCACACGCCGCATTCGCCGTGGACGATTATCGAATCGAACGACAGGCGTTTCGGCGCGATAAAAATGTTGCAAACCGTAACAGACGCAATCGAGGCGCGGCTTAGCGCGCCAAGCGCGCATTGGGCACCGGAGGCACATGTCGGCGGCAACGCGATCCCTCGAAGCCGAGAGCCGTTTCCCGCCCCGCAAGAAAAAACGCAGGATATCCCCCGTGTTTTGCAAAGCATTTCTCCCGATGAAACAATTTCGCAAAATGAATACACCGAGCAGCTCGAATATTACCAGCAGCGAATGCGCGCACTCACGAACAAAATGTACGCGAAACGCCGCGCCGCCGCAATCGTCTACGAAGGCTGGGACGCGGCGGGCAAGGGTGGCAGCATAAAGCGGCTGACGTCGGAGGCGGACCCTCGCGGATACGCGGTTGTACCCATCGGGGTGCCGCATCCCTACGAGCTTGCGCGGCAGTATTTGTGGCGTTTCATGGTGAAAGTGCCTAAAGACGGGCATCTCACTATTTTCGACCGTTCGTGGTACGGGCGCGTTTTGGTCGAGCGAGTCGAGGAGCTTACGCCGCCGCATATTTGGCAGCGCGCGTACCGCGAAATCAACGAATTCGAGCAGCACCTCGTCGGACACGGCATAGTTCTGTTAAAATTTTGGCTTCATATCGACAAAGACGAACAGTTGCGCAGGTTCGAAAGCCGCCACAATGATTCGAGCAAATCGCACAAAATCACCGAGGACGACTGGCGCAACCGCGAAAAATGGGACCTGTACGAGGCCGCCGCCGACGAAATGCTATTCCGCACGCACACGCCCCATTCGCCGTGGATAATCGTCGAATCCAACAACAAAAAGTTCGCGCGAATCAAGGTTCTGAAAACCGTGACAGACGCGCTCGACGACGCACTTAAATGAGCGAGAAGCTCAAAAACCCAAATGCGGGACATCGCGAACGCTTGCGTCAGCGGTATCTTTCGCATGGTTTTGACGCCTTTGCCGAACACGAAGTGCTTGAGCTGATTCTTTTTTATTGCTATGCCCAACGCGACACGAAGCCGATTGCGAAAAAAATTTTGGCGGAATTCGGCTCGCTACATAATGTATTTGAAGCCGACGCGCAAACAATTATGGCAACGTTGAAATGCACGGAAAATGTTGCCGTTTTATTGAGCCTGATTTTGCCCGCAACGAACCGCTATTTCCGAAGCAAATGGGGAGAAAACACGATAATTTGCAACGAAAAAATCGCGGGGCAATTTGCTGTAGATTTATTCGTTGGCGAAACCGTCGAAAAATTTTATGTACTCTGCCTCGATAAAAATTTCAAACTCATTAACGCGGTTTTAATCTCCGAAGGAACCGTCGATGAAGCCGCTGTTTACACCCGCGAGGTAATCCGCGCCGCGCTTCAAAACAACGCCACCGCCATAATTTTAACCCACAACCATCCCGGCGGCACAATTAAACCGTCACGCGGCGACTACGAATCCACAATTCGTATCATCGAAAGCGCGAATTCAATAGACATCGAAGTAATCGACCATGTAATCGCCGTCGGCGACAAATACTACTCCTTCGCCGCACGAAAACAGCATGTAGCGGGATACGGAAAGAGTTGGCTGTGCGGTGTTCAGATTTGATGGGGTGTTGAGGTTGGCTGAAAAATGGAAAATCTCTGAACATGTATTTTGCCTGGTTGTTGGCGGGATTTATTTGTATGCGGTTTTGCGGGCGATTTTCGGGGCAACTTTTATTGAGACGGCGGGGTTTGAACTGTATTTTATCGGGATTCTCGCGCTTGTTGCTATGATGTTTGTGCTTTTCAATTACATAACGCGCATTGTTGTATCGGTTTTGGCTGTGACGATTGGTTTTTTTGTGCTTGCTACTTGGGAAAATTTTTATGAATGGTACGAGCATTTTTTCGAGGTATTTTTAATGGTGACGGGGCGAATTCCATATAGCCCGCAGCTGGCACCTACTGTAGTTTGGACTTTGGCGATACTTTTGGCGTTCGCAATCGTTGTTTTTACCGTGCATTGCTTTAATTTTTATGTGTTTGCGGCGGGTGGGGCGGCAACGTTTATGTTTACGTGGATGCCCGGTTTTTCGCGGGATGAAGGTGCGTTTTTGCTTTTTTTTGCCGCGATTTGTATGATTTTTCTTCGGAAGGCGAACAAATCGATGTCGGCGGTTTTTGCCGCCGCGCCGCTTTGTGTCGCCGTTATTTTATTTGCGCAATTCATTGTTCCCGCGGAATCCGCGCTTTTCGAGCGGCGGCATATCGGCGAAACAAGGCGACTCAACGATTTTTTTCACGAACTGCTTAACCCCACACACTTTTCGTTTCAGCAAACCGGATTTTCCGGCCCGGGCGGTCGCCTTGGCGGGCCGGTTACGCCGAATTATCGCTATGTAATGAGCGTTGTCGCGCCGGGGCGGACGTACCTTGCGGGCGCGATTAGCAACGAATATACCGGCGACCGCTGGCTTCGCACGCTTCGTGACGGCGATATTTACACGCATGGTTTGTTGTCGGGTCGATTCGAAATGCTTGAAACCGCCGCCGCTTTGATTCGCGGCGCGACCCGCGCGGACCTTCGCGACGAAATTCATGCGGATTCTTTGGGTCTGCCGCAAGCAGAAGCGGGACGCATAAATATGCGTGATTTTTCCGTGCTTGGCGTGTCGGAAACTGCTGATTTTCACCGGGTTGCGGGAGGGTGGGGCTTTGAATTTGATGCGGCACTTGTCGAGTCAATTGCCGAAGCACTCGGCGTCGACGAGGTGACGTTCGCCCCGTCAGTCAACGTGACGTGGGAGTCGGCTTCCGAAACATACTATTTGCACACGTACATGCCTTATGCCTTGGCGGAAATTTGGCAAGCCCCCGGCAGTCGTACGGGAACGATTTTTCGGCCGCCGCGCGCGGTAGCCATGTGGTTTAACGAGGATTCGCCGGATTATTCCGACGCCGTTGAAATTTTGCCGACGGGTGACATGCAAACCCCCGGATTTATGTCGCGCGGCGCGGCGTATGGA
This sequence comes from Defluviitaleaceae bacterium, assembly GCA_009786975.1. GTDB lineage: Bacteria > Bacillota > Clostridia > Lachnospirales > WQUN01 > WQVC01. The sequence goes on from WRGX01000101.1 coordinate 5,423, forward strand.
ATTCAGTTTTTAAACGTGGACACTAATTTGTCCTTCATTGAGGAGATTTTGCGCGGCGCGGGCGAGGGCGTTTATCAAGCCCGCGCGCCGCAGGATTTCCCGACTTTTGCAGGGTGCGGCAACATTCACGGTACAGCGGTGCGCACCTTGATATTGGACGAGGGGGTTTGGTGGGATGCTCATTCGCCGCAATTTGAACCTCTGCCCGACGCGCCGATTTCCGCCGCCGAATTTGCCTCGCTTTTGGGAATTTACACGCCGCGCGATGTGCGGATTCCGCCACGATATATCACTGATACCGGGCATCTCATGCGGCTTTTGGATTCGTTTTCGCAGGACGTTTTGGCGCAATACGCACGCGAAGTTCGGCAGCATTTCCTCGCCGTCCCCGAAATTACGCCGCCTCGCGTGCATGAATTAACCTACGAAATTACCCGTGATGCGCAAAACGATTTCGAACGCGTTGCCGCGATTCGTGAGTTTCTCCTGCAATTCCCGTACACGCTTGAGCCCGCGCCCGTGCCGCGCGGCGTGTGTTTTGTCGATTGGTTTTTGTTCGAAGGGCGCGAGGGTTATTGCACATATTTCGCAAGCGCGATGGCGGTAATGTCGCGGATTGCGGGGGTTCCGTCGCGATATGTCGAGGGCTTTGTGCTTCCGCCTGCCGCCGACCCCGACTTGCCGGTTCGCGTGTCAAACCGCATGGCGCACGCGTGGGTTGAGGTCTATCTCGAGGGCTTCGGCTGGCACATAATTGAGGCAACGCCGACCTATGCATTTTTGCTTAATCCCGACGCGCCTTACGACGCCGAAACCGCGCCCGGAGCGGGTTTTACAAACCCCTATTGGGTCGACAGGATGCAGGAATTGATGCCTGATTTTATGCCGCCGGAGGGTGCGCCCGATGGTTTCACAGCCCCGCCGCCTCCCGCCCCTTCCGATTTTGAAGACGAACCCGAGCCGCGATTTCTTTCCCCGCAGCGCGTCGGCATTTGGATTGTCACAGCGGCAATTCTCACCGCGATAATCGCCCTTGCCGCCTATGTATTACGCACAAAACTGACCCTTCGGCGCATAAAAAAACTCCCTCCGGGCGAGCGTGTCAAAATCTATTTCCGCGCAACACTAAGCGTTGTCGCATATTTCACCTCGCACCCCTTGCCCGACGAAACCGAAAAACTTTACGGTCTGCGAACCGGCAAACGTTTCGCCTATAAAAGCGACTCCGTGTTCTTTCGCGACTTAATCACTCTGTACTACAAAGCAAAATTCTCCCCGCACGAAATCAGCCCCGCCGAAGCCGATTTAATGCGCGACGCACACGCGGATATGTTGAGTCTTTTGCGGCAGTTGCGGTGGAGGTATGTTTATTTGTACTTGAGGCATGTGCGTGGGGTGGGTCGAGTGCGTGGGTGATGCTTTTCGAAAAAAAGCGCGCCAGGCGCGCATTGGGCACCGAAGACACATGTCGGAATCGGCGTGTTCCCTCGAAGCCGGAAGCAGTTACCTGACGTAAAAAAAATGAGTCGGCGAGTGTCACTCGCCGACTCATTTTTTTTGTGGATGAGGAAACTGCTCCCGGCTTCGAGAGAATGCGTCGCCGCCGACACATGTCCCCGGTGCCCACTGCGCGCTTGGCGCGCTTTTTTGCTCCGGTAAACTGCTCCCGGCTTCGAGGGAATGCGCCGCCGCCGA
>WRGX01000102.1 GCA_009786975.1 Defluviitaleaceae bacterium
AAACGGCGGCGACCCGGGAGGCGCGGCGCCCGCCGCACCTCCCGCAAACGGTGCCGCCGCAAACGGCGGTGACACTGCGGACGGCTTGATAACAACAGATCGTGCCGACAATACATACGTCGGTCGGTCGCAGGCAAGCAGGCTTATTACGCAGTTGCAATACACCGATATGCCCGATAATACCGCCATTCGTGACGCGATTGTCCGAAGCGGCGCGCTTGAAATTATTCGCCCGACGGCGGCAACTTTCCGCCCGAGCGCGGCTGTAACGCGCGAGGAAGCGATAATGTACGCTATGCGCCTTGCGGGTCACAGCGACGCGGCGATGGCTCATGCCGCCACGCTTGATTTACCCGAAAATACGCCGCTCGGCGTAGCGTGGTCGCTTGCGTATATCCAGTATGCGGCGACTATCGGCATAATTACTCCGGATGATTTTGATGCGGCATTAGCCGAAGTACAAGCGCAATTCGCGGTGGAAGCGGCGGCGGAAGACGGTTTGCCCGTCGCAACCCTTCCCGGCACTACCGTAGCAGAAATTGTCGCGCCGCTGTTCCAACGCACCGAACCCGCGACGCGCGAAGAAATCGCTTCATATATAGTAGGCGCGATGCAACACGCACAGGGCGATGTTTTCGCAAACAACGCGGCAGGTCGCAACCTGCAAAGTTTCACGGACTGGCAATCCATTTCCCCTGAACACGCACCCGCCGTTGAGTTGCTCCTTCGCAATAACGTAATGAACGGTCAATCCGCCACCCAATTCGGGCCGAGCGGCACTGTTCAGCGTCAACATATGGCAGGAATTATCAGAAACCTAGACGGCTTACATTACGGTCTTCTCGGCCTTGTACGCAGAACAGGAACAGTTTCCGACTTAACGAACGAACAGTTCACCGAAACAGGCGCGGGCGTCCTTTGGCGTCACGTAAGCGTTCGCCGCGCCGACGGCGGTGTTGACCAATTGCAGTTCGAGCTTAGGGGTGACCCCTCGCCGCAAGCCGCCGGTTCGCTTGATGCCGTCGTACTTCGCGACGGGCAGGTAATGGGGCTTTACGGTCTTGAAATCAACGACCAAATCGAATATATAATCCACCCCGAAGACGGCACGGTTTGGTATGTATTGGTAACAAGCCAAGTGGAGGAGCAAATCTTCCGCGGACGCCTTGAAATCATCAACATGGACGAAGGCACAATGACTTTCCGCAACGTAGAAGGCACCGTGTTCACGTTCCCGATGAGCGACGGACTTTACGGAATCGGTCCCGATGACGAACCGTTTATCCGTATGCCGCGCAATATAATTGAACACGCCGACGCCTTGCCGCGCGGCACATTTTACGATGTATCGCTTGTGGGCAATGTAATTGTCGCGATAGAATTCGTCGGCGACCCCATTTTGGTGCCCGAGCATCGCGGTCTTGTAATCGACAATAACCCGCTGTTCGGCTATATCACAATTTTGGACGCGAACCGCGAGGAACAGAGCTTCACATACAATCCCGCGCAACTCGTAGTACATCGCCGTCAATTTTTCGACGCGCGCGACACAATCGGCGGCATCCACGAGATGTTCCCAAGCGTACGCAGTCACCCCCGCACGGTTGACGCCGAAGATGTAATCCCGGGCGACATCGTAGTTTTCCGCGTTGCGGACGATGACCCGTTTCGGATTATCGAACTAAGCGCGTCTGAAAATATAATTTCCCGCTACGGTCGCGTCCTTGAAATCCGCGACCACGGTGGTTATTTCGACATGCTTTTGGAATTCGAAAGCGGTCAATCCGCGTGGTACACATTTGTTGACGGTATCCTCGTGCTTGAAAACGGCCGCCCCGTGAACGCGAATCGCATCCAGCTCGGCGACTGGGCGCGGATTATTGTAAATCAAGCCATTGTCGCGCCGGGTGTGATGATGGAATCCGTACGCGAAATTGCCCTTGACGGCGGTGGGCATCATATAAACTCCGTAATAACGGGTCGTCTCGCAGGCTTTAACGCCGCGCAAAACACCCTGCAAATCGAACACGCGCGTCGGCTAACTCCGGCGGGTTGGAGCAACCACAGTCCTCTCGCTTCATTTAATATAGGCGGAAACAATGTCCGCTATTTCCACGACGGCCGCCAAGTAACGTTGGCGCATATAAATCGCTATCTCCAACGCTCCGACGCGATTGTATATCTCGCACTTGAGAATCATTTCGCGGGAGAACGCGCCATAATGGTAAGCGTGCGTACCGGTCGCGACGAACTTTTCCGCGCGGGCGAGGTGCTTCACGCCGCAAACAACGCATTCTCGATGCTTGAAATCCCCGGCGACATCGCCACAGACGCGGGTACAATCGTTGTACGCAACGGACGCCTCGTCGAGCAACAACATATTTTCGCGCCGGACTGGGCGCGCGTAGCGATGAACGGTCCGTCAACCGCCGCAGTCGTTGACATCGGCTCAAGACCGGACACTTCGGGCGTGCAAATCGTTCGCGCACGTGTGGCGAGAGTATGGCCCTTCGAAGGATTCCGCGCGGAAACGATAAGCCTCTTCGACGGATTCCGTTGGCACTTTACGCCGATAGCCCGCGAATTCACTATCGACCATGACACACTCTTCATAGGTCCCGGCGGCGTAACAAGCATTGACAATTTCCTCGGCTACACAACCGACACAGTAATCGGCGACGTGTTTAACGTAGTTGTCGAGGGCGGGCGCGCGGTTCGCGTCATAGATGCACCGTTCACCCAGCCGATTCCGCCTGTCGCAACAGCACCCGGACACCTTACCGTTCGCGGCGTAATTTACTCAACAAGCGGCGGAGTACACCAACTGCGCGATTTAACCGTTTACAACCCGCGTACGGGCGAATGGAGTCCCGTAAGTGCGGTAAATTCAACCGGCGTAGTAACAACCCATCCCAACACGATTGTCGTTGACCGCAACGAAGTGATTGCCGCAAACAGGCTTCAAGTTGGCCAGCAAATCACGGCATTCAGCTCGGTTGGGCGCGATATGGTTGACCATGAACCCGGAATGGAAATTAGTGCGTTCATAGTGCAGGTAGAAAACTAAGGGGGCTTTTATGAAAAAAATTATTTTCGGACTCACAATTTTGGCGGCGATGCTCGCGTTTCCCGCATTGGTTTATGCGCGCCCGCATCGAATCGGCGACATGGGCTTTCATGGCGGAATAAGCGAAAGCCGCCACCTCCCGCGCACGCTGGAGACGATTTTGCTTGAGCAGGGGAACAATAACCGCCGCGGTCGCGGACGCAACAACACTTTTGAAATGGCGTACAACGAGCTTGTTTTCTTTGCCGGTGAACCGATGCTTTTTGTCGGAACCAAAGAAATAACTCTCGATGCGGCACCTTCGCCGGATGGCGAATCGGGGACGTACAGGGTAGAGCATAATGTGGAAGCAATTGACTTGGATACCGGCGAATTTTCTTTGGAACGCAATATGGAGTGGGACGTTCAGTATCGCCGTGTTGGTACGCAGATTATTTACACCTACGTGCTGGACAATGATCGATGGAGCGAAATGATAACTACTCCTGTAGGTGAGTTTGAACTTATCCCTGAGCTTTCTTCCTTTGTGATTAGTATCATAAGGGATGAAACCCCGGGAATATGCTTTTATCGCGGCGATATTTCCGCACGTTTGGTTTTTGATAACATTGACGATGAAGACGGCGATGAAGACGATGAAGATGGCGGTTTTTTTGGGCAAACAGTCGTCGAAAAAACCGGGCACTTCTTCGGTTTCGCGACGGCATGGTCGGCAACGGAAACCCATCGTACAACCGTTACAATTACGAACAGCCATTTGGGCGCGTTGCAATATCAAATTCGCCCGAGCGTTACGGTAAACAAAGATTTGCAATTTGTGCATAACGAGCCGACGGTAATCACCTTCCAAGGCAATTATCGCGAAATGCATCGAAGTGTTGCCGGGCTTAGGTACGATATTCTTATTAAACCGCAATTTATGTGGGATGTTCCCGATTATGGCACGCATTCAATGGAAAGATTCAACGTGTTCGAGCAATTACCCGCGCCCGATTTGTCTTTCATTTCCGGGCATCCCGCTGAAGACGATATCCACAGGCTTTTTGCTATGCAAATTTTGCAGGGCGACCCGCGATTCTTCGTGCCGAACCAGGCCATAACTCGCGGACAATTTTTAACCGCGCTTGCGCGCACAATTAAACTGCCCGTCGAGGAAGTTACGCCGCCGACAGCTCGTCGGGGTCAGCAGCCCGTCGCGCTTACGCTTTTCGCCGATGTTGACTCTAATCGCCCGGAATTCCGCTATATTCAAGCGGTGCAACGCGCGGGCATAGCGTTCGGTCGCGCCGACGGCAAATTTTATTTCGACTATCCCATATCGCGGCAAGAGGCAATTGCCGTAACGGTTCGCGCGCTGGGCTTGACAAATTTAGGGGCTAATCCGACCGTAGTTTCGCCGTTCATTGACAGCGACGACATCGCATACTGGGCAATCCGCGACGTAAACGCCGCTCATATTTTGGACATCATAGCTCCTGACGAACACGGCAACCTGCACCCGCGCCGCGCAATGTCCAAAGCCGAAGCAGCCGCCATGCTGAATCATCTCCTCGACTACATGCGCAACGGCATCGTAAGCCACTACTCCGAACAAATTGTAAACATCACAAGATAAATTCGCTTCTCGGTTCTTAGAACCTGTGTTAAATAAAATTGCGCCGAAGTGGCGCAATTTTATTTAACGCAGGTTCTTAATCCTAAAATCCCTTCGTATAATATTAAAAACTTATTCGGAGGGATTTTTATGTTGAAAAAAATTATTTTTGTCTCGGTGATTCTTGCTATTATGCTTTTTGCGGCGGGGTGTGTGGGGGAGGAATTGCGCGGGCCGGAAAGCGCGGACGAAATGAGCGCGTTCGAGCGGGTTCAGCGGATGCTTATGGAGCTTGAGAATTTTCGCGCTATTGCGACGGTGGAATATCGGTCGAATAAGGGCGTCAATGCTTACGAAACCGTTCAGCACGCTCGCATTTCCGGCGAATATCGCATCGAAGTTACCGCGCCCGAACATGTTGCCGGTTCCGTTACGACGCACGACGGCGCGCAGATTTTCCAGTTCAATAACCGCGTAAACGGCAGTGTAAACTTGCTTGTTCGCGAAACGCCCGAGCGCAGCGAGGTGTTTTTGACCTCGTTTATAAAAAATTATTTGCAAAGTGACCAAGTTTCTGTTAGCGTATCGGATATGGACGAGGGCGTGCGCACGGTTTTAGAGGCGTCGGTGCCGGGCGAGCATCCTTATTTGTCCACCGCAAGATTATGGGTAGACAACACGACCCTTAATCCTGTAAAATTAATAATATTCGACCGCGACGGCGCGGAGAGAATCGTTGTTACATATCATGTTTTTGAAAGAAATGTCGAGTTGGCAGACTCATTGTTCAGTTTGTAGGATGTAAATTTGCAAGAGGGCGGCTTTGACATTGCGCCCGCACATTGTTGGAAGGTGAAATAGCGTGAAATACCAAAGAGCATGGGCTGAAATAAATTTGGCTTATTTGTCGCATAATTTGGCGGCGATTAAGGAACACATTACGGGCGACGCGCATATAATGGGCATTGTGAAGGCGGACGCTTACGGGCACGGCGCGATTCCCGTCGCGAATACACTGCTTGCGGGAGGCGTCAAGTCCCTTGGTGTTGCCATTTGCGAGGAAGGCGTACAGCTTCGCGAATGCGGCATTTCGGCACCCGTGCTTGTTATGGGCTTTACGCCCGAGCCGCTTTTGCCCTATGTTTTGGAAAATAATTTGATGCAAACAGTCTTTTCACTGGCCGGCGCGAAACTAATCGCGCGGCACGCCGCCCGCCTGAATAAACGGGCGGCACTACATATTGAAATTGATACAGGCATGAGCCGACTCGGTTTTTTGCCGGACGAAAAAAGCGTGGCGGAAATTTGTGAACTCGCGCGGGAACCCTCGCTTGATATCGCGGGGATTTTTACTCATTTCGCGACATCGGACTCGATGGAGTGCGGGTTTATGCACGAGCAGATTTCGCGATTTTCATGGATTCTGCGCGAGCTTAAAAAACGGGGTGTTGACATTCCTGTCAAACATACCGCAAATTCCGGCGCGTTGTCGCAAATTTTACGCACATATAAAAAGGAAGATATTTTTTTCGACACCGTGCGGCCGGGAATCATGCTTTACGGCGCGGCTCCGTCGGCGGAAATGGTCGCGACTTGCGAGCCGCTTAATTTAAAGCCCGTTATGCAACTTATGTCGCAGGTTTCCATGGTAAAAAACCTGCCCGCGGGCGTCGGCATAAGCTACGGACATATTTATAAGACGGAACGTCCCAGCCGAATCGCCGTTTTGCCCATAGGCTACGCCGACGGCTATCCCCGACGGCTTTCGCTTGGCGGACGCGTTATCGTAAACGGAAAAATCGCCCCGATTTCCGGCGCGATTTGCATGGACCAATGCATGATTGACGTAACCGACATCCCCGACGTAAGGCCCGGCGACACCGTAACAATGCTTGGCGAAGGGCTTGACGCCGAGGTTTTGGCGGAAACCGTCGGCACAATTAGCTATGAAATTTTGTGCGGCATAGGAAAACGCGTTCCGCGCGTATATGTATAGAAATTTTTGGTAACAATGAGAGCGAGGTGAGAAAATGCAAGTTTGGAGAGGCGAAATTTTTTACGCAGATTTAAGTCCGGTAATCGGCTCGGAGCAGGGGGGCGTACGTCCCGTTTTAATTATTCAAAACGACGTCGGCAATAAATACAGTCCGACCGTTATTTGTGCGGCAATTACATCGCAAATTAACAAGGCAAAGTTACCCACCCACATAGAAATCAACTCCGCGCAATCCACGCTTGTCAAGGATTCCGTAATTTTGCTCGAGCAAATTCGCACGATTGACAAGAAGCGTTTGCGCGAAAAAATCTGCCGACTCGACGACGCCCTTATGAAGCGCGTAAATCAAGCCATTCGGGTTAGTTTGAGGCTGGATACATAATCCGGCGCGCCAAGCGCGCGGTGGGCACCGGAGGCATGTGTCGACGGCGGCGCGTTCCCTCGAAGCCGTGAGCCGTTTCGAAAAAAAAAGAGTCGGCGAGTGACACTCGCCGACTCTTTTTTTTCAAATCCCCCTA
>WRGX01000103.1 GCA_009786975.1 Defluviitaleaceae bacterium
CTCCAACTCTCTGCTTGCAGTGGGTTGGATGGTTTTGGAGTACATTGTAGAGAATTACAGTTTTCTGTTGTATGTGGGCGAGGTCTTGACGCTTACGCTTCACGAGCAGCAGTCTTTTTTGGTAAAATGCCTGATTCTATCAGGTTTTTTAAATATAAAAACAGGTAGTGGTTGACACTGCCATACTTAATGGAGGGGAAAAGATATGAAAAAATGGTTCACGGCACTTTTGTTTGTCTCGATTCTCGCAATTGTTTTTGTCGGATGCAACGGAGGAAACGGCACGACTTACGATGGCGAAAATTACGCACGGAATGACACACAGGGGGACACAAACGATGCCCCTGATGAGACCCCGCCGACGGGAAATATCCCGACGGTTAATCCAATGCCATTGCCTCCGACTATGCCGCAAATTTTGTCCGTTCCGGGCGGAATGCCCTTTGCGGACAGGGCAGATTTGCCCATGCTTGACCGAGTGGTTCCGACGGGTCCGGTCGAGGTATACGGCGTGGAATTTCCGCTTGTTTACGAGGCGGAGGACGCCGACCTTTTGGGTACGAATTTTTCAGACACCCACGGAAATTTTTCCGGCAGGGGATATGTAGCGGGCTTTCACGGCGGCATGGACTCCGTTGCGTTTCGCGTGACAATTCCCGCCGACGGATTTTATGATTTAAACTTCGTCACCGCAACGGCAGACCACGGCTTCAAGGCGAATCGGATTTATATAAACGGCGAGGTCGCGGGGCTTGTTTATGCGGAAAGTTACGACTTTGCCGACTCGTATTTGCGTCGGATTTTCCTTGAAGAGGGAGAGCATACAATCCGATACGGAACGTATTGGGGCTGGATGTATCTCGACAAATTATTGATTTCGCCGTCACCCGGGCTTCCCGCCGATATTTTCTATGTTCCGCCGTATTTAATTAACCCGAACGCAACCGAGTCCGCGCACGAACTCATGCGCTTTATGACGGACATTTACGGTCGATACATTTTGACGGGACAATACACCGACTATGGCGTAAACAGCGCGGAATTTACGGTTATTCGCCAAATTACGGGGCAAACTCCGGCGGTTTTGGCACTGGATTTAATGGATTACACGCCCTCGCGGGTTTTGCGCGGCGCGACGTCCCGCACGATTGAATATGCCATTGAGTTTCACGAAATGGGCGGCATTGTGAAATTTTGCTGGCACTGGGGCGCGCCCGAGGGCTATGACACGGGCAGATGGTATCGCACATTTTGGGTCAACTATACCGACTTTAACTTGCAAGACGCCCTGGACGGCACCGACCCCGACGGAATGTACTTTATATACCGCGACATTGACGCCATCTCCGAGCAATTAAAGCGTCTGTACGAAGCCGACGTGCCTGTTTTGTGGCGACCTTTGCACGAAGCTGCGGGCGGCTGGTTTTGGTGGGGGGCGTCCGGTCCGCAAGCACAAATTGATTTGTGGCGTCTTATGTATCACCGCATGACGGATTATCACGGCTTGAACAATCTGATTTGGCTGTGGAACGGCGAACACGCCGACTGGTATCCCGGCGACGAATACGTCGATATGATTGGCGAAGACCCATATCCCGGCGAGCGCGCATACAGCGCGTTAAGCGAACGTTTCCTGCAAGCCCTCGAATACACCGACGCGCCGAAAATGATAGTAATGTCCGAAAACGGCTCGCTGTTCGACCCCGACCTCGCCGTACGCGATGGCGCAATGTGGGGCTTTTTTGCAACATGGAAGCGCGAATTTGTGCTCGCAAGCCGCAACCCGCCCGTGTATTCCGAAGTTTGGACGGAGCAATGGATGCTCGAGCATGTTTATGCCCATGAACGCACTTTGTCGCTTGAGGATTTACAGGAGCGGTTTCGGGTGAATTAGTGCGCGCCAAGCGCGCGGTGGGAACCGGGGGCATGTGTCGGAGGCGACACATGCTCTCGAAGCCGGGAGCGGTTTCGCGGCGTATAAAAAAAGCGGCGGAAATATCGCCGCTTTTTTTATGTGTCTTCGGTGCCCAATGCGCGCAGTGCGCGCTTAAATTTCAATTTCTGCCGAAAGCGGCGTTACGCCTATAAGCTCGGTGCTTCGCTTGTCGGGCTGGCCGAAGCCTGCGTGCAGGGTGTGTGTTCCTTCTATTACATAGAGGTCGCCTTTCCAGTCGCGGCGCGAGAATGTGTCGGACGCGAGTGGCAGGGTGATTTTTTTCGATTTATTTGACGCAAGCTGGACGGGCGCGATGCCGACAAGGCGATGGCGTTCTTTTTGGTTTGGCGTTTCAACGTAGACCTGTACGACTTCGCGACCGGCTTTTTTGCCGACATTGCTGACTTTTACGGTAACGGATTTATTATCGGCGGCGACTTGGAGGTCGCTTACGGCGAATTTTGTGTAGGAAAGCCCGAAGCCGAAGGGATAAAGCACGTCGCCGTGGTAATAGCGATAGGTGCGGTTGTGCATGGAATAGTTCCAAAATTCCGGCAAATCGCTTGTGGAGCGATAGAAAGTTACGGGCAGCTTGCCCGACGGGTTCACTTTGCCCGCGATAATTTCCGCGATTGCGCGTCCGCCTAGTGCGCCGGGGTAGAACGCCTGAATTATTCCTGCGCAGTGTTCGTCGGCAAAATTTATTGCCATTGCCGAGCCGGTTATCATCACCAAAATTACGGGCTTGCCCGCCGCGGCTTCGACGACTTTTTCCAATAAATATTGCTGGCGGCCGACGAGGTTGATGTCGATTTTGTCGCCGCTTGCGAATTCATTGCCGGTGTCGCCTTCTTCGCCCTCGATATCCGCGTCAAGGCCGAGTACGATTACCGTCGCATCGCTTTGGCGCGCGGCTATCATGGCCTCGGAAACGCGATTGTCGTCTTTGGCAAGGTTGGAGGTTTTTGTTTTGAACAAGTGGCAACCTTCCGAGAAAAGCACCTGCGTGCCGGATTTTTCGGCAAGTTCGCGGATGCCGTCCAAAACCGTTACATAGCGCGTTGCGGTTCCGTTGTAATTGCCCTCAAGGGCGCGGCGGCTGTCGGCGTTGGGGCCGATTACGGCGATTTTTTTCAGCGTCTTGAAATCGAGCGGGAGCGCGCCGTTGTTTTTGAGTAAAATCGGGGCGCGGCGGGTTACTTCGAGGTTTAGTGCGTGGTGTTCTTCGCAGTCTACAACGTCGTATGGGATGCTTGTGTATTTTTTGTTCTCCTTCGCGCCCAAAAGTCCGAGCTTCATGCGGGAAACCAGGAGGCGTTCGACGGAACGCGAGATATCGTCTTCGCTTAATTTGCCTTGATGAACCGCTTCCGCCGCCATTGCCATAACGTCGCCGCAGCAAAGGTCGCAACCTTTTTGTACGGCGAGGGCGATTGAATCGAGCGGACCTTCGGTTACGTAGTGATGTTTGTGGAAATCCTCGATTGCCCAGCAGTCGGAAACGACATGTCCGTCGAATTGCCATTTGCCGCGCAAAATGTCAACGAGGAGGAGCTGCGAGCCGCAACAAGGCTCGCCAAGCAGGCGATTATACGCGCCCATTACGGACTCGACGCCCGCGTAAACCGCCGCTTCAAATTGCGGCAAGTACGTGTTCCATAAATCATAGGGGTCGCAGATTGCGTCGAAGGAGTGGCGGTCGGCTTCCGGGCCGCTGTGTACGGCAAAGTGTTTCGCGCAGGCGATTGCCTTGAGGGATTTTTTATCATCGCCCTGTATGCCTTGGATAAACGCGACGCCGAGTTCTGCCGTAAGATAGGGGTCTTCGCCATACGTTTCGTGTCCCCTACCCCACCGCGGGTCGCGGAAAATATTTATGTTCGGCGACCAAAAAGAAAGCCCTTTGTAAATATCGCGGTCGCCTTCCTTTGAAAAGGCGTGATATTTTGCTCTGCCTTCGGTTGCGGTGCAATCCGCGACTTGTTTGAGAAGTTCCGTGTCAAACGTTGCCGCCATTGCTATGGCTTGCGGGAACATTGTTGCCGTACCCGCGCGTGCAACGCCGTGCAGTGCTTCGTTCCACCAATTGTATGCGGGTATGTTTAGTCTCTCGATTTCCCCTGCGTAGTGCAACATTTGGCTGACTTTTTCCTCAAGAGACATTTGGGAAACAAGTTCGCGTGCCTTTTCTTTAAAATTCAAAACAAATCACCCCGAAAAAAATTTTTTTTGTTCAAAGTGCATTCTAGTCCATAGGCTATTTTTTGTAAACATTTGCATAAAAAATTTTTTTTGACCCCAAATCGCAGGGTTTAATTTTTTTCAAACGCGTCAAGACTTCGAGTATAAATTCTTTTAGGAGGTGAGCGAATGAAAAATGTTTCCGAGCCGGATAGTATCTTTCGGAAAAAAGGATTTTTCATCGCACTGTATTCATGCTTAGGGGTTGTTGCGGTTTTGGCGGTTGTTGTCACGCTTTTCAGCGGCTCGCAGGACCCCTATGAGCAAGACCCGACCGCGTATGTCGGCTACGACCAAGTTGACTCGTACCTGATTCAGGCAGAAGAAGAAGCGTGGTTCCGCCCGCGCCCAACGCCCGAACCGCGTCCGACACCCGAGCCGAGGCCTTCGCCGGAACCGGAAGCCGAAGTGCCGCCGGAACCCGAGCCGGAACCGCCCGCCGCACCGCCCCCGAGGGTTGAAACCTTCGACCCCTTTACAGAAGAAGACAGATTCGTTTGGCCCGTTTACGGCGAAGTAATCATGCCCTTCAGCACAACCGCGCTGATTTTCGACCCGACAATGGACCGCTTCAGTACAAATGACAACATCCGAATCGCCGCCCTCGAAGGCGACCCCGTTCGCGCCGGCGCGGACGGCCGCATAATCGACATCGGAACGGACTTTTGGCGCGGAAATTATGTAACAATCGACCACGGCAACGGCTGGGCAACAACGCTTGGCCAGCTTATGGAAAACGTTTTGGTAAACGAGGGTGAAGTCGTTCGCGCGGGACAAGTAATCGGCGGCATAGGCCAGCCCGCAAGCTCTTCCAGCCTTAACGGAACCCACGTGCATTTGCACATCACAAGAGACGAAGTGCCTGTAAATCCATACGAATTCCTACAGGCAGTATACGATTAGCGCGCACTGCGCGCATTGGGCACCGGGGACATGTGTCGGAGGCGACACGTTCCCTCGAAGCCGGAAGCAATTTCCCGGCGCGCGCACTGCGCGCATTGGACACCGGGGACATGTGTTGGAATCGACACGTTCCCTCGAAGCCGGGAGCAGTTTCCCGGCTGAAAAAAATGAGTCGGCGAGTGACACTCGCCGACTCGTTTTTTTATTGGCTAGGGCGCGTCGCCCGCGACACATGTCCCCGGTGTCCACTGCGCGCAGTGCGCGCTTTTTTTTGTTGTTGCATTTTTTGGCACGTGTGTTACAATACAATTACAGATTTTCTGCAAAAGTTACGAAAGGGAGGGGGGGGCACAGCTTTCAATCGTAGAAAACCTGTAACAAATGCAACAAATAGCCAAGGAAGGAAAACAACTTTGAAGGGAGATCAAAAAAAATGAAAAAGAATCAAACAGGACGTATGATTAGCGTGTTTATCGCGCTGACAATGCTTTTCTCACTTGTACCTGCAATGCCTCTGTTTGCGGCAGACTACCGCAGTTGGTTTGCAAGCGTGGAGGGCAGCAACGGAACACTTGCAGTGACTTCGGGCCAAGCGGTTGCCGTCAACACGACTGTAATGCTTGAGCTTGAAGCGCGCGCGGGCTTTGCCCTTACCTCTGTTGAGCTTGCAACGCCTTCGGCACCTGAACTTGTAAGCCCTGTCGCACTTAACTTAGACAACAGAACTTTCGGGTTCGTGCTTCCCTACGACGGAACGGACGCTACATACAATGTAGTCGTTCATCCCGTATGGCAAGCAACAGGTGCAACAACAAACTATGACATTATCATCTACGCTGTAGGACGCACAGACGCATGGATTAACCTGACCACAGAAACCCTCCATCTGCCGCCCGGTTTCCAGGTAGCGCAACGCACCGTAAACTTCGATGCAGCAACCCCAAGATGGCAAAACGGCGCGGTTCCCGCTAATTTTTCCGGCTTGCTTAATCGCCAGCTGACTCTTGCGGTAAGAAACGTGAGAAACCCGGCAGCGGATGCTATCGTTACAACAATCGAGTTCCCAACAATCCAAGCACGTCCCCGTGCAAACCACAACACCACCGAAAGACTAGCCCTGTGGTACAGCGCGGATACATGGACGCTAAGAACAAGACCGGCAAGAGAAAACAATGCCACAAATCCGCCCCCTCTTTCGGGACAAATACCCGGAACGACGGCCGGAACGACGACACCGAATGAGAACATGGTAAATCGTTCATACGAAGTATGGCGCAGCACTGACTCCAGAGGTCGCTTGGTTCCTGCACCGAATACGAGCATCGTATGGAGCATAGCCGATTTATCCAACCCCGAGTATTATGTAGCGAGACTGCAACCCCCGAGAGCACCCGGTGCCAACGGCGCATGGGACCCGACAGGCGAAAGAACTCCACGCGCATCCTACTGGTTCCGCCTTGCACCCTCGCAAGTGGGAACAGGCGACGCCGCTGTATTTACCCCGGCAAGTAATGCGTTCCGCATTCGTCCCGCTTTCCTGCGCAACCCGTTGAACCTCAGGCCTGTTTACGCAACTGAAACCCTGCGTGTAAGATTTGGCCAAGAGTATTCAATCGACGGCGAAAACTGGTTTACACCCGGCGAAAGCGCGTATTTGGCAGTCGGTCAAAACCTGCTTAACCCGCTAAACGAAGCTCGCGTTATTCCGTGGATAATTTCTCCGCAAATTACCGCAAACACTCCGATATTTGCCCGCACAGCCGCCAACGGCAGAAGAACGCGCAGCGTCACCCAAGTAATTAATTTACAACCGCGCTTGCACATTAATCCCGCGGCGGCGGATAGCCCAACAACAGGTGCGACGGAGCACTTCGTACCGGGTCGCAACACTGAAACCAACGGCAGATGGGTTGCACGTGCTTTCCAAAGGTCCGTTCGTGTTGGCGAAATCGAAAGAAATGTTGTTTACACCGTATGGAATCCGGCCCGCAACCGCTGGGTACCTGTCCCGCGTATGACCGCAACCGGCGATACCTTAGCAGGCACAAGAGCGCTTCCGGTTCGCCTGAACCCAAGCGCAAGAATCGTAAGCCGTCAATGGGTAGGCCACGCCGCAAGTGAAACCGG
>WRGX01000104.1 GCA_009786975.1 Defluviitaleaceae bacterium
TCTTGCGACCCGCTAGGTCGCGGCGGCGGAAGCGACGAAAACAGACGAAAATTTGCCTCAAAAATCGTGCCATTCGCGTAGTGGCAACACGCCCTAACGGGGCTTCCAAAGCCTTTCAAATTCTATGTACAAGCCCTTAAAATTATTCCGAATAAGGCAATGGTCGGAGGCTTCGCCTCCTGCTCGGGCTGGCAACCCGGGTCAGCGAAAATGTCCTTTTTCCAACCGCTTGAAATACAACACAAATCCATCGCTGTCCCATTGAATGATATTGGACACCGGGGACACATGTCAGCGGCGCCACATTCCCTCGAAGCCAGGAGCAGTTTCCCGGCCAAAAAAAAGAAGCGGTTAGCGACTTCTCGGCTAACCGCTTCTTTTCATATGACAGAAAACTGCTCTTGGCTTCGAGGGAATCTGCCGACTCCGACACATTCCCTCGGTGTCCAATGCGCGCTTTTTTATGCTATTGCAGAAGCGAAACAATTTGTTGCGGGCGTTGGTTTGCTTGACCGAGTATGGACAATGCGGCTTGGAACATTACATTGTATTGCGCAAAGCGCGTGGATTCGCGGGCCATGTCGGTGTCTTGGATACGACTGCGAGAAATTTCGGTGTTTTCGGCGGCGACATCAAGGTTGCGCACGGTGGATTCGAGACGATTTTGATACGCACCGAGGCGTGCGCGAACGCTTGAAACGGTTTGGATTGCGGCTTCGGAAAGGTCTATCAAACGCTCCGCGCCGATTTGGCGTAAACCGGCGGCCGGAACAGGCACACCCGTCACGCGTACATCAGCCAACATGCGTTGTCTGCCGCCTACATATTCGACAAGCCCCAGTGTTTCCGCATTAATACGCGGAATTTGCACAGGCATCGCCGTGCTGTGTGTCGAGCCGATTTGCAACATTATCGGCCCAAATGTACGGAAAGTTTTTTCCATAACCAAGCCGTCAGCCGGGTCGATGTCGTCGATTGGCATACCGTTTGCAAACTGGAATTCGCCCGTTTCGGGATTGAACATAACTTGGATGTTAATGCGAATGTCTTCGCCGCGGCTTCCGAGAAGTTGCACAAAGTTGCCCGTGACGGTGTCGCCGAGGGACGCACCCCGAACGAGATTGCCGTTTTCGTCAAACAGTCCGCCGATGTTAACTTGTGCGTCCTGACCAAAAATTTCCAAGCGAGGTATATCGGGGTCAGGGTCGGGGGTAAGCCCAAACGCGGCGAGACTGCCGGTTAGTTCAATGCGTTGGTCGGCACCCGCAAGGTTCGACACAAGGAAGAAGTTTCCTTCGTTCGCACCCGTTCCTTCATACAATGTCATGCCCAAGAAGCGTAACTCGTCATTTATATCCCCGCGCGCTTGGCTCCATGTCATACCGGATAAATTGAATGAGTTGCCGTTTATCGTAAGCGCGGTGCCCGGCGGGAAAACGCCGGTGTCAAGGTCGCCGGCAACCCATGTGGCGGGATCGGCATAAAAATCCGTGTCAGGTTCGAAGAGTCCGTTGAGCGGGCTGAGTTGAGCCATCGCCGGGCGTCCGGCTTGCGTTATTGTGTATTCCAAATGCCCGGGCTGAACTTGATGCGACACGAAAAGTGTGCTTACTACACTTCGCGTAAGTTCCATTTCACCTGCGGCATTCAGCATCGTATTATCGACAACGCGGCTTGCTTCGCCGTTCAAAATGCGCATACGGTTAAACTCGGTGTTGCGTGAAATTTGGTGAATTTCCGCTGTCAGGCTCTCGATTTCGTACTGAATCATTTGACGGTTTTCGGGCGTAAGCGTGCCGTGTGCGGCTTGAACGCTTAGTTCGCGCATTCTTTGCAGCATGTTGTGGACCTCGTTCAGCGCACCTTCCGCTGTTTGGATAAGTGAGATGCCGTGGGTTGAGTTTTCGCTTGCGCGGCGAAGCCCGCCGACTTGGTACGCCAGTTTGTTTGCAATTGCAAGACCCGCCGCATCTTCGCGCGCGCTGTTTATACGCACGCCGGAGGAAAGACGTTGCATTGCTTGCTGGAGACCGCGGTCACTGCGGCGCATACTTAAATGCGTGAAAAGTGCGGGAACATTGTGAGAAATTACCATAGGAAAAACTCCCTCTCTAGGATATATTTTCTGTTTTCGGTTGGGGCGACAGGTCGTCGTCCGCTGTTTCTATAAATCTCGCCAAGGCCGAAACCACGGCGTAGAAATCGTCTTTGTTTCCTTTGTTTTCGCTCTCGTTTTCCATTTTTCGGCACACTCCATTTCATCCGGCTTCGAGGGAATGCTCAGCCCTCGATATGTGTCCCCGGTGTCTATCGCGCGCTTGGCACGCTAGACCCTCACATCCACTGTAGATGATGTAATACTGCGTACTTCAGGGCTGTCGTTTGCCCATTGTTGCAGGGCGTCGGGGGGTAGCGAGGTTTCGAGGGCAGGTTCTTTGTCTACGGCGATTTGTATGGAATTTATTGTTACGCCTGCGCCGAAAAGCATTTGCGTCAAGCCTTCTTGGCGGTCTGTTAATGCCGCGACGGCATTTTCGTTTTGACCCGTTATTATTATATCGACACCTTCACTGTACATCGTGAAGTACGCCGTGACAAGCCCCAAATTTTTGGTGTCCAGCGAGAGGAGTACCCTCGCGCCCTCCTGCGAGAGGGCTTTGTCGTTAAGCACGTATAATTGCAGGTTTGAGATGCGACCGTTTACTTTTATCGGTAGCTGGAAGCCGGCTTCGGCGTCGCCGTTCAGCGCGTGCGTTACGGCAAGGAGAGACTCCAGTGAAGCGGAGTTTTTGCCGGGGAGCGCGGCATGTATCGCGTCCAAAATTCTGGCGAAGAGATGCCCCACCGATGAACCTTTTCGCAAGCCCGAAAGCGACGTATCCTGCAAGGAATCGGAGATATTGCCCGTTCCCAGCTCGTCGCCGGCATTATTTTCTGCGTCCTCAAGCTCGTCGGCGAGTGCGCGGTTCGAGCGTGTGAGTTTTTCGAGGGACTTGATATTGCCGATTGTTGTCGAGATATTGCGGCTTGTCAGGAAATGTACGAGCTGCGGATTTGCCGCGATAAAGGCTTGAATTTGCTCGGCAACCATGCGTTCGAATACGACTTTTGCGGCGTTTACGGTGTCGGCGGCTGTGTAGTTCGGGGCTTCGGGCAAAACGCCCGGAGCCGTTAAATCCTCGAGCGACTTGTCGAGACTGTCGGGAGAATTCAGCAGTGCCTCCAATGTTGCGGGCGAGGCGACATCAACGAATTTATCCAGCACCATGTCAAGGTGCGACATCGATTTGGCTTCGCCTGTCGCGTCCGCCGTTGCTTCAATCGCGCCTTTGATATTGCCCTCGGGGCGCACGAGTTTTTCAAGCTGCCCATAGCTTTCGTCGATTTGCATATCGACGGCTTCGCCGCTTCGAATGTGCTGGAATTTTTTCGCAAGCTCCATCAGTGCGCCCAAAGTCGGCGAACTGCCCATTTGCGTTGCGAGACCGAGCGCGGCGGTTTCGTCGCGCTGTATAATGTGAAGCATCCGGTACAGCGCGATCATCGACTTGCGCGTTTCCGGGTCGATGCCCGCCGCGTCAAGCTCCATGATGTATTGCGCGATTTTTCCGGTAACGTCCTTGCCTTTGCCGAGGTTGAACTGCTTGACATA
Source organism: Defluviitaleaceae bacterium (assembly GCA_009786975.1). Taxonomy (GTDB): domain Bacteria; phylum Bacillota; class Clostridia; order Lachnospirales; family WQUN01; genus WQVC01. The sequence goes on from WRGX01000104.1 coordinate 3,653, forward strand.
GGCCAAAACTTGGTCAACGTGCATCTCGAGTGGGTTTAGGCCTTCTTCAAGCATCGACGCGGCGATAATCGGGTGGAGCTTCGACGCAAGCGCGTTGATTTTTGCGTCGATTTCCTTGACGGCTTGCAGATTATCCTGCGTAACGTCCATGTCGTTCTTGCTCAAAATGAACGATGCCTTGAGGTTTTCCGCCGTCGGTGTAATTTGCATTTTTTCCAAAAGCGGAGTAAATTCGCCCTTGACTTTGGCGAAGGAATCGCCGTAACGCGGGTCGGGCACGGTTGCGAATTGCTCGTATTGCGCGCGGGCGCGGGCATAAAGCACGGATTCGTGTATGCCCTGAATTGTGAAGGGTGAATTTCCTTTTATTATGCCGCCGTGAACGTTTACCGTAAGCGGCGGGATGTTTGCCAAATAGTTGAAAATTTTTGTCATGCGGGTTGTTGCGATTGTTCCGCCGTCGCCGCCTGCCATGCGGTGATAGCGGTACGCGTCCTGCTCGGAAACGTTGAAGTTTTTCATAACGTCAAGCATGTGACCTGTGTCAACGCCGAAGGAACGCGCGCGTGACGCGGCTTGCTCGGCAAATTTAATTTGCGCTTCGCCCATGCGTGCGACATCGGGCAGGTCCATATTGCCGATTGGTTTGTCCGTTGCGAGTTGGAACGCGGCGCGGTCGAAAAACGCGTCTTTGGGGATGTTTCCGCTCATTGCTTGCAGGAAAATTACTTTGTCGATGTTCACGCGGGTTAGGGGCAAATCGCGGTCAAGCAAGAACCGCGCGGCTACGAGATTATCCTTTACATAGTCGATGCCTTCGCGCTCGAAAAGGCGTTTCAGCGCGCCTTGTAAATCGTCCCACGGCACGTCGGTTTTCGGCGTTGTTCCCGCGCCCGCCATGTGCTTGCTTTTATATACGTTGTCTAATGTCAAATCTTTTTCGTCGGCGACGAGTTTTTCAATTGCCGGAGCTTCAACTTTTTCGGGCAATTTTTCCCACGCGCTTTCAAGCGCGCCGACGTTTTGGTCGCTTACGGACATACCGTGTTTGTATAGACTTTCGACAATTGTCTTGGCGTTTTCCGGCTTTTGGAATTCCCTGTCCATGCCTTCGGCGAGTTCTTGTTGGGAAATCGGCTCATCCGGCGTTTTGTCTACATTATGCATAACGCGGCTAAAATCCGCGAAACTTACTTTATTTATATCAAGCCCGCTGTTGACCATCGCGGCAACGGCGGACGGTGTTCCCGTTCCGTTGGCGAAACTTTGCGCGCGGCGGATGGATTTAATTGCCTGCGCGACTTTTTGGGCTTGTTCTTGACGATGTTCGTCGCGAAGTTCCTGTGTTTCCCTCATGGAATCCAGCGTATTTACAACGCCGCGAAGCCCGTCGAGCGCGGTTTTTACGCCGCCGCCGATTTTTGCTTTAACGGCGGGGCCGCCCATGTCCTGCGTAAGTTTAAAGCCCGTGCGCGTCTGTTGCACCCAAAAACGCAGGGTATCTCCTACTTTGCCCTGTATCGACGAAGAATCGGCGGTAAAAACAACGCCGTCCTCGGTACGAAGCGTCGCGGTTGTCGCTTCAAGCGACTCGAAAAGGGCGTTTATCGACTGCCCCGTTGACCAGCTTACTTGGCTTCCGCGTTGATTATTCGCGCCTGCCGCGCCCGGAATATTGGTTCCGGCAATGTTTACGTTAAAAGACGTCATCATTTAGCGTCAACTCCCTCGGTATGTATTTCGGCTTTTTTATCGAAATGGATTAGCAAAACTTTTTCACGCCCTAATCACCCACCCCGACGGCAATTGATTTTTAAGTCGCCCCTGTACAAGCCGCGCCCAGCCGAGGGGATGGCTGTCGCGGCACACCAAAACCCACGGCTTATCTTGCAGTTCTTTCCCGTTAAGTTCTTCCCCATCAAAAAACAGCGACTCCCCGCGCAAATATTTTTCCGCATCCGCATCCGATAATTCCACCGAAAACCGCGCCTGCTCCTTTCGAAGACCCATCGCAAGGGCCTGACTCGGAACAAAGCGGTTTTTCGCAATTTCGCCCAAAAACCATCCGCTTCGCGCCACGCGAAGTTTTGTTAAATCAATCGCAAACGGTTGTAAATATAAATTCGCGCCGTGCAGAAAAAAATTTCCGTCGGGGAAGTCCGCCAAAAATTCGTCGCGAAAATTTTCGAATTCTTTAATGTCAAATTTTTTTGTGTCAAGTTTTTTTGACTGTGTCCCGTATGCATCAGCTTTCATTAACTCATGCCTTTCCGAAATTGTACGAATCGCAGGGATATTATAACATAAAGGACTTTCCCAAAGGGGGTTCCGCTGTGATTTTTTTCGATTTTTTTCAAAGACATAAGCATGACGTACAAGGTTGCCAAGCGTCAGCAGGCTTTGTGTCGGAGTCGGCGCGTTCCCTCGAAGCCGGATGCACTTTCCCGACTCATAAAAAAAGAGTCGGCGAGTGTCACTCGCCGACTCTTTTTTGCAAAATTAAAAAAGCGCGCCAAGCGCGGATTGGGCACCGGGGACATGTGTCGTCGGCGACGCATTCCCTCGAAGCCGGGAGCAGTTTCCTTGTGTATAAAAAAGCGCGCCAAACGCGCGGTGGGAACCGGGGACATGTGTCGGTGGCGACGCATTCTCTCGAAGCCGGGAGCCCAAAAGAACGGCTTCGTCTGACAGGGTGCTGGTTCGTGAAAAATTTTTTTACATAAAATCTACGGAAATCGCTCAATCAGCGCGATAAAATGCCCCTCGCCGCACGATAAATGCGGCCAGATTCGTGCGGTTTTTTGTTCCGCGTCGAAGCCTGCTTGGATGCCGAGGGCGGAGTGGTCGATTTCGACGAGGGCGAAGTCGGGGTGTTTTTGTAAAAATGCTTCGATGACGTCCTCGTTTTCGACGCGATTGAATGTGCATGTCGAGTAAACCATGCGACCGCCGGGAGCGAGCATTTTTGCGGCGTGGCGCAGGATTTCCGATTGAACCACCGCGCAGGTTTCCGGCTTGTTTGCCGTGTACGCCTTGATTGCGTCGGGGTCGCGGCGAAACATGCCCTCTCCGGAACATGGCGCGTCGACAAGGATTCGGTCGAAAAATTCGGGGAAACGCGCGGCTAATTTTCGCGGCTGCTCGATTAAAACAATCGCGTTTGTCACGCCTGCGCGTTCCAAATTTTTTACAAGTGCGCGGCTTCGCGACGCGCTTGCGTCGTTTGAAACAAGCAACCCTTCGCCTCGCATTTTTCCCGCAATTTGCACACTTTTTCCGCCCGGCGCGGCGCAAATATCCAGCACGCGTTGCCCCGGCTCCGCCCCAAGCACCTCCGCCGGACACATCGCGCTGGGTTCTTGAATGTAAAAAAGCCCGGCGTGGTACGCGATGGTTTTTGCGGGGCGTTCGTCGGTGTAATATCGCCCGGTTTTGCACCATGGGACGGAATTTTTTGCCGAATCCGGTTTCGAGAAATTGATGATGCTAGGAACTGCCCGACAATAACATTTCCATTTGGACTTGTCTTTTTGCCGCATTGCTTCGTCGCGAAAAACCTTGCGACCCTCTAGGTCGCGGCGGTT
>WRGX01000105.1 GCA_009786975.1 Defluviitaleaceae bacterium
GACAATTCAGAGGCGTTTATTACGCAGGGACGGGGCTACCGTTTGTCGTACAGGGACGCTTGCAAGAGACGGCGTTAGAAGGTGTTGCCTCGTAACTTGCACACAGCATAATCGAACAAAGATGCGTTGTCAAGTTTTTTTCTTGCACCGGGAAATGCGCCCTGTTTCGCTTTTCCCCAAAAAATGTTATCCTGTCCCTCGGGTGATAATCTTGAAAAATGAATACGGCAACGAAAGCATAACCTCTCTAAAAGGCGCGGACCGCGTGCGCAAACGCCCTGCGGTAATCTTTGGCAGTGACGGAATCGAGGGTTGCCAGCACGCAATTTTTGAAATTATTTCGAACTCAATCGACGAAGCGCGCGAGGGACACGGAAAAAAAATTGAAATCACACGCCACGCGGATTTTTCCGTTACCGTGCGGGATTTCGGGCGCGGAGTACCTGTCGATTTCAACGCAGGCGAACAGCGTTACAACTGGGAGCTTGTTTTCTGCGAACTTTACGCCGGCGGAAAGTACGCAAACAACGAAGAAGATGCGCATTACGCATTCTCGCTGGGCTTAAACGGACTCGGTCTGTGCGCCACGCAGTATTCGTCGGAATACATGAACGCGGAAAGCATCCGCGAGGGCTGGCGATACACCTTGCGTTTTGAAAAAGGCGAGAACGTTGGGGGTTTTAAAAAAGAACCATTCGGCGGCAAAAAAACAGGCACAACGGTAAACTGGCGGCCCGACCGCGACGTTTTTACCGACATCGCCGTGCCGCTGGAATGGTACACCGATATGCTCAAACGTCAAGCCATCGTAAACGATGGTTTGACGTTTATTTTGCGTGACGAAGAAAGCGGCGAAGAGTTCGTTTTTTGTTACGAAAACGGCATTCGGGACTACATTACGGAGCTTGCGGGCGAAAATCCGATAACCACGCCGCACATGCTTTCGCACGAAACCCAAGGCCGCGACCGCGAAGACCAAAACGAATACCGCCTAAAATTCGATACGATTTTCTGCTTTTCAAACGACACAAATGTGCTGGAGTATTACCACAATTCCAGCCACCTCGTTTACGGCGGCGCGCCCGACAAGGCTGTCCGCGCGGCATTTGTGTCGGGCGTTGACGCATATATTAAAAGCGGCGGACACTACAAAAAAGACGAGAAAAAAATAACGTTTCCCGACATCGAGGAAAGCCTCATTTTAATTACAAATTCATTCTCGACGCAAACGTCCTACGAAAACCAGACAAAAAAGGCGATTACAAACAAGTTCATTCAGGACGCAATGACGGAATTTTTAAAAAAGCAGCTCGAGTTCTATTTCATCGAGCATAAGGCCGACGCTGACAGACTTTGCGGGCAAATTTTGGCAAACAAACGAAGCCGCGAATCCGTCGAAAAAACGCGTGTCGCGCTGAAAAAAAAGCTGACAGGGTCGATTGACCTTAACAATCGCGTCGAAAAATTCGTAAACTGCCGCACAAAAGACACCGCGCGCCGCGAGCTTTACATAGTCGAGGGCGACTCCGCGCTCGGCTCGTGCAAGCTGGGGCGCGACGCAGAATTTCAGGCAATCATGCCCGTTCGCGGCAAGATTTTCAACTGCCTGAAAGCCGACTACAATCGCATTTTGCAAAATGAAATCATAACCGACCTCCTGCGCGTTCTCGGATGCGGGGTTGAAATCAAACAACGCTCCAAGCGCGCAACGAACACCAACAACGAACGCCTCCCGTTGCACGGGGATACGTCCGATAAACCACGCGTTCCCTCGAAGTCGGGTGTAAACTCCGATTTTGACATAAGCAAGCTGAACTGGAATCGCATAATAATATGTACGGATGCGGATTACGACGGCTATCACATTCGCACTTTGATTTTAACGATGCTTTACCGCCTGACGCCAACTTTAATCGAGCGCGGCAAGGTTTTCATCGCGGAATCCCCTCTTTACGAAATCACCGTCGGCAAGGAAATATTTTTCGCCTATACCGAGCGAGAAAAATCCGACATCCTCGCACGTGCCGAAAAAAAGGGGCAAAAAGTTTATATCCAACGTTCGAAGGGATTAGGCGAAAACGAACCCGAAATGATGTGGCAGACAACCATGAACCCCGCAAGCCGTCGCCTCGTCCAAGTAATCCCCGCCGACGCGGCGAAAACGCAGGAAATGTTTGAGGTTTTGCTTGGCGATAACTTGCGCGGGCGCAAGGATTTTATTGAGGAATACGGGCATTTGTATATTGATATGGCGGAGGCGGGGTGACAAAATGAGGCGAGACGGCGGCTTGATTGGGATGCTTTTCGACATGCATCAGGCGCAGAGGGACGCGGAGCTTAGGCAATCCATCAGGGAGGTCACGGCGGGGCAGACGTCATTTGTCGGCACGGCAAAAATACCTCGCACGCCGCCTGCCAAGGTGCCGCTTTTGTCAACGATGCCGCCACAAATTAAAGAAACGGCGCGTCCCCCCGAAGACCCTGCCCTCGCCGCGCATATGCAGGATTTGCCGCAGGCATTGCTTAGCGTGCAGGACGCGAAGCGCGTCGCAGAAAAGCTGGGACATACGGCAAAACCGGGGTTGTGGCAAAATTCCGTTGTGCGGGTAATCGGGATGCTTGCGCCCGACGAGTTTGTTTACGCGCTCTCGTGGAATGCACATTGTGTTACGATGCAGACGCATTCGAACATAAAAAATTATTTCGAAAGCCACGGCGTTGTTGTTTTTTCCGACGCTCGGTTTGTTTTTTTCAAAGATGTCTCGAATATAATCGAATTTCCGCTTGCGGATATTCACGCCGTTGATGCGCACAAGGGTGCGTATTTCGACGGCGTTTCTTTTCGCACGCAAAATCTTGAGGTCAAGCTGACTTTTGCGGGGAAAATCGACCGCAAACTCTTTCGCGATATGGTAATTCACATCGCCGCAGATGCGGCTTGCCCTGTTCCTGTTGATGGTGCGCCCGCTGCTTTTCCGCAGGTTTGCGAATGCCCGGGGTGCGGCGCGTCGGTTATTATTCACCCCGGTGCGGTTAATAAGTGCGAATATTGTGACCGGCTTGTTGAAAAACAAATTGCTGCGCCTGTTTCGCAAGCTGTATCCCCGAACGTCGCCGAGGAATTGGAAAAATACAGCGATTTGATGCGCAGCGGAATAATCAGCGCGGAGGAATTCGAGGAAGTTAAACGCAGGTTGATTAGTCGGGTGTAGTCCAATTTTCCGAGCGAAAATAGTATGGGGAGGGCGAAATGGACAGAGATTTGCTGGAACTCGTACTTAGCGTAGTTATGATTACCGGACTTTTGATAAGCTCCGTGGTGGGCTGGCACCTGAACGAAAAGCGCAAGGAAAAAGCGCACAAACAGCTTATGGAGCAGTGGAAAATCGAGGAGGAGATTGCCAAGGCGAAGGGCGAAGCATCGCCGTTTGCGCCCGCTGTTGCGCCGGACGAACCAACCGCACCGCGCCTCGGAATTCCGCCGTTTACGCCCGCGCTGGTTGTATCCTCGGGACGAAAGCATCGTATCCCCGAAGACCCCGCCCTCGCCGAATATATGCAGGATTTACCTCAAATTGTGCAGAACGTCGCGGGCGCGAATCATTTGGCGCGAAAGCTGGAACACGAGCCGAAAATCGGGCTGTGGCAAACGTCTGTTAACACGGTAATCGGGCAAATTAAGCCGGGCGAGCTTGTTTACGCAATGACGTGGAACGCGCACTGCGTCACAACGCCCACCCACGACGACACAAAAAGTCTCGCAGACAATCGCGCAAATAATATAACCGAAAGCCACGGCGTAGTTTTTTTCTCCGACGAACGGTTCTTTTTTTACAAAGACCCCGCAAATATCGTCGAGTTTCCCCTGGCGGATATTTACGCCGTTGACGCGCATAAGGGGCATTTTTTCGACGGCGTTTCCTTCCGCACGCAAAATTTCGAGGTGCAGTTAACTTTCGGCGGAAAAATCGACCGCAAACTCTTTCGCGACATGGTAATTCATATCGCCGCCGACGCGGCTTGTCCTGTAATTGAAGGCGAAGTGCAAGGCGATGCCCCGCAGGTTTGCGAATGCCCGGGGTGCGGCGCGTCGGTTATTATTCATCTCGGCGCGGTAAATAAATGCGAATATTGTGACCGCTTTGTCGAGAAGCGCGCCAAGCGCGCGGCGGGAACCGGGGACGCGTATCACGAGAGGCACGTTCCCTCGAAGCCGGATACTGCCACCGTCGCGGAGGAATTAAAAAAATACGGCGACTTGATGAACAGAGGGGTTATCACAACGGAGGAATTTGAGGAAATAAAAAACACGCTGCTTAGCCGGGTGTAGGTTGAAGGAAATTGTAATCGTGGCGGGGGTGGCTTCGGCGAGCCGAGGAAAAGTATCACCCTCGCCAGTCCTCGATTTTCAAATCAATAACCCGTTCAAATTCGCGTGTGTTATTTGTGACAAGCACAAGATTTTCCGATTTTGCATGTGCGGCAATCAGCGTATCAAGCTCGCCGATTATCATGTTTTTTCGTTTTAATTCCGCGCGGATTTTTCCGTAACAATCCGCGACGGCGGCCGTGTAATCCGCAACAGGCACGCCGATAAGAAAATTTGCAAGGTGTACGGTGATTTGTTCCGGTATTTTACTGTTATGAATGCCGAAATAAAGCTCCGATGCCGTAATCGACGAAATTACGACGCCGTCGCTTCGCTTTTCTTTGAACTGCGTTACAACGTCGGGAAAATTTTTCATAAGGAAAATACATGTGTTTGTGTCAAGCATGTATTTCATAGTGCGACTCTTTCTTCCGCGGGTGCAAATTCCGACCGAGCAGCTTCGATGGACTCAAAAAATTCGTCCGGGAATTTGCCCAAACTTTCGAAAAAAATATCGTCGGCACTGTCTTTGGGGTAAAGCACAACCATTTTTCCCATTTTCCCGATGCCAACTTCCGTCCCTGTAAATCGAAACTCCTTTGGCAAGCGCACGGCTTGGCTTCTGCCGCTTGCGAAAATTTTTGCTGTTTGCATAAACTCACCTCACGGATAGTATATGACGTGGTGAATATCATGTCAAAAACATTTTTGCAAAAAAGAGTCGGCGAGTGTCACTCGCCGACTCTTTTTTTTGTATGCGCAATAACACAGGTCGTTTATTTTTTCGGCACAGACCCCGCATCGGCAACGTTTGGACTCGCGACCAAGGCGTCAGCCCTGCCTGCTGTTGCATTTTTCAAAACATCGATTAAATCAACGCCGGTAAGTGCCTCAACCGTCTCCGGCAACTGCGCGATAATATCCGTTACATAGCCCGCAACTTTCGACGCACCGGACTTTCCGTTGCCTCCGCCATTATCGACCACGACGATTTTTTCGGTTTGTGAAAGCGGGTCGGCGACGTTTTTGGCGATTTCGGGCAAGCGTTCGATTAGCATTTGAATGACGGCGGCGTCGTTGTATTGTTTGAATGCTTCTGCTTTTTTCGCCATTGCTTCGGCTTCGGCGAGGCCGCGTGCTTGGATTGCCTCGGCTTCGGCCTGACCTTGCAGGCGAATGGCTTCGGCGCGGGCTTGACCGTCGAGCTTAACGGCGGCGGCGGCGGCTTCGGCGCGGGCGACTTGTTCAAATTTTTGCGCCTCGGCAAGACGCTCTTGGCGATAGCGGTCGGCGTCGGCTTGCTTGTTTATCGTGGCCTCAAGCTCGCGCTCCATGCGCTTGGCTTCCTGCTCGGCAAGCTCGGTTTCGCGCAGACGGCGCAAAAGTTCGACTTGAAGCTCGGTTTCCGTCACTTCTTTTTTGACCTTGTTTTCCTCGATTTGATAGGCATTGTCGGCAACGGCCTTTGCGACTTCCTGCTCGCGACGATATGCCTGAACTTTTAGTTCTTTTTCTTTCGTTGCCTCGGCGACCTGCGTATCCGCGCGAAGTTTTGCCTCCGCGCCGAGGCGGGTTGCTTCGGCGGTTTTTACGACGGTTTCGCGGTTTGCGTCGGCTTCGGCGATTTGCGCGTCGCGCTTGACTTCCGCGATACGCTTGCGCCCCAGCGCGACGAGATATCCGTTCACGTCGTCAATCGACATAACCGTAAACGCCTTGATTTCAAGGCCCATTTCGGCCAAAGCGATTGCGGCGTTTTCCTGCACTTCGCTTGAAAATTTGTCTTTGTCCTGATAAATTTCCTCGACGGTCATTTTGGCGATAATTTCGCGCAATTTACCGACGAGTACATAGCTTGATTGCGTCGCGATTTCCGCGGCGGTTTTTTCCGTCGCACCGCGAAAAAACTGCTCCACTGCGGAATAAATCGACTCTTTGTCCGATTTTACCTTAACGACCGCGACGGATTTTACCGTAACGGGAACGCCCTGCGAAGAAATCGCGTTGTCGATATCAAGCGGAATCTTGATGTTTTCGAGCGAAATTGTGTCATATCGCTCCAAAATCGGGATAATCATCCCGCCGCCGCCGGAAATAATCCGCTTTTTGCGAAACCCGGTTACAACGGCCGCCATGTTTTGCGGAATCCTCTTCCAAAGCATCAGCATCAATAAAAAGGCAATGAAAATCAGCCCGAGTGCCGCTCCGATGATAATAATCATTAACGCTAAATCCATGTTAAATCTCCTCTCGCCTCACAAAGTAGGTGTTTTTTTCGACATAAATAATTTCCACGCGCGTGCCTGCGGAAATTTGGTTTCCGTCCTCGCTTTTCGCGGGGCTTGTTACGACAGAGCCGCTGATGTTATAGCGAATTTTGCCGTAGCCGCCCTGCGGAATCGGCGAGATAACGTCGGCGGTTGTGCCGATTGTGTCTTGTATATTAAACGCGCTTGTGTTTTGCGCGCGGTTAAGAGGGATGATAACGAGCCGATTAAAAAGCCCGGCGGTAAGAAGGCCGCCCGTTACGCTGATAAATAAAATTATGCCGCCAACGCCCGGGAAATATAGATTCGGCGTTAAAATAAGCCCAATCGCGCCGGATGCAACCAAAAACACGGCAATCAATTTGGGCTTAAAAAAAGCGAAGCCCGACGAGCCACCGTCAAAACCTCCCAGCTCGCCAAGTTCGCCAACAACAAGCGAAATTAAAATAAATCCCGCTCCAATTCCGAAAAGGATGAAATACAACATACCATCACCGCCCTTCAATCTTATACTATCACAAACGTACGATTGCGTGCAATACGGGCGAACTGTACACCCTGCAAAAATATTTCAAAATTCTCCAAAAAAGCCTTGACACGGGTAAAGCGCGTGACTATAATAGTCTTTGTCGCTCCCGACGGGGCGGACAAGAATAGG
>WRGX01000106.1 GCA_009786975.1 Defluviitaleaceae bacterium
CGATTTCCCGTCACATAAAAAAAGCAGTCGGCGAGTGTCACTCGCCGACTGCTTTTTTTTATACGCCTAGAAACTGCTCCCGGCTTCGAGGGAACGCGCCGACTCCGACATGTGTCTCCGGTGCCCAATGCGCGCTTGGCGCGCTTTTTTATACGCCCGGAAACTGCTCACGGCTTCGAGGGAATGTGCCGACTCCGACATGTGTCTCCGGTGCCCAATGCGCGCTTGGCGCGCTTTTTCATACGCCCGGAAACTGCTCACGGCTTCGAGGGAACGCGTCGCCGCCAACACATGTCCCCGGTTCCCACCGCGCGCTTGGCGCGCTTTTTAGTTCCCATTCAAGAAATTTCCTCCGCTCTAAATTGCAATGCAAAACGCCGAAATCACCTTCCATAATTTCGTCGAAATTTTTTTGCGAAACGCTGAAATTGGCGTATTTGTCAAGGTCGTGCAAGAAAAACGTGATTATGTATGTATACGCTTCGTTGCCGTCTTCCTTCTTTGTGTCAAGGCGTCTTTTTGCAACCTTTGCGCTAAACACGCGCGGCGGGTCGTTTGTTTCCATATAAGCGTCCCAAGCCTTGTACGCAAGCCCCGTAATGCCGATAACTACAAGCGTTGTTCCAAGCATATCCATGATATCCCCCGTCAATGAGCAAAAATACTAAGAACCTGTGTTCAATAAAATTACGTCAATTCGGTGTGATTTTATTGAACACAGGTTTTACATATATTCTATGCAAGCATTCCGTACGCAAACACTGCGGCAATCGCAACGCACGCCAAAATCATCATTATGTTCAGCGTAATGTCGAACGTGCTTGTTTTTCGCTTTGCGGGCGCGGGTTTTGCCGCGTTTTTCACGGGGGCGGTCGCGGCATAGGCGGCGGGAATTGACGCGCCGCGTGTTGTGCGGATATGGTTGTAAATTATTTTTTCGGCTTCTGCAACAAAATCAACCGGCATTTTTGTCGCCGGCATATCCTTGTTCACGATGAAAATAGCTTGGTTGTACCACTTTGTTGCGTCGCCTTTCACCAAAATTACGCGCTCGGTTGGTTTCGGATTCATTTTGCCATCCCCTTTTCTATGGGGATTTTTGCCAAAGAACGAGCGGGATATACCTGGGAAACGTAAGAAAATAAACTTTACGTTTCCCTGCTTTGGCAAATTAAGCGCGTACTTGCCAGTTCCCCATCACAAAAAATTTCGTTGTCGTAAGCGCATTCAGCCCCATGGGACCGCGAACGTGCAGTTTTTGCGTGGAAATGCCCATTTCCGCGCCGAGGCCGAATTCTTCGCCGTCGGTAAAGCGGGTTGAGGCGTTTACGAAAACGGCGGCGGAGTCAACTAGGTCGATAAATGCGTTGGCATTGGCGTAGGATTCGGTCAAAATGCAGTCGGTGTGACCGGAGGAATATTTTGAAATGTGCGCGATTGCGGCGGCAAGGTCATCAACGACTTTTATGCCGATTACCAAGTCGAGAAATTCCTCGTACCAGTCCTCTTCGGAGGCGAGACGTCCGCCCGCGTAAAGCGAGCAAGTTTTTCCGCAACCGCGAATTTTCACGCCCGCGGCGGCAAGTGCGTTACATATTTTCGGCAAAAAATCTTTTGCGATATTTTTATGAATGAGCAGTTTTTCAGCGGCATTGCAGACGCTTGGGCGTTGCGTTTTCGCGTTGATAATAAGCGGCACCGCTTTTGCCAAATCGGCGGATTCGTCAACGAAGATATGGCAATTTCCGATGCCCGTTTGAATTACGGGAACCGTAGCGTTTTCGACGGCGGTTTGAATCAAATCCGCGTTTCCGCGCGGGATTAGTACGTCGAGATATTCATTCAGGCGCATGAACTCGCGGGCGGTTTCGCGCGAGGTGTCCTCGATTAATTGCACGATTTTCGGCGGATGCTTGAGGCCGGAAAGCGTGTTTTGCAAAATTTTTACGATGGCGATGTTTGAATTTATCGCCTCTTTTGAGCCGCGCAAAACACAGGCGTTTCCCGCCTTGATGCATAGCGCGAACGCGTCCGTCGTAACATTCGGGCGGGCTTCGTATATCATCCCGACAACGCCGATAGGCACGCGCTTTTCGCCGACTTTAAGCCCGCTCGGCATTGTTTTTACATAAAGAACCTCGCCGACCGGGTCGTCCCGCCGCGCAACTTTTCGCATCCCCTCCGCAAGCCCGGCAATCCGCTGCTCGTTAAGCATCAAGCGGTCGTTAAACGCCTTGCGCGCGGGGTCTGCCGCCGCCATATCTTTTTTGTTCGCCGCAATAATAATGGCGGCGTTTTTTTCAAGTTCACCCGCGCACGCCGCCAAAATTCTGTTCTTTTCCGGCGCGGCAAGCCGCCGCACATATGCCGCCGATTCCTTCGCGCCTTCTCCTATTTTTTTTAACATTCCAACATTCGCGGAACAACGAATTTGCAGATGAAATTCGTCGCCCGCTCTCCTTTCTTAAAATTTTAGGGCGTGTATCCACTGCGCAAGTTTGACCAAAAAGCGTGCCTTTCGCGTAGTGGCAACATGCCCTAGACTCTCGACAGCCCCGCCTTTTTCTTGCGCATTTTTTCTTCATATAATACGGTGTCGGCGTTGAGCATGGCTTCCTCGAAGCACTCGCGTGTGACTTCCTCCAAAACTACGCTGCCGATGCTTGACGAAACCGCATAGGGATGCAGGTTTCGCGCGTTGTACTCGTCGAGCTTGTCGCGGATTCTTTGCACGACCTGACTGCCGTTTTCCTGCGATTTGACCGACGAGAATACAACGAATTCGTCGCCGCCAATGCGCCCTATGATATCCTCTTTGCGGAGGGCTTCTTTTAGCACCTTGGCGAACGCCGAAATCGCCGCGTCGCCCTCGTTGTGTCCGTACGTATCGTTTATCATTTTTAAGCCGTCCATATCCATGAACATAACCATCGGCATATTTCCCGAACGCGACATTTGGTGCAAACGCGCGTATACGAATTGGAAGAAACCGCGGCGGTTTAAAAGGTCGGTCAGCTCGTCGGTGATTGACAAGGTTCGTATCGTCGAAAGCAGCTCCGCGCCTTTTAGCGCGGTGGCGATGCTTATGCGCAAAGTGTCGTACGCTTCAACGATTGCGCCCACATCGTACGGCAAAATTACAACTCCGAGTTCTTCGTCCTCGAAAAACAGCGGCAGGAAAAACAGGGAACGGCGTATCCGCTCCATGTCGAAATGGTCGAAATTTGTGTAATCAGAAAACTGCAATTCGCTTAGCGGCATGTTAAATTTTTTATCGCCGTCAAAGCCGATTACGGTTTCAACTGTGCGGTCGGGGTCGGGGTCTCCCGCCTTGACGGGTTTTTGATACACGCCCACAAGTGCCATATTCATTGCCATTGCCGGAAGCGATGAAAATAATTTTTCAACAAGCGAATCGACGTCGAAGGTCAAAACAAGCGCGTTCGTGACCCGACGTGCGTGCGCGCGAACGCCGTCCACCGAGGACTGCACATTTTTTTCTTTTTTTGCGCGAATGCCCTGTACAAGCGCGGTTGCGGCGATAAACGCGCTGTGTACCGCGTGGGAACAGCTTGTTTCGCTTCCGTGCATTTCGATTCCCGTGGAAAGCACATTAAGCGCGGAATTCCATGTCATTATGTCATCGTGGTGATGATTATATGAGATTAAAATTTCGTTGAACAAAAACAAAAATTTCTCTTGATTGAAGGGAGTTTTTCCGATTGCGCGAACCAAAACGTCTGCCCAGTCAAAGACTCGCTCCTCCGGCACATCGGCGAAAAGCGGGCGAAAATGTTGGAAAACGAACTCGCGAAGGGTTGCTTTTTCCGTCAAAACGTTCTCCGCCTCAGAATATTCCCGCTCCAAACATCCGCAACTTTGGCGCGTTATAAAAACCGGCGCGACATTCGTCAAGGGGGCAACGGACTCTTTGTTTATCAACTTTGAAAGCGTTTGCGCGCTGACTCGGCCGATTTCATAAAAATCCTGCCGCGCTGTGCTAAGCGACGGAATAAGCATTGCGGAGTTCACATCGTCGTCAAACCCGGTAACGGCAACGTCCGTCGGCACCAAAATGCTTCGCTTAACAAGCTCGGTTTGCGCGCCAATCGCCATTTGGTCGTTGCTTGCGGCAATCGCGTCAAACGGGATTTTCAGCTCATCCACAAGGGTATTTACTGCCGCTTCGCCGCTGTCCATATTGAAAAACCCGGGCAGGACATATCGTTCATCGAAAACCAGCCCGTTGTCCGTCAACGCTTGTTTATAGCCGTCGAGGCGCACTTCGGCCTCGGGATGCCCGTCGGTGCCTTTTATAAAAACAATTTGCTTCTTGCCGTGAACTTTTATCAGATGCTCGACGGTTTCGTACATTCCGCTGTATCCATCGGCGGCAATCGACGGGATGTTGGGCATTGTAAGGGAAACCGAAACAATCGGCATAGATTCTTGAAGCCTTGCCATGTACTCGTTGATTCTTTCGACCCCGACGTTTTGCACAACGTAGCCGGACAAAACAATTACACCGTCCAAAAACCCGCTTTTTTCCGCCGTATCAAAGCATGTATCAAAAAAATCCGGAAGAGGCCCGCCCGCTACCTGATGTGTTCCGACGTACGCGGTCAAATGAATATCATTTTCTTGCGCAAACGCATCAATTCCCCGCCAAATTTCGTACTGGTTGGCATTGTCCGTCGTAGAAAACATTACACCATAGTGCATACGTTTTTTATTCCTCATGTCGCCACCCTCTTTTTGTGCGTTTTTGAAACTTTATAATGGAAGTATAATTTGACTGCGTGGTCACGTCAAGTTAAATTTCGGTATTTTTGGCGTTTTTTTGGGTTTTTGCATTTTGGTATGAGCGGAAAAAAAAGAGTCGGCGAGTGACACTCGCCGACTCTTTTTTTTTTATTCAAATTCTGATACAATTCATACGGAGAATGGGAGGTTTTTTTATGAAAATTGCAATAATCGGTTCGGGCAGTACGTATACTCCGGAGCTTATCGAAGGGCTTATCGCCCGAAAAAATGTGATGCCTCTTACGGAACTCGCGCTTATGGACGTTGACGAGCGTAAGTTAAAAACTGTCGGAAACTTGGCGGAGCGCATGGTCAAGCACGCGAGACTTGGATGTAAAGTCGTGTTTACACAGGATTTTGACGTCGCGCTTGACGGTGCGTCTTTTGTTTTTGTGCAAATTCGTGTGGGAAAACTGGCTGCGCGGGTTTTGGATGAAAAAATTCCGCTGAAGCATGGTTTAGTTGGGCAAGAAACGACGGGAATCGGTGGGTTTTTCAAGGCGTTGCGCACAATTCCCGTGCTTTTTGACTTGGCGGCACGTATGAAAAAACTCTGCCCCGATGCGTGGATGTTAAATTTCACAAATCCGTCGGGCATTTGCGCGCAAGCCCTCCTCGACCACACAGATGTAAAAGTGCTTGGGCTTTGCAACGCGCCGATTAAAATCATGGAATATCCCGCGCGGCAATTTACCGACGAACCGTGTGAAATTGACTATGTCGGCCTGAATCACTTGAGTTTTGTGACGAGTATTCGCCAAGGCGGGCGCGATTTTTTGCGCGAGGCGATTTCCGGCAACGACGAATTGTTGGAAAAACTGGACTGGCAAATGGGATTTTCCAAAGATGTTATAAGAAAAATCGGCGGTGTGCCGAGTTATTATTTGAAATATTTTATACACCCGCGCGAAACGATAAAAAAATTGCAAGCCGACAAATTGACACGCGCCGAAGAATGCGTGACCATCGAGGAAGAACTTTTAGAGCTTTATTCCGATGCCGGATTGTATATAAAACCCGAGCAACTTTCACAGCGCGGCGGCGCGATGTACTCCGAGGCGGCATGTTCGCTTGCGGAGTCGCTTCACACGGGTGACGGAAAAATTCACGTCGTAAACGACTATAACAACGGCGCGATTCCGTACATGCGAGGCGACGACGTAGTCGAAACCCGCGCAAGCGTCAACCGAGACGGCGCGAAAATGTTGCCCCCGGTACATGCCGGCGGCGAATATATTCAGGGGATAATGCAGACCGTCAAATCTTACGAGCGTCTAACCGTCCGCGCCGCACTAAACGGCTCGCGCGATGACGCAATTGCCGCGTTGCTTGTTAACCCGCTTATCGCTGATTACGAAACGGCGTGCGCGTGTTTTGACGAAATGTTGGAAGCACATCGAGAGTATTTGCCACAATTTTAGCGCGCCAAGCGCGCGGTGGGAACCGGGGGAATGTGTCGGCGGCGGCACGTTCCCTCGAAGCCGGATGCAGTTTCCGTAGATAAAAGAATGAAGCAGAAAAAAATCGTTGATGTTAGTGACACTAACATCAACGATTTTTTTTCGCCGGGTAACTGCATCCGGCTTCGAGAGAACGTGTCGCCGCCGACATGCGTCCCCGGTGCCCACTGCGCGCTTGGCGCGCTTTTTTGTTGCAGCTCCGCAATTTTACATAATCCGCGCAGGGACAAGCCTAGAATGAGTCCGAATTTAGTTTTTTTTGAAAGGGAGCGTGGGGGAAAATGAACATACCCGCTCGTGCGAAAAAAACACCCGCGCCCGCGCGTTTCGGCAAACAGGAGCTTGCCGTGGCGATTATTTGCGTTGCGGGCTTTTTTGTTGGTCGGGCGCAGGTTTTTGGGTTTGTTAACCCGCTGGCTACGCCGTTTTTGGCGGCGTTTATGGGGGCGCAGGGGTTTTATTTGGCGGCGATTTTTGTTGGTCTTGGGCTTGTTACTCGGCTTGGCGACTTTTTTGTGCTTCGATATGTTATGGCGGCGGGAATGCTTTGTGTGTGGTATTTTTGCGCGTCGCATGTTACGCGGGACGGGAATCGGCAGTGGCTTAAAATACATTGGGTTGCGGCGGCGGCGGCATCCGCGACTTTGGTGGCGGGCATAATTGTAAGCGCGATGCACGGAATGACACTGTTTGCATTTACGGTTGTTCTGCTTGAAACGGTGCTTGCGGGCGCGCTTACGCTTGTAATTAAGCGTGCGCATGTGATTATCGCAGGGCGCAGACGACGCGCGAAGCTGCTTTCAAGCGAGGATGTTGCGTCGCTTACCGTGGTTTTCGCAGGCGTTATCGCGGGCGCGAGCGATATATATGTAGGAATGGTGCCGCTTCGCGTGTTTTTCTGTCTGTACGTGCTTTGTGTGACGGCGTTTAAGGGCGGAGCGTCGATGGCGGCGGCGGCAGGGATGCTTTTGGGATTTTTCCTGCATTTGGCGGGATATTGGGGGGCTGAATGGGCGGCGATTTTGGGGCTGGCGGGGCTTGGCGGCGGATTCGCGGGCGGGGTTACGAAGAAATATTCGCGACCGGCGGTTGTCGGCGGG
>WRGX01000107.1 GCA_009786975.1 Defluviitaleaceae bacterium
CGCCGCGACCTAGAGGGTCGCAAGGTTTTTCGCGACGAAGCAATGCGGCAAAAAGACAAGTCCAAATGGAAATGTTATTGTCGGGCAGTTCCTTAGAAAACCTGCGGAGGGCGCAATGCCCTGCCGCAGGTTTTTGGGTTACGGTTTAGTGATTTGGGATTTCAATTTTTTTCACACTCTTTAACTGCGCTCGTTTAGTCTTCAAGTATAAAGTACGCATAGTCGAAGACGCTGTCCAGTCCGGAGGATTGCAGGACTATGGCCATTGCTGCGTCGGCAGCTACTAAGCGATCCCACTCGGAGTGCGCTCTTACGTCATAGGTGAAGGTTAATCCTTGACCGGGCGAGAATACTGCGTTTCTTTGTCCTGCTCCCCATCCCCAGCCGTTGCCGTATCCGAAGAATATAATGTCGATGTTATTAGCGGGCTCTGCTGTGAAATGAACAACGAGGTGCGTGGCTCTTTCCAAAATTTCTGTGGTCAGCGGTAAATCGGAGCCTTCATGCCCGTGAGAATTCCAGCGATGGTGCTGGCCGCCGGAGATGTCGTCGAATGCGTAAAGCATGAATCTGTTTGCGGCGTCGTTGTTATTGTTGTTGTTATTATTATTGTTATTGTTGTTGTTATTGTCGTTGTTGTCGTTGTTGTTATTGTTATTGTTGTTGTTATTATTATTGTTGTTATTGTTATTGTCGTTGTTGTTATTATTGTTGTCATCGCCGGGGCCGTCGTTGTTGTTGTCGCCGGGTTGTTCGACTATGGGGTCGGGAATCGGCTCGGCTTCTTCGCCGAAGGTGATGGTTACGGTTCTTGTTACCGGGTCCCATTCAACTCCTGCGCCAAGTGCCGTTGCAACAAATGCCGCGGGAACTAGGGTTCTGCCGCCTTCGATTACCGGGGTACCCATGTCTTGACCTGCTGCGTTGAAAAGTGCTTCGCCGATTCTTACGCTTTGGGTTGCTCCGTCCTTTGTAAAGGAAGCGGTTTGAGTTGCCGCGTCCCATGCGACCGTTGCGCCAAGGGTTTCACCGATGAAACGGAAGGGAACCATTGTTCTGCCGCCTACGATTGCGGGGGCAACTTCGAGGGTGCCTGCCGCGCCGTTGAGGGTGTAGGTTGTGCTGTCGATAACGAGACGAAGCGTGTCAAGCGTGGTCACGCCGGGGAATGTTATCGGGTCGGGGGTTGCGATGGGTTGCTCCGGCTGTTGCTGTGGCTCCGGTTGTTGGGGTGCCGCTGCGCCGCCGAGTACGAGGTACGCGCTTACTAAAATATTTTCCAAATCATCGTTTGCGCCGATGATAAGAGCGGCTACGTCGCCACCGGTGGTAACAGTTGCCCATGCGGGGTTTGTTGTAAGGTCATAAACTTGCGACAAGCCAAGTTCGGGGTCGAAAGCATAGTCTACTTGTCCGGCGCCCCAGTTCCATCCGCCGCCTTCACCGAAAACGATAACGGAAGCTCCGCCTTCAAGTTCTTGTGACAATTCAATTTCCAAATGCGTTGCGGCTGCAAAAACATCCCAGGGGATACTTCCGTCGGCATCGCCGCCGATTGTGTTCCAGCGATGCGTCCAGCCGCTTATTTCGTCGAATGCGGCAAGGCGGAATCTTTCGCCTGTGGCTGCGGCTGCGGGTGTTTCTTCTGCGCCGTTGTTGTTGTCGTTGTTATTATTGTTGTTATTGTTGTTATTATTGTCGGCTGTCGCTGCTGCGCCGCCGAGCGTGAGTACTAGGTGCGGTGCGAAGCCTTCTGCTCCATGCCCGTTAAGCATATTGAGCAATGTACCGTTGCCGCCCGGAATCGAGGGCGCGTCAAGCAAGTCACCAATTGTATTGCCGTTGATTTGGTCGAGGACCCAGCTGTCGGTGATTTCTACATCTCTGTTGTCTTCGAGAATTGAAAGCATGTGGTCGCGGACTTGAGCTTCCAGTGCCGCGTCGCCGTCAAAGAGGGGGACGACCATGTTCGTCCATTGTTCCCAACGATTGCCGGTCAATTCATTGCTGTCGAAACTAAAGTCGGCTGCCGAAACAACCATTGCCGGAAGCATCGTCGCTACCATTGCAATCGCGACAAACAACGCGATTAGGCGTTTTGTTGTACTTCTTTTGCTCATTTGAATCTACTCCTTTATGATTTTTTTAATTTTCCTTTTCCATATTACAGCAGAAAAATAGGAATTGTCAATGCCAAAATAAAAGACATCGGTATATTATTTGCAAAAATTCTTATAATAATGAAGAAAATTTTTGAGAAAAAAAATTTGGTTTACTTTGGGCGGGCTGTGGCAAGATATTAACACAAAATACTACATATTCCAATAAAAAAAATGAGTCGGCGAGTGACACTCGCCGACTCATTTTTTTCCGTGTCCGGCGCGTGTTGCCACTACGCGAATGGCAGCGCGTCCTAATTTTTCATTTTATGGTACAATGCAAATAAAATTACACGCTTTGAGGAGAACACAAAATGGGCTTTGAACTTAACAAATCGACGGGGTATTTCCAAAATTTCGGCGTGGATGCAATGGCGTTTGACGATGTTTATCCCGAGGGGCATCAGGCGGGCGTAAGCCTTATTATGCACGGCCGAAGGATTGCGACGAACGGCGATTTGCGCTTCGAGCCTACGCCGGGGCAATGGCAACCTGTGCCTAAGCAGCTTGGGCGCGAGGTAAATTTTGACAAAAACGAGATTACTGCGAGGCTGGCGTTTCCCGATGAAAGCAAGCATAAAAAGGGATTTAATCCCCTGAATTACCCGGATTTGGCATTTGAATATTCCGTGACCGTGCGGGGCGAGGGCGAGAAAATTATTGTTACCGTGGATTTAGACACGTCGATTCCGCCTGAATTTGGAGTTTGCTTTAATTTGGAGCTTTTTCCGGGCGAGCTTATGGGCAAGCCGTGGATTATGGACGATACGAGCGGGATTTTTCCGCACCAGCCGAATGGGCCTGTTTTGCGGCGGCGGTCGAATTATCCTTCACAAGCGGAGTACACGCCCGACATTGCGGACGATTTAATTGCCGAACCTTACGCGACCGGAAAATCGCTTACCGTACGTCCGGGCGACCAATATTTTACACATTCGAACGACCCTCCTTTGTGCTTTCGCATCGAGACGCGAGGCGAAATAAAACTTTTTGACGGACGTCTCAACCACAATAACGGATGGTTTGTTGTTTCCGAAGAAATTCCGCCGGGCGCGACGACAGGTGCCGTTGAGTGGGTCATCACTCCGCTCGTGCATCAAAATTGGCTGCACGGGCCGATTGTACAAATTTCGCAGGTGGGCTACCATCCCGCGCAGCCGAAAATCGCGATAATTGAGCTTGACGAACGCTTCGAACGCACTGAAGAGCGTGACGCTCAAGACGAACCGCGTCCCGACGCGATTCTTTACGAAATTATGCCGGACGGCCTGCTGAAAAAAGTTTTTGCGTGCGTGGCAAAAGAGTGGGGAAGTTTTTTACGCTACAAACATTTAACCTTCGATTTTTCACACATTAAAAAGGAAGGGATTTATAAAATAGTTAGCTGTTGTGTTGGGGGAATTGATGGGGAAAGTCGCGAATTTAGTAGCGAATCTTCCGTTTTCCGCATATCCCGCGACATATACGAGCGCGGCGTTTGGCAGCCCGTTTTGGAATATTTTTTGCCCGTGCAAATGTGCCATATGCGCGTGAACGAGAAATATCGCGTGTGGCACGGGCTTTGCCACGACGACGACGCACGAATGGCACCGATAAATTTAAATCATTTCGACGGATATGTGCAGGGCGCATCAACCCTTACGAAATTTGCGCCCGGAGAGCATGTGCCGGGCCTAAACGTCGGCGGCTGGCACGACGCGGGCGATTTTGACATACGAATCGAATCGCAATGCAATGAAATATATTCGCTGGCACTGGCGTTCGAGGAATTCGGCGTGCATTACGACGCGACAACGATTTGCCAAGAAAAAAAGGTCTGCGAAATTCATCAGCCCGACGGGAAAAACGACGTATTGCAACAAATTGAGCATGGCGTATTGTCGGTGGTTGGCGGATATTTCGCGCTGGGGCGGTTTTATCGCGGAATAATTTGCCCGACACTGCGACAATATGTCCTTCTCGGCGACGGCGCGATGGAAACCGACGGTAAAATAAGCGGGGACGACCGCTGGGTTTTCACGGAAGAAAACCCGGCGCGCGAGCTTTCCGCCGCCGCGCATTTGGCGGCCGCGTCCCGCGCGCTTGCGGGCTTTAACGACGAGCTTGCGACAAAAACGCAGCAAGTCGCCCGCGAAGTATATGAAGCGGCGAGTGCGGGTAAAAGCGCGCAAGCGAAAGGCGAGCGGGCATATTCCGATGCCGAAATAAGGCATCAGCGAATGTCAAAAATTCATTGCGCCGTCGAGTTATTTTTGACCACTCGCGAAAAAAAATACGCCGAATTTTTGCACGGCGAAGTGGCATTTATTGTGCAGGAAATTGAGGAACTGGGCTGGATAATCGCGCGGCTTCCTGAAATTTCCGATGAATTTTTGGCACCGGGGACATGTGCCGAAAGCGACGCATTCCCTCAAGGCCGAACGCAGGGTCCTATGCAACAAATAAAATCCGCCATGTCCGATTTGCAAAAAAAAATAGCCGCGGAATGCGCGGAAACGCCTTACGGCGTTCCCTACCGCCCGCAAATTTGGGGTGCGGGCTGGGGCATTCAGCGGCTTGGTTTCCAATATTATTTTTTGCACAAGGCGTTTCCCGAAATTTTTCCGCCGGAGACGGTTTTTTCCGCGCTTAACTTCGTTTTGGGATGCCACCCCGGCTCGAACGGGGCGTCGTTTGCGTCGGGTGTCGGCGCGAAATCGGCAACCGTAGGCTACGGCGCGAACCGCGCGGATTGGTCGTACATTCCGGGCGGCACAATTTCCGGCACCGGGCTTATTCGCCCCGATTTTCCCGAGCTTTTGGAGTTCCCGTATCTTTGGCAACAAACGGAATATTGCATCGGCACCTCGTCGCACTATATGTTTTTGGTGCTTGCAGTGCGGGAGATTCTGCTGTTGCAAAATAAAAACTTGTGCTAAACTCGTCCGGGAAAATTTTATACGAGGAGCATCCATATGAATAACGTACTTATAATCGGCTCCGGCGGGCGCGAACACGCGCTTGCGCGGAAGTTTTCGGAGTCGCCGCAGGTTGAAAAAATTTTTGTTGCGCCGGGGAACGCGGGG
Organism: Defluviitaleaceae bacterium; assembly: GCA_009786975.1. Lineage (GTDB taxonomy): Bacteria > Bacillota > Clostridia > Lachnospirales > WQUN01 > WQVC01. Next base: position 5,225 of record WRGX01000107.1, read on the forward strand.
ATTGCGGAAATTGCCCAAATCGTTGATATCGGCGTGAGCGATTTTGCCGCGCTTGTGAATTTTGCTAAGGAAAATGAGGTCGCGCTTACATTTGTCGGGCCGGAAGCACCGCTTGTTGGCGGGATTGTTGACCGATTTGAAGCGGAGGGGCTGAAAATTTTCGGCCCGCGCGCAAATGCCGCGATTATCGAGGGCAGCAAGAGCTTTGCCAAGGATTTGATGAAAAAATACGAGATTCCGACGGCGGCTTACGAAGTGTTTTCGGACTTTCGAAGTGCGTCGGCGTATATCAAAACGAAGCGACCGCCGTTTGTGCTAAAAGCGGACGGGCTTGCGGCGGGCAAGGGCGTTGTTATTGCCGAAACCCGCGACGATGCCGACGCCGCTTTGGCGGATATGCTGCAAAATAAGCGGTTCGGCGAGGCGGGAAACACCGTTGTTATCGAGGAATTTTTGTCGGGAACGGAATTTTCGTTTATGGCATTTGTGGACGGCGAAAGGGTTTTTCCGATGGTGATTGCCAAGGACCACAAGCGCGCTTTTGACGGCGACACCGGTCCGAACACAGGCGGAATGGGCGCGTATTCGCCGGTTCCGCAAATTCCCGAGGAGATAGTTGAGGCGGCGCGGCTGGAAATTCTTCTGCCGACGGCGCGCGCAATGGTCGCGGAGGGACGCCCGTTCACCGGGATTTTATACGCCGGACTAATCGCGACCCGCGCGGGCGCACGCGTAATCGAGTTCAACGCCCGCTTCGGCGACCCCGAAACGCAGGTAATTCTGCCGCGCCTCGAGAGCGACCTTTTCGAGGTTCTGACCGAAATTTTGGCGGGCGAAGACCCCGAACTTTCATGGAGCGACGACGAGGTGTTGGGCGTAATTTTAGCGTCGAAGGGCTATCCCGACGAATATGAAAAAGGTTTTGCGATAACCGGGCTGGATAAACTCTCGGACGAAACGCTCATTTTCCACTGCGGCACCGCCGTCTGCGACGAAGCAACAGGGACAAATGAACAAAACGTCAGCCCCCCCTCGAAACCGGATTACATCACAAACGGCGGGCGCGTGCTTCTTGCCGCGCGAAAAGCGAAGGACCTGGCGACCGCACGCCGCGAATTATATCGCGACATAAAAAACATCCGCTGCAAAAACCTATTTTACCGCAAAGATATTTAGCACCGGGGGCATGTTTGGGGTGCGACACGTTCCCTCGAAGCCGGATGCCATGGGGGCGGGCGGAGCGAAGGTGTTCGGGGGAATGTTTGGGGTGCGACACGTTCCCTCGAAGCCGGATGCCATAAAGGAGGACGCCGTGAAGCTGATTGTTACAGGCAAAACAAAGGACGTTTACGAAAACGCCGACGGCACGCTTACGCTGAAATTAAAGGACGACGCAACCGGGCGCGACGGCGTCTTTGACCCCGGCGAAAACGCCGTGGGTCTGCAAATCGAGGGGCTCGGGCGTGAATCGCTGCGGATTTCCGCGCATTATTTTGAAATGCTTCGCGCGGCGGGCATTCCGACGCATTATATTTCCTGCGACATCGCACGTGCCGAAATGGTGGTAAAAGCGGGGAAACCCTTCGGCGGAGGCGTCGAATTCATATGCCGCCTGCGTGCCGACGGCAGTTTTTTGCGTCGATACGGCGCATACGCGAAAAAAGGCGCGGAGCTGAACTGCCTGGTCGAGGCCACCCTAAAAGACGACGTCCGCCGGGACCCGCCAATCACAAAGGACGCTTTGGTCGCCCTCGGCATAATGACCGCCGACGAATACGAAACCTGCGCCGCGTTGACAAAAAAAATCGCCCGAATCCTCGCGGACGATTTGGCGTCGAAAGGGCTTGAGCTTTTTGACATAAAATTCGAATTTTTTAAAACCGGCGAAACCGCCGAAATAATTCTGGCAGACGAGATTTCCGCCGGGATTATGCGCGTGTATAGAGGCGGCGAAATTGTTAAACCTATGGAACTTGCGGGGTTTGTGTTGAACAGGGGTGTTTAAATCGGCTTTGCCGCTACTGCACTGTGCGCCCGTTGGGCACCGAAGACACTTGTCGGCGGCGACACGTTCCTTCGAAGCCGAAAGCAGTTTTCTCGGCCAAAAAAAAAGAGTCGGCGAGTGACACTCGCCGACTCTTTTTTTTT
>WRGX01000108.1 GCA_009786975.1 Defluviitaleaceae bacterium
AAGCCGGAAGCAATTTCCCGGCGCATGAAAAAGCGCGCCAAGCGCGCAGTGGACACCGGGGACATATGTCGAAGTCGGCACATTCCCTCGAAGCCGGGAGCAATTTCCCGGCGCATGAAAAAACCGCAAACGAAATTGCGGCAGAGTTAGAAGCTGTATTCAGGAATTCTGTGTCGGGGTGACGCCCTATTGAAGGAAACGGCGGAAATCGGCAAAAATTTGACCGCCAAGTCGGCATTCCGCGCTATGAACACACCTTCTTAACATGCGCCGTGTCCGACAGGCATAAACACTGCGGCGCGGTGCGTGGAGTATTGTTGAATCGCACAATTGTTATGCCGGTATGTGCGATGTCAAAACTTGCCCAAAAAATATTTGGCGGAATGGAAAGCATGTGCGAAAGCCATGTTGTTCCAAGTCCGTGATGACAAAATGCGGCGATTAGTTTGTCGCTTGGAGCGGCGACCTTATAATGAAGCCCGTCGCGTACATATCCGAGGCGCGCAAGAAATTCGTCCGACGCGTCGGCAATGCGTTTGTAGCCCGCCGCCGCCGTTGGGGGGAAATGCGGGCTTTCGTGCCATGTGCCGGAAATATCAAGCATTCTCGCGTTCGGCCCGGCAAATGCCCAGTCGCGTTCGCCTTTTTCGTTTGTAATCGAAAGGTCGGCAAAGCACAAATTCTCGCTCATCCATTCCTCTATATTGTAGGAAATGCCCTGCTTTTCACAGGTGGGTTCGGCGGTTTGTATCGCGCGGCCCAGCGGCGAGGAGTAGATTTCATCGAAACGGACGCCGTGGGCGGCAAAACGCTCGGCAAGCGCGGCGGCCTGCTTTTTGCCGCGTTCGGTCAGGCAGTCGTTTGCGTAATCCGGGTCGCCGTGGCGAATAATGTACAGAAGCATAAAGTCCCCTACCCTACTCAAAAATTTTTTTCGCTTTTCGTGCCTCGTGCAAAATTTTTTCAACGTCAATCGTCATAAATTCGCCTTTTTCATACAGCACTTTTCCGCGCACGATTGTCATTTCAACGTCCCTGCCGCTTGTGGAATACGCGAGGTTTAGAACGGGGTCGTAACACATTGTTTGGCGCGGCGTGTTGAAATCGAGCAAAATTACGTCGGCGTCGAAGCCTTCTTTTATTTGGCCGCTTTCGTTTTCGCGACCTTGGGCGCGCGCGCCGTTTATTGTTGCCATTTTAAGGGCGTCGGAGGCAGGAACGGCGGTTGGGTCATTTGTGGCGTATTTTTGCAGAAGTGATGCCATTTTCATTTCCTCGAACAGGTCGTGGGAATTATTTGAAGACACACCGTCGGTGCCGAGGGCGACATTTACGCCGGACTTCATGAATTTTACGACGGGGGCGAGTCCGCTTGCGAGTTTTAGGTTCGACAGCGGGTTGTGCGCGATTGTTACGGATTTTTCGCGCAGAATTTCCATATCTTCGTCGGTTGCCCAACAGCCGTGCGCGGCGAGGGTTGGGGATTCGAAGACGCCGTGTTTTGCGAACATTTGCGCGGGGGTCGCGCCGTATTTTTCTACGCAGCCGTCGTGTTCCGTTTTTGTTTCGGAAAGATGTACGTGCATTCGCAGATTGTTTTTTTGCGCGAAGTCCGCGACGCATTCCCATGTCGGCGGCGAAGAGGTGTAGCAGCCGTGAATCGACGCCTCTATTTTAACGCGTCCGTCTTTTTTTACCGCTCCGCTTAACTCCTCGAGCGCGCGCAGGGTTTGCCTGTATTCGTTACAATTTTCAAAAACAAAATCATCTCCAAGCGCGACGACTCCGTTTGAAATGTTTGCCAAAATTCCCGATTCATCCGCCGCCCGCGTGACCTCGTCCATATGGCAATACATATCCGAAAACGCGACCGTCCCCGATGCCAGCATTTCCGCCATTGCAAGCTGTGTGCCGATGCGGACAAGCGCGGGCGTGAGCTTCGCCTCCGCCGGAATTAAATGGTTAAACAGCCAATCCTCCAGCGTGCGGTCGTTCGCGAAGCCGCGAAAAAGCGTCATTCCCGCGTGCGTGTGGCAATTGTACAGCCCCGGCATAAGGACTTTGTGCGTGCAGTCGATTACGCGCGCCGCCGTTGCGTTTTTCGTGTCGAAGGTGATTTTTCCGTCGCGAATGCCGACGTCAGATGATTTTTGGAAGAAGTTTCGGTTCGTGAGTATATCACCGCGCGCTTGGCACGCCACCACGGTTGCATTTTTGAATAAAATTTCCATTATTTTTCCTCGTCTATTTTTCCTCGTCATCTTTTTCAATTTCCTTGGGTTGCGGGGTCATTTTGGGCGAGCGCACGCCGACAACGTCGGATTTAAGCACGGGAATTCGAATACTGCGGTTCGTGCCGAATTCGACGATAAAGCAATCGTCGCCGACATCGGCGATTTTGCCAAAAAGCCCGCCGCTTGTTATGACGTTGTCTCCGCTCGAAATTGTCTCTTGCATTTCCTTCATTTTTTTCTCGCGGTTGCGTTGCGGGCGAATCAAGAAAAACCACATGCCGCCGAAAACCGCCGCCCAAAGAATAAGCACGCCCCATGTGCCAAAAAGCCCACCGGTGGGTTCTTCTGCGGCTTCTGCCGGAGGGGGTACAAGCGTTTCGGCATTTGTGACGGCTTGTCCGTTTCCGTCGGTTGCGGGCGCGTCGCCGTTGAACATGTCATCTATGAGGCTTGCAATTACCATGTCTGTCATTTTTTTCTCCTTTGAATAAAATTTTTTCCATTATATTGCCAAGCGTGAACATTCGCAAGTTTAACAAATTTAACAATTTCGTAACATGTTATTTACAAAATCGTAATCATGAGCTATAATCCCTGCGGGGTGATTCTCTTGTCAAAAATGTCAAAAATATTTTCGAGATACATACGGACTTTTGCTGCGTTTTCGCTTGCGTTGGGCTTTGCTGTTTCGTCGGTTTTGTCGGCGTCGGCAAGCCCCGCAACGCGCGAACGGCATCGCCAGCTGCAACAACAGCACCAAGACGCACAGCGCGAACTTCGTACCCAGCAAAATCTTTTGGGCAACACGCGGCACGAAATGTCGGAGCTTATGCTTGAAATGCAGGCTCTTGACCAAGAAATGGGCGACGTGGCGGAAGCCCTTGAGGGCATCGAATTGGCGTTTTTGGATGCGCAAATTCGTATTGCCGACGCGGAAGATGCCCTGCAAGCCGCGCGGGACAACTACGATTCGCAGTTTGAAACCCTGCGTTCGCGAGTGCGCGTTATGCACGAAGAAGGCTCGCTTGCGATGTTCGAGGTTCTTTTTCAAGCCGAAAGCATAACGGATTTTTTTGCGCGCTGGGAATTCATGCGCGTTACGGCGCAATTCGACCGCGATTTGCTTGAAAGCATACAGGAAACCGAGCACGCAATTTCGTCGCACATAGAGGATTTGTCACGTTGGAGCATGATGGTCGAAACCCTGCAATTCCAAAAGGAGCGCACGCAAGAGAATTTGGAATTTTTATACGCGGAACGGACGGAATGGTTCGAGCGTTTGGCGGAAGACGAGGCGATGCTTGCAGAGCTTTTCGCCATCGCCGAACACGAGGAGCGCATGGCGGCGTCGGCTTTTGGCGACATCCAAGCCCAGCTTCGCCGCGAAGAAGACCAAATCGCCCGCGAACGCGCCGCCACTGCCCACAGCGAGCGTCTCGCGCGCCTAAACAACTTCGACGGACAATTCATGTGGCCGATTCCCTCCCACGGCAGAATAACAAGCGGCTTCGGCACAAGATTCCACCCGATTTTGCGCCGCTATCGCCATCATTCCGGCATAGACGTCGGCGCACCAACGGGAACCCGCCTATACGCCGCCGCCGACGGATATGTACGTTTCGCAGGCTGGAGCGGCGGTTACGGAAACACAGTAATAATCGACCACGGCAACGGCTACAGCACCCTCTACGCGCACAATTCCCGCAACCGCGTCACAACGGGCCAATTCGTAACCCGCGGCCAACACATAGCCGACGTAGGCTCAACCGGCATGTCAACCGGCCCGCATTTGCATTTTGAGATAAGAATAAATAACGTCGCCGTTAATCCGGCGAATTATTTGCCGATATAGCAATCGTTCCCGATATAAAATAAAAAAGCGCGCCAAGCGCGCATTGGACACCGGGGACATGTGTCGAAGTCGGTGCATTCCCTCGAAGCCGGGAGCAATTTCCCGGCCCACAAAAAAGAGTCGGCGAGTGACACTCGCCGACTCTTTTTTGCAAAATCTAAAAAAGCGCGCAAACAGGGCATTCCCGGTTGGCGTGTTTTTTTTTGCAACAACGCTTCACCCGCTTGTTTTTTAATGCAAACTCCCGTTGCTCTTGCCTCTCGATTGTCCGGTCTGCTCCAGAACTCTGCCCTTCCTTTCAAAAACCTCAAAAAAGCCCAAAACACCATAAAAATGAAATAAAAACGCTTCCCTCCCGAAATTTAGAAATATTACATGTCACAGCTTGCCAATAAAGTGCGAAAAATGTGAAATTTAGTATTGACTTCCAAATTTTCGCGTGCTATCTTCTTTACGAGAAGTTTCTATAAAAAGGTACTCCTTTTTATAGTTGCGGAATATATTTAAAACACAATACGCGCTACAAACCTAATGGGGAGGATGTTTCAAAATGAAGTTAAAAATGCGGACAAAAATCAGAGGCGGACTTCTTTTGGTTTTCATCGTATCAATGACAATTGGTGTTTACGGTGCTTTTGCCGTAGCCCGAATCACCAACTACATTGCTCAGATGGAAGAACTGACACATGCAAGCAATCAAGCCACCGACATGGTTATGGCTCACCACATTTGGATTTCTCGAATAACCGAAGCCTTCATGTTTGACACAGACTTTCCGGGAGGATTAGACCCTACAGTTTGCGTTTGGGGGCAATGGAGGTACAGCGACCAAATTTACGCCATAGACGACCCTGTTATCATGGAGCTCATACATTCCATCGACCACCCGCACGCACGACTGCACCTGGACGGAGCGGAAGCCTTGCGCCTCCGAGAAGAGGGACGATATGAAGAAGCCCTCGCGCTTTTAAATGAAGTAGTTCTCCCTTACGGAAGCATATCGACCACAAATATTACCGCGTTAAGCGAAAGATATAATGAACTGTGGAGCGATGTCCGCGAAAGCCTGAGGCTGGTAGGCGGCGAAGTTATGACAACGGTTTTAGTTATTTTTGCACTCGCGCTTCTGTTCTTTATTGCACTAAGCTACTTAATCCCGAAAAGTATACTCAAGCCTGTTGCGCAACTTGCTGACCTTGTGTCTGAATTTGCGGACGGAAAGGTGAATGTTAACCGCAATATTGATACTGCTGACGACGAAATCGGCAGGCTTACGAATGACATATATGACCTCACCGATGTAATAAAAGCAATCGTCTCGGATGTAATGGATTTTTGTCACCAAAACTATATCGTAGGCGATTATGAATTCAAGATGGATGCAGGAAAATATAAAGGGGCTTTCAAAGAGCTTGCAGAAGGAATCAACAAAGTGCCCGAGGGGGGAGAAGAAGAAGGCTGGGTTCTCATTGACGCGATGGAAAACATCGGTAAAGGTAAGTTTGATTTTGAGGTGAAGCAGCTTCCCGGAAAACGGATTGTCACCAACAAGGCTATTGATGTATTGTTAAACAACTTAAAAGGGCTAAATGTCGACCTTAACAATATGATTGAAGCGACGTCCGTCAGGGGCGATTTGCATTTCCGAATTGACGTAAGCAAATACAGTGGCGATTGGCAAAAAATTGTGACAGGGCTTAACGATATTGCAAAAGCCGTTGATGAACCTCTGACTTCTATTGAATTTTGCTTGAACGAAATGAAGCAGGGCAATTTCGACCTTGAAAAAATTGACCGTATGTTTGTTGAAAAAGGCATAGCAACAGACCCCGAGTCCTATAACGGAACATTCAGAAAAATAATTATGGCTACGGAGTCTACCCTTTCAGAAGTAGCTTCTTATGTAAAAGACATTTCAAGCTCTCTTTCGCAGATGGCGGAAGGCGACCTTCGCGTAAAAGTTACCCGTAACTATATCGGCGATTTCAATGCAATTAAGAATTCCATCAATGCTATCAGTACGGGCTTGAACAAGACAATATCGGAAATTACTTCGGCATCCGAACAGGTTTTATCGGGCGCGAAGCAAATTTCTTCAAGCGCGATGGATTTGGCGAACGGCGCGTCACAACAGGCATCGTCGGTGCAGGAGCTTAACGCAAGTGTTGACTTAATCAATCAACAAACTCAATCCAACGCGCAAAATGCAAACGAAGCAAACGCACTTTCCAACACATCAACGGCGAACGCCCGAGAAGGAAACGAAGCGATGCAACAAACCCTTGGCGCAATGAATGAAATCAAGGAAGCGTCGAATAATATTTCAAAAATAATCCGCACGATTCAAGACATTGCGTTCCAAACGAATTTGCTCGCGCTTAACGCAGCGGTTGAGGCCGCCCGCGCAGGTGAGCACGGCAAAGGCTTTGCGGTTGTAGCGGAAGAGGTGCGCTCGCTCGCGGCGCGGTCGCAGGAGGCCGCCGGCGAAACCACATCGCTTATCGGAACGTCGATAAGCACCGTCGATTCCGGCGCGGAAATCGCACGCTCAACCGCCGAAACCCTCGACACAATCGTTGATAACGCAAACAAAGTCCTCAATGTCGTCACCGCTATTTCCTCTTCGTCGAATGAGCAAGCCGAGGCAATTGCGCAAATCGTTGTCGGACTCAATCAAATTTCGCAAGTGGTTCAGTCGAACTCTGCCGCCAGTGAAGAAACAGCGGCGGCGTCCCAAGAACTTACATCCCAAGCCGAACTCCTTCAACAGCTTGTGTCATACTTCAAAGTGTAACGAAGTTATTCAAAAAAAAAGAGCCGCTCGCCCTGCTTATGCAGTCTGCAAGCGGCTTTTTCTTATAAAACAGGCCCCCGCGCTTCGCGCACCATGGTGAACGAAAGTAAGCGTCAAGACCTCGCCCACATACAACAGAAAACTGTAATTCGCTACAATGTACTCCAAAACCATCCAACCCACTGCAAGCAGAGAGTTGGAGAAGATTGGAGAGAGCTAAATGGACGTGCAGAAAATCGCAGTACAGTTTCGTCTAAACGAATGGGCAGAGTTAGTGCGTGAGAGAGCATCAAGCGGTCAAAGCGTGGTTCCACGCAATCATTTTGTAAGCGTCAAACATTAACACGTCTATCCAAGAGTACGGCGAAGCCGTAGACTGCCTCCAAGTGGTGATGAATTTACCCAATTGGGTAAAACACCGACGGATTGGAGATGGTGTGAAATGGTAGACACTCGCAGGGTGGCAAAAGAATATCGATTGCAAGAATGGGCGCAGATGGCGCAGGAAAAAGCCG
>WRGX01000109.1 GCA_009786975.1 Defluviitaleaceae bacterium
CGATTGTGGTGTGTGGGGATAAGGAAAAGCAGCCGTATCATGACTTTCTGCATGAAGATTGTTCTGCATCTATAGAAAATATGCTTCTGTGCATTCATGGGTTGGATTTAGGTGCTGTATGGTGTGGTGTTCCTGGAATTTTAACTGATTGTATGAAAATATATGTTGAAAATTTACATTTGCCGTTAAATATTATTCCTGTTGGAACAATCGCAATTGGCTATCCCGGGGAAAAAAAGGATTTTATTGATAGGTTTGATGAAAATAAAATACATTACAATGCTTTTTGAGCAATGAGATGCTGGCGTTGTGACGCTTTGCACGAAAATTGAAATTTAAAGGAGAAGAACATGAAAAAATTTATTGCATTCGTACTAATTTTCACCCTCGCCTTTTCCACGATGGTTTTTGGCGAAATTACGCGTGATGAAATTTACGAATTCTTGCCGGAGGCAATCGAAATCGTTCGCGTGGATGAGCATTTTAATTTTAATCGGGTTATCGAGATTGCGGAGCTTACCTTTGACGATGTTGTCGATATCTTGTACGTAATGTTTAATGACCCGGAAGAGATGGAGCTTAATGTCTCGCAATTCGGCGACGACTGGCTCGAAGGCGCGGTATTTGATTTTATTGATAATTTTCTTGACGTAGCGGAGTGGGACGGGATAAATGCCGCCGCAACATACCTTTTGGCGCATGTTGTTTTTGTCGAAATGATAAACACGGTAGGGATTGAAACCGCACAAGATTTCATTTTTCCCATCATACAGTTAGACGACGAGATTGATGACATCGAATTAATTTTCACCCTTATGACAGCCCCGCCATTTTTGGCAACTTTCGAGCGGCTTGTCGACGAATATGGCGAAGACGGCCTTGCGGAAGTCTTCAATATAGACATTTTCGATGCGATACTTTTGACGATGCTTGGCGAAGATATCCCTGCGGTTGCTTATTGGGACGAAATGCTTAGCGGATTTTTGACCGAACTTATGTATGAACTTGAGGAAGACTTATTCGCTTTTGACGATGACCCGTTCGATTGGGACGAGGATTGGGATTGGGACGAAGATTGGGACTGGGATTGGGACGATGATTTCGACATCGATTTCGGCTTGGATTTTGAAATCGATTTCGAATTATACGAAGAGCTTTTCGCGTTGCACGACGAAATTTTGTCCTACGAAGAAACCATAATATCCGCCGACGAGCTTGAACAGCAATTTTACTTCGAAACAACCCAACAATTCGCCCACTATATCGAATTTTTAGACTTCAACCACCGCCTGAATATTTTCTACCACAACCTCGCGGACTATGACGTAACCCTCGTATACTTTTTAATCGACATGGAAAACGACATCGTGCGCGAAGAAATCGAAATCTCGGCAGGAAGAAGACTTGCCGTGCAACTCAGCTTCGAACACATCCCGCCGGGCGACGATGCCTTCATCGCCCTATTCATTCTAAGCCCCGACGGCACCCCGGACGGAATATTCGCATTCCGACCGACGGTCTATGAGCTGGGGCACTCAAGCCACTGACTTTCGTACCGTTAGAAATCGCCCATCTAAAATCAGCCACTTTGGACAAAGTGGCTGATTTTTTATGGGCCGGTAAACTGCTCCCGGCTTCGAGAGAATGTGCCGACGCCGACACGTGCCGACGGTGTCCAATGCGCGCTTGGCGCGCTTTTTTATGGGCTAGGAAACTGCTCCCGGCTTCGAGAGAACGTGCCGACGCCGACACGTGCCGACGGTGTCCAATGCGCGCTTGGCGCGCTTTTTTATACCAATAGATTGCTTCCTTCCGCTATTCCGCACGAACCCTCGCGCCTGCGCTGATGTCGCGATTGTTTGCGTCGTTTATTACAAATTCGCCTTCGGAAAGCCCGTTTGTTATGACCGTTTCCGTGCGAAGCTCCATGCCGGTTTGAACGGCGCGGGCCTCGGCCTCGCCGTCGCCGCCGGGAACAACCCATACCATGTACTCGCCGTCACGGCGGAAAATGGCGGTGCGCGGCACGGTCAGCATGTTTTCCGCGCGGTAGATGTAAAACGTTACGTCCATGCCGTAGCCTATGCCGAAATTCGCGTCGGGCAAATCATCGGGCAAAATCCGCACATTTACCTTGCGTTCCTCCACGCCAAGCGCGGTGAATCGGGCAACGGCGGTGTTGCCGATTTCGGCAATGCTTCCGGAAAAATACACGTCGCCCGCGCGTTGCCGCAGGGTCAGGCCGACGGTGTCGCCCTCGACGATGCTGCTTACGTCCTGCGTTGATACATATACTTCAATCAGTTGCCCGCTCGGCACGGTAATTTCCGCAATCGGAGCCGCCGCGGTTATAAAATTCGTATTTTGCGCGTGAAGGGTCGTGATAACGCCGGAAATCGGCGCGGTTGCAACCGCATTTTGCAGTTCATGTTCAAGCCGTGCGATATTGGCGTTTTCGACGGCAATCAGAGCCTCGAAATTTGCGCGCGCGGAGGCTGTGTTGTCGGCGGCGAGTTGGCGGGAAATGCCCTCGATTTGCGCCTCAAGCGACGCGCGCATACCTTCAAAATGTTCCGCGCCCGCCTCCGCCGTTCCCGCCGCGATTATCGCAAGTTGCCCGCGAGCGGCCTCAATCGCGGATTCCGCCGCAAGCACAGCCGTTTGCGCCGCCTCATATTCCACACGCGGAACAACCCCTGCCGCATATAAAATCCCGATGCGCGAGAAATTTTCGCTTGCTTGAACAAGTCCGTTTTCGTGTTGGTCGATTAAAATTTGCTGGACGCGAAGTTGCTCGTCGAGGGATTCTTGGTGGCTCGCGAAACCGCGGTGCGCCTCGGCGGCTTGTGCGTTGATTGCCAAAAGTTCGCCTTGCAAACTAGTGCGCGTGGTTTCAAGCGTGCGCCGCGCGTTCGCATCTTCGACATCGACGTTCGCAAGCTGCGCCTCAAGCCCGCGAATTCCGCTTTGCACCTGCGAAAGCTGTAACGCAAGCGCGGTTGTGTCAACGCGCAAAATCGCGTCGCCCGCCGAAATCTCCTGCCCCTCGCTTACATAAAGCTCGCTTAACTCGCCCTGCGCCCCCGCGAAAACAAGCATTGTGTTTTCCGCAACAACGACGCCCTGTTCCGTAAAACTAAGCTCCGCCACTTGCCTCCGCACTTCCGTCATGCGCACGGGAGTCGGCTGCAACGCGTAAAACACGCCCCCCGCGATTGACGCGAGAACAACAATTGCGATAACTGCGTACTTGATTGGCTTTTTCATAAAAAACCCTCCTCGAAAAAAATTTTTTGAGAATTGAGTCGGCGAGTGACACTCGCCGACTCAATTTTATTTTCCCACACGAAACCCGAATTCGAATCCGGCTTCGAGAGCACACGCGGCAACCCACACGCGCCCCCGGTTCCCACCGCTCTCTTGGCGCGCCGCGCTAAAATTCTTTCAAAACTTCAACCATGTCAAATTTTGCAATCTTGCGTTTCGCCGACCAATTCGACAAAACAATAGCGGCGGCACATCCGACAACGCCCGTAATATAGCCCTCGAGCGGCAACATAGTCGGCATACTGAACATCTCGGTATCCATCATATTGTTCACCGCCGCCATAATCATCGACGCAAACGGCACCCCGATTATCATCCCGATTATGCTTAACAGCCAGTATTCGAAGCGCATGATTTCACACACTTCGTCCGTCGTAAGGCCAACAACGCGCAGTGTTGCATATTCGCGCTTGCGCTCGGAAAGCGAAATCGTCGCGGTGTTGTAAATAATCGCAAAGGCAACCGCCGCGCCCATGATGTTCATTACCATGTACAAACTAGTGTACGGGTCCATCATTTCAAAATATTTTCGCAACGTCGTGTCCTTGTCTTCGATAGACGCAGTGTAGCGGCTGTCGCGAAAATAATCGGTTACGTATGCGAGATTATCCGTGTTAAAAATAATCGCGGTGGCAACGGGTGCGTGATTAAACAACGCCGCAAGCGCGCTAAGCTCCATGTACGCGCCGCTTCCCATGGCCTGCTCGATTACACGAACAACGGGAACATGCACGCCTCCGCCGATAAGAAGCGGCGATTCAAGATACAAAATATCGCCCGCGTCCGCGTTCAATGAGTCCGCAAGCCCGTTTGTGATAATTAAACCTTCCGTCGGCGGGTCGTGACGCACACGACGCGTTGTGTCGAAAATATTGTACAATTGCGCGTCGGCAGGGACGCCGGTTATCGAAACGCCGGTTTGCACATGCGCGTTCGTCAGGCTCGCCGGCATCTGCAAAATCCCCTCCGCCAGCGTAATATGCCGCACCCCGTGCGCCGCCTCAACCGCGCGACCGTACGGAATGGGATGCGTCAAAGTAACGCGCACATTGTACAAACGTTGGTCAACAAATTGCGAATAAATCATCCCGTCAATAAGATGCTCCATGCTTCCGAACACAACAAGCAACGAAAACGAAAACACAACGCCCAGTACAACAAACCCCGACCGCACGGGATTGCGCATAATTCCCCTCAACGACATCTGCCCCCGCGAGGTCAAAATAAATTTCAGCGGCTTAATCTTGCCAATCAAATCGTACTTAATCGGCTTGGGGGCTTCGTGTCGCATGGCCTCGGCGGGGTTCAATTTAATAACGCGCATCGCCCCCATAAGCGAGCCGAAAACCCCGGTTCCAAGCGAAATCGTCATTGCAAAAACAAAATACATCGGGCTCAGGGGTTGCTCAAGCCCGGGCAGCAAGAAAAATTCCAAAAACATCTGCAAATACACGCCCGACATCGCCGCGCCAAGCCCAAATCCAACCAACCCGCCAATCGTCCCGACAATTACCCCGTAACACACATAGTGAAAAACGACGGTACCATTCGAGTACCCCAACGCCTTCAATGTACCAATTTGCATACGTTCCTGCTCAATAATCCGCTTCATCATAAGATACAACACAACGGCCGCCATAAACATAAACACAAGCGGCATAGAAGTCGCCATATCCTGCATCGACGAGGTTTGCATATCAACAAGCGAATAACTGAGCTGGTCCTCGCGTGCGGTAATCGAAATCAGACCGTAAGGTTGAAGCGCGTCTTCGAGAATCAGGCGAACATCGTCGATTTCATAGCCGTCTTGCAAGCTGAAAAGTAAATCATTCGCAATCCCGTGACGCCCCGTAATATTCTCCATCGCCTCCGCCGTAATGTAAGCTATTCCAAAGGCCTCGTTATCGGGCAAAATATCCGTAAAACTCGGCGCGATGTACACATATTCCGGCGTAAGAAATGAACCCGTCAGCTCAAAATTAAAAATCCTGCCCTGCACAATTATCGTAACAATGTCACCGGTTTCAAGCCCATTCGTCGCCATAAACATGTAGTTCACGGCAATATCGCTCGGAAGCGCGGGCGTAAGCCCCGTCATTTGAAAATTATTAAGCCGCATGTCCTCCGACGGGTCAAAAGAAATCACACGAAGCGTGATAATTTCATCGTTATCCTCAAGCTCGGCGCGCACTTCCATTTTCGTACGCGCGGTAACGTCGGCAATGCCGGGCAAATCACGCAACCGCTCGGCGTCGCCAACGGAAATCGCCCCAACACTCGCGTAAACATGTGCCAGCCGATATTCATCATAAAAATTCAGCTTCGCACGCTCAAGCCCGTCGGAAGCCGCGCCCACTGCCGTCCGCATCATTATGCCCACAGAAATAAGGAACATGCAGGCGATATACGCGCGTTTATTTTTCCACATCGAGCGATAAACTTTTTTTAACAACATGGGAACACCTCCCTACCAGCTGATATCCTCGGGCGAAATCGGGTTTTCGATTATGTCAATTTTATCAATCAGTCCGTCTTTAATATGAAACACACGGTCGCCCATTTCACCGATTTGCGCGTTGTGCGTAATGATTACAACGGTTTTTTTGTACTTCTCGTTGAAATCTTTCAAAAGTCGCAAAACTTGGATGCCCGTCGTGTGGTCGAGCGCGCCCGTGGGTTCGTCGCATAATAAAAGGAAGGGATTTTTCGTAATGGCGCGGGCGATTGCGATTCTCTGTTGCTGACCGCCGGAAAGTTGCGTCGGAAACGAGCCGCCCCTGTCGCCAAGGCCGATTGCCTCCAAAAGCTCCGTCGGGGAAATCGGGTCAGACGAAAGTTCCGCCGCCAAAACGATATTTTCAAGCGCGGTAAGGTTCGGGATTAAATTGTAAAATTGAAACACAAACCCAACGGCGGCACGCCGATATTTGGAAAATTCCCGCTCGTTCGCGTGCGCGATGTCCTTGCCGTCAACCATAACCGAACCGGCGGTCGCTCTGTCGATGCCGCCGATTATATTCAGAATCGTACTTTTGCCTGACCCGCTCGGCCCCAAAACAACAACGAACTCGCCTTCATACAGCGAAAAATCCACCCCGCGCAAGGCATGAACCGTTACCTCGCCCATGATATAATCCTTCGTCAAACCGGAAACATCCATAATGCTTTTAGACATTCGCGCCACCCCCAACCAATCCGAATTTTAAAAGCTCAAGCATCTCCTCGACCCGCTCACGCATTTCAACCTGCAAGATTTGTTCTTCGTGCTGTGCCATCCATCGCATTTTAAACCGCTCGGTTACGGCAACAAAATATTCCAGCAAAACATCGTTCGCGATATCGGTGCGAATCAGCCCCTTATTTTTGCTGTTTTGAATCAGCCCCAAAATTTGCTCTTCGCTTTTTTTATACATTTCGATAAACGACGGACGCATCATATCGGGATGTCGCGCAAGCTCTTGCATAAAAAGCACAAGCTCGCGCTCTTCGCTTAAAATTTCCGGGTTCGCAAGGCGTTCGTCGTAGTATTCAAAAATATCCATATTTGTAACATCGGGCCGCAAATCAATTTTTTTCATAAAAACATCAAAACCCCATTGTGCGCAGTACATAAAAAGTTCTTTCTTGTCGGCAAAATACTGATAAATACTGCCCGTAGCGACCCCCGCATTTTTCGCGATGTCGCAAATTTTCGCACGCTCGAACCCATGCGCGGCAAACTCGCTAATCGCCGACCGCATGATATTTGCCTGCTTTTCGTCCCGCAGGCGGAAAAAAGTTTCCTTTGGCACAACGCCACGCTCCCTTCCGTCGAAAATATGAAAGCTCGTTCATAAACATGAACCATAATTCAATTATATGAATGCACGTTCATGATGTCAAGCGAAAAAATAAATTTTCTTCACTGATTTTCTTCACTGCCTAAAAAAAGCAGCCCGAATAAAGGACCGGGAATGTGAAAGTTTTTTTTATTATTACAGATGATATGCGCGAAATTTACGAGGCCTTTGAAAAATGTGATGCAATAATAATTTCCGCCCCGGCGTATTACCGAAACGTACCCGCTCAACTTAA
>WRGX01000110.1 GCA_009786975.1 Defluviitaleaceae bacterium
GGGGGGATTCCCGGCGCGAAAAAAATGAGTCGGCGAGTGTCACTCGCCGACTCATTTTTTTTGTGCTCCGGAAAACCGCTCCCGGCTTCGAGGGAATGCGTCGCCGCCGACACATGCCCCCGGTGCCCACAGCGCGCTTGGCGCGCTTTTTTTACGCCGGGAAACCGCTTCCGGCTTCGAGGGAATGCGTCGCCGCCGACACATGCCCCCGGTGCCCACCGCGCGCTTGGCGCGCTACAATCGGTCTACCTCAATTGAATAAATATAAAACGAAACCGAAGCCCCGGGCGGGTTGGTTGTAATGCGCATACTGCGCCATTTTTCAACTTCGGCGCGATTCAGAACGTACTCCAGTGTAAAATCCGTTTCTTGATGAACGACGGTGTCTCCGCGCCAGTCAAAGCCGGGTATGCCTTGCAAATTAAAAATTGTGCCGAGGGGCGCGACATCGTCGAGGTGAATGTTTGCCGTAACTTTGTATTTGTTGCCCGGGATTAGTTTGAAATTTTCCAAACAAATGTCAACGCCGTCCCAGTCGTGTACGCGGTTGCTTACGTGAATCGCGGGTGCGTCGTTGCGCAAAAATACGCGCACGTTGGGGCCGCCGTTTATTAAAAGGTCGGGATTATCTCCGTTTTCGTCGTATAATTTTGTAAGTTGAGGTTCAAGGTTTTCATCTTGCGCAAGGGAGTAAATTTTTTCGCGAGGGTCGATTTGAAAATCGCTGTCGGATTTATTGCGTGTGATTAAGATTTCGTCGATGAACATGTCCATGTCCGGCTCTTTCGAGCCCCACGAAATCGAGTGAAGCGTCAAAGTGGCGTCGAGGTCGTCTTTTTCCAAAACATAGGACAACACAAAAAGCGGCCGCGGCGCGGGGTGGTGCGCCAAATGCGGCGAATGCGTTTCACTTACGCGAAAAAGTGCGACGCTCCATTTCTGGCCGGCAGGCGCGTTTTCGCCAACTCGTCCCGTAATCGTGAGCCTGTCTCCCGGTGCCACGCCCTCGATGCTTTTGAGGTCAATAAAAATGCCGCCTTCGCGGTTTTCGCGCTCGGTTATTTGAAGGGCTTTAATGTCCTCAATTTCTATGATGCTAAACTCCGCCGACGCATCGCGACGGATTGAAACAAAATCGTTTTCAATAAATTTTCCCGCGTTGATATTTTTAAGACTATCCTGAAAGTCGTATACGATATTCAAAAATCACTCCCCCTTGCTTAAAAACGCACCAATATCCTCGCTTACTTTTTCAAAATCGCTGTGCAAAAGACACGCGGCAATATCGCCCAAAAACGCCTTTGTCTCTTTGGTCCAAGCGTGCTTGTTCAGCTCATCAAGCGTTATGCGCGCGACTTTTTTATTATATGCGTCGCAAGCGATTTGAATTTTTTCAAGCCCCGCGTGCAGTCGGATTTTGTTTTCGCTGTCGGCGGAAACCGAGTCGTCTTCTTTTGGCGAAAGCTCCCGCACAACTAAGCGCAAGTCTTCCAAGAAGGTTTTTGTTTGTGCCAGAATAAGGTCGGCGGATTGGTCGCGGCCGGCTTGCTCGAGGCTGCCCGCCGTGCCGGAAAGTTGCGTTCTGCCGACGTTCGCAAGTGCGGATTTCAGGCCGTGGGTGTTTATCGTATACAATTTATATTCTTCGTCGCCCCAGTTCGTGTTGTGCAAAAGCGCGTCGAGTATGCTGTAGGAACGTTCCGCGTCGCGCAGGAAGGAATCGACAAGCGCGCCGGAAAGGTCAACTTGGTTCGGCGACGACGCCTTTGCCGCTTCAATCACCTCGGGCGGTTGCTTGTCACGAATCAAGGACATAAGATACCCGTTCATTTTCGTAACGTCGATGGGTTTTGAAATAAATCCTGCAAAACCGTTTGCCATAAACAGCTCGGCCTGCCCGATAATCGTATTCGCCGTAAGTGCGACAACAGGCTCGTTGTAGCCGACATCTCGCATCATTTTTACGGTTTCAATGCCGTCCATATCGGGCATCATATGGTCCATAAAAATAACATCGTAGACGTTGCCGTTTTTGACCTTGTGCAAAGCCTCGAACCCGCTTGTTGCCGTGTCAACCGTAAGCCCGTAAGGCACAAGCAGCCCCTTTGCGACAAACAAATTGCTCTCCACGTCGTCAACAACAAGCACATTTCCGTAAGGCATATGCTCGTATGTGAAATAATGCCGCTTGTGGAACGCGCGCTGTGAGAGCTGGAAGTTTTGTAAATTTTCCACGATATCCGGCCCGAGGGTCTGCTTGTTGCCCAATTTTTGCGGCAGACGCACGCGGAATGTCGAGCCCGTGCCGACCTCGGATTCCGCCGTAATTTCGCCCTGCATCATCTCAATCATTTTGTTCGTGATATTCATGCCAAGGCCTGTGCCTTCAATCATGCGATTTTTTTCTTCGTTAAACCGAACGTACTCGCTTTGGAAAAGCGACGCGATTTGGTCGTCCGTCATGCCCTGCCCGGTGTCGCTGAGGTCGATTAACAGTGAAACATCGTCCTCGTCGCCGTATTCCACGGAAAACGAAAGGTTGACCTCGCCCTCGCGCGTGTATTTAAACGCGTTGGACAGAAGATTATTCAGGACCTGCTTAATACGAAGCTCGTCGCCGACCAAAATTTGCGGGATATCCTCGGAAACAACAAGGTTAAAGTTAATGGGCTTGCTGCCGATATGCATCATATTTAATTGCACCGTGTCGAAGATAATGCTGGCGATTTCATACGGCTTGTTCGTGATTTTCATTTTGCCGGCTTCGACCTTCGAAAGGTCCAAAATATCGTTGATAATCGACAGCAAAATTTTCGAAGACGAGCGGATTTGCAAAAACGCTTCTTCAGTTTCGGCGGGATGCTCGTACCCGAGAAGCTGTATGTCCGCCACGCCCATAATCGAGTTAAGCGGCGTGCGAATTTCGTGCGACATTCGGGCAAGGAACTGGCTTTTCGCGCGGGATTCTTCTTCGGCGAGTTCCTTTTTCTTGAGGTCGGCAATCATAGCTTTTTGCTCGCGCAAATCGTTCATAAAGCACGCGATAATGGGCTGCCCCTGATAGTCGAGATAGTTCATCGTAACTTCGCAGGGGATAAGTTCGTCCGTCGAGGCGGATTTATGGTCGAATTCAAAGCGCGTCGGCTCGGAAACGCCAATCCAGTCCAGTGATTTCGGCAGTTTACCCGGCGGGAAAATATCACGATATCGCATAAGCGCGTCAACTTTATTTTCGAACCCGAAAAGCTCAATCGCGGCATTATTACAGTCGATTGCGGCAAGGTTTTCGCGAACGAGAAAACAAGCCAGTGGCGTGCGGTTAAGCATAAGCTGGTTACGCTTGTCGGCCTCGCGAACCGCCTCAAGAGCCTTCTGGATGCTCGACATATCAAAAAAATACGCCATAACCTGCAACAATCCGTCGCGCACAGCGCGCACGAGTTGGACCTCGCAGGGCAATTTTTTCCCGTCGGTGCGGGTGAATTCCCATTCGTATCGGAACGTGCCATCCTCGAGGGCTTGTTGCAGATAAACGGGATGGACATGCTCGCCCGTCCATTCTTCCTTTATGCGTGTCAAGAAGGAATTTTTGTCAACAAACCCGAACATTTCATAGACCTGGCGGTTGCAGTCAACGATTTGATGCTGTTCGTCCCATATTTCCATGCCGACGGGTGAACTGTCTTGGAAAATTTGCGCAAGTTCCGTTGCTTCGCGGGCGCGTTCCTCTGCGTCGTGGATATCCGTCAAGTCGCGGGAATAGCCGATTATTACATACTCGCCATCGTGTTCCGCGCGCAAAAAAGACGCCTCGGTATGCATTAGCGAGCCGTCTATTTTTTGACGCACAAAGTGGTACTTCGAATATCCCGTTTCGATTGCTTCTTTCATGTACTCAAGAATTAATTTTTTTGAAGAACGTCCGTTTGGCTGAATCGGGGGCATCAGGCGCATGAAGTGTTCAAGATAATCCGCTTTTTCCGCAAACCCAAACACTTTTACGGCTTCAAAGTTACAATCCACGATTTCAAGCTCGCTGTCGAAAAAGGTTATCGCCATAGGGGCTGAGTCAAGCATTAGGCGGCGTCGAGCCTCCGTGAGCTTAATCTCCTTCACGTACGCGATAACAATGCCGCCTTCAAGCCGTTTAGTGTTTAGCAACAAAACAATTTTTTCGTCACTGTCGCCCCTGTCGCAAATATAAGTAAATTCAAGCGATACCGCGATGTTTTTCTTAAATTCTTCGTCATCAAAGAGCTTCAATGCGCTTGTGCGTGAAGGCGCGCCGACCAAGCCCGCCAACGCGTGATTGCATTCGAAGGGTTCGCAACTTGCGTCAAAGCATATGCACGGCGCGGGAATTGCGTTAAAAAAATCCCTGAAACTGACGCCGATGTCGTTTATTGTCATAATAATCCCAACCTTTTAACTTCAATGCCGGAAATATAAAAAGGTACGGATGCTCCGATTGAGTTTGTTGTTATACGAACAGTTGTCCATTGCTCGACTTCTGCGTAAGACAGCGTGTGCGTAAGTTCGAATTCGCCGTCCAGCTTCATGCGTTCGCTTCCGCGCCACGAAAAGCCCGGTATGCCTTGAAGCGTAATTCGCGAGCCTCGTTGCGCGTTCCCGACAACTTTCCCGGTTGCGACAATTTGATATTTGTTCCCCGTAAGTATGCCGAGCGATTTTAAGTTTATGTCCAAACCGTCCCATTCTTTTGCGCGTTCGTTCAGGTAGATTCTTGTCTCGCCGTCTTTTTCGAGAACCATTATTTCGGGGCTGCCGGCTTGATACAAGACGCCCGTAGAAAACGCCGCACCCGTTCGGCGCGCTTTTAAATTTTCGTCGGTTTCTAAGGAGTAAACAAGCTCGCGTTCGTCTTCTTTAACGGAAATTTCGCCGTCGCCGCGGGAGATTATTATGCTGTCCACAAAGAAATTCATCACGGGCTCAATCGCGCCCCAGCGCGTTGTTTGTACCATTATCAGGCCGTCGAGGTCTACCCCGCCCAAAATATGACTTAGTGAGAACAGGACTTTCGGCGACCTCTGCTGGGCAAGCTGACACTCCTCGGCGCGGCGCGCTTCCGATTCCTCGCTTATAAGCGCGACGCCCCAGCTTCCCGGCGGCGTTTCTCGCGGGACTCGACCCGTTATCGTAATCCTGTCGCCCGCGCGAAGCTCCGGCAGTTCCTTTAAGTCAACCCCGATTCCCGAAATACGGTCGGCTCGGTCCTTGACCAAAATAGTTTTCACGTCGTCCACAACGTTTATTTTAAGGGTAGGCTGATGAAAGCCCACCGGTACAATTAAATCCGACGAGTTCAGGTCGAGTGTTTCAAGCTCTTGTTGCAGGTCAAAAAGAACTTCCATTTGCAACACTCCGTCACGTTTTGAATCTCAATTGCACGCTTTTGAAGGTTTCGTTTATTTCGCTGAAAATTTCGGCTATGTGCGGGTCGAAATGTTTGTCGGAGTCCCGCATTATTATTTCGACGGCTTTTTCATGTGACAATTTGGGCTTGTAGGGCCGCTCGGAAATCAGCGCGTCGTACACGTCGGCGATTGCCATTATTCGGCCCTCTATCGGGATATTAAGCCCTTTTAAGCCGTCGGGGTAGCCGCTGCCGTCCCATTTTTCGTGGTGGTGCGCGGCGAAAGCGCGGGCGCGGCTTAGGAATTCGTCGGCACCGCCGACGGCGGTGCGCTTGATTACGCGGTCGATAATTGCCGCGCCGTTTGAGGCGTGGTCCTTCATTCGCGCAAATTCTTCGTCGGTCAGTTTGCCGGGTTTGTTTAAAATTGTGTCGGAGACGCCGATTTTGCCGATGTCGTGCAGTGTTGCACTTATGCCGATCATTTCCAAGTCCCAGTCTCCTATTTCGTCGGCATAAACGCCTCTTTCCTGCATTTCCTGCACAAGCACCTTTACATATTCCGACGTGCGCTCGATATGCCCGCCGGTTCCGGAGTCGCGGTCTTCAACGACGCCTGCCAAAATAAATATCATGTTTTGGTGATTTTTCTCCAATTTTTCCGTCTGCTCTTTGACGAGAAGGTCAACGCTTATATGAAGTTTTACGCGGTTAAGAAGAACCGGCGTTGAAAACGGCTTTGTTATAAAATCAACGACGCCGTTTTCGAAGCCGCGAACTTCGATTTCCGGGTCGCGCATTCCGGTCAGGAAAATTACGGGAATTTTATCGTATTCGCGCCCGGATTTGAGAAGTTCAAGAACTTGAAAACCGTCCATTTCGGGCATTTCAATGTCCAGCAAAATCAAATGCGGTCTGATTTTTTTAAGTATGGCAAAAAGACGCGCCCCGGAGGGAATCGTCATCACATCATATATATCTTCGAGGCTTTCCTCGGCTTTTGACAGGTTTGTATCGTTATCGTCAACAACAAAAATAGTTTTTCTCATTGCGACCCCCCGCAGAAAAAATATGTTTTATAAAACTAACACATTACACGGCTCGGGTCAATTCTACATTCTATGTTTAATTTTATGCTCGAGGATGTCCAAAATCAGCTTTTCCTGTCGATCCTCCATGTCGGTAAAGTTAAAGCTGAAACCTTGGTCGTAGTGATACGAACGGGTTGTTGTGTTTGGCGAGTTGCGAATTAGTGTTGCGGGAATCATATAAATGTTATTTTTAAGCGTAAACCCAAGCGTAAACACCGTTCCAAGCGGCTCCGTAAGCGCGTAATCGGAGAAAATTCTTATGCCGCTTTTGCTTATATCGTCGGAAATTGCATCGCACACCCACCCGTTGGCGTACAGCACGCTGGGGTCATCAATAAACGTGTGCAAGGTTACCTGCATTTTGATTTGAATTCTGAAATCGACGCGTTGTTTTGTTTCCTTTATCGGCGAAATTACTTTGAACTCAATCGCTTCTTGCTGCACAACCTCGCGATTACTGGTTACGCCGACCAACAACGATTTGAAATTCCAAAAACTTCCTGCATGGAAAAATTCCGTTTCCGGCTCCGACTCGATGTAATAATCGACATTCCGCGCGATTTCCGGGCAGAAAATTTTATAGGTCAAATGGTCGATGTTCCCGTCAAAAGTACCCTCGATTGACGTGCTTTCATCAAATTTAAACATAAATTTCGTGCCGCTCGGAACTTGATGTATATACATTTAATCCCTCCATTGAGTCGATAGGGGTGCGGTATTGTGTTCCTGAATAGTATTCTATACAAATTTCGCGCGGAGGGCAAGATGCGGATTTTTTTGCTTAGGTGCAGGGTGAGATATTGGCGCGCCAAGCGCGCGGTGGGCACCGGAGACACGTGCCGGCGGCGACGCGTTCCCTCGAAGCCGGGATGGGACACTGGCCCATAAAAAAAAGAGTCGGCGAGTGTCACTCGCCGACTCTTTTTTTTCAGACCGGGA
>WRGX01000111.1 GCA_009786975.1 Defluviitaleaceae bacterium
TTAGCGACCCCTCTTACCCTGTGTAAGAACCGCTGAATCGTTACACAACTATACCAAAAATCGCAGGAAATTTCCCATACTAACTTCAAAAGCAGTGGAACTTAATCTGAAACGTGCCATTTTCGGATTGTTTGCCATGCTCTTTTTTGTGCATTTTCCCGCTTTCCAACCCACGGAAAACGCCTTTCTTTTTTCCTTTTTCCTTTTTCTCACTCTAACTTCTTCCTTGTTTTTACCCCTTTTTCAGATTAACGTCCAGTTGCGTCTCCACTGTGGAACTTACTTTGGGAATTTACGCCTTGTTTCGCTTGGGTGAATAAAAATGGGTACTCTGCGTTTCAAGGAGTACCCATCTTTACATACGGATTTAAGACACACAAGAATTTTCACGCGCAACATCAAAAAGCAAATCATCGCACGAAACGTCCAGCACAATCGCAATTTTTACCAGCGAATCAAGACTCGGACGCTTTCTTGCGTTTTCGATGTAGCTGATGTAAACGTCGGACATTCCTGTTTTTTCTGCGAGTTCGGCTTGCGTTAGCTCTTGGCGAGTTCGGTTAGCCCGCACTCTTTTTCCGATACTTCTGTAATCAATGGTCATACTGATTCCTCCTGTGATTTGATGGGGAATCGTAGCATTGTTATTTTTTTGCTCGAAAGAATTGCGCACGGCAGAAAATTATATTTCGGAATTTAACCTGTGGTTTATGGGAATGGCCGTCAAATGGCGGTATATTCACGATGCAAGAAACGACAAAAACTACGCGCGCCGCCCTTCGGCGGGCGACGGGAGGTAAAAATGCAAACAAGCAACCGCGCCGCTCGTGAAGCGAGCAAAGAAAAAATCCGCAAAATCATCAGAAACGCCGATTCATCAAAAGTCACCGTCATTCCTGCAAATAAAAAGGAAGATTTTTTCACGGATACATCCCCTCGAAATGTAGCCATTTATGCTCGTGTTTCCACAGATGGCGAACATCAGACTCATTCAATCGAATGGCAACAAAAATACTACAGCGATTATGTAAATCGCCACGAGGGGTGGAAACTGGTAAAAATTTATGCGGATGAAGGAATCAGCGGAACGTCGCTGAAAAAGCGTGACGCATTCAACGAAATGATAAGAGATTGCGAAATTGGAAAAATTGATTTGATTGTTACAAAATCTGTTCCGCGATTTGCCCGCAATAATAACGATTTTACGAGCATTATGGATAAACTTGCGGCGTTGAAGCCGGCGGTTGGCGTGTTTTTTGAAATCGAGCGGCTTTATTCGCTGGACCCAAACAATGAAATGCCGCTTGGGTTCTTGGCAATTTTGGCGCAAGAGGAATCGCGGCAACGCAGTAATCTGATGAAGAAACGGTTTGAAATGAATTGCGCAAACGGTAGATACCCCACGCCGCCGCTGTTGGGCTACAACTTCGACTACGATGAAAAGCGCGAACGTGATGGGCTTGTCATCAATGAAGATGAAGCCGCCACGGTTCGTTTGGTTTTTTATATGTATTTGACGGGAAAAAGCACAGCGGAAATTGCCGAGCACCTGAACTCAATGAGGCGGAAAACAAAGGCGGGCAACGAAAAATGGTCTGCCGGCAGTGTGCTGAATATTCTCAAAAATGAACGCCGCTACGGCGCGGTTTTGGCGGGCAAAACGTATACGCCGAATTTCCGCGACCACAAATCGGTGAAAAATCGCGGCGAATCTACGCAATATTTCCAAGAGGAACATCACGACCCGATAATCTCGCGTGATGATTTTCTCGCTGTGAAGAAAATGATTTCCAACGCAAAATACGGCGGAAACACCTATCTGCCCAAGCTGAAAGTAAACACTGACGGCGTGTTGCGCGGTTTTGTGTCTGTGAATCCGAATTGGGGCGCGTTTACGGCGGAGGATTATTGCAGTGCATCCGCAGTGGTGCAAAAACGATGAGAGCCGAAATTATCCGCACGCAATTTTTCGCATCCGCAAGCATGACGAGCGTTAGCGTTTCGCCGAACGGAATACGATTCAGCGTGGCGTGCATACGAAAATTTCCCGATTCGGAATACGTCGAGTTGAAGGTGAATCCGCACGAACAAATGCTTGCTGTCGTGCCATGCACGGAACGTCACAAAAACAAAATGCGCTGGGCAAAAATCGGGGCTGAAGCCATCTGTGTGCGGCAAATAAGCGGGGCCGCATTTATCGAAACGCTGTATGAAATTTTCGGCTGGGAGGAAGGAAAGCGTTATCGTTTGCGTGGCGAAATTCTGCGAAACGATAAAGAAATCGCGGCGTTATTTGATGCACGAACGCCGGAGATTTTTTCATCGCGTTATGAATTTGAAATGCCGTGGGCAACTTCTTTCGGAGAGGATTTTTCCGCGTACAAAAATTCACGCCCCGCCGCTGCGAAAATAAAAAGCAAATTTTACGAGTTCGACAAAGAGCCTGACTTGCACCCCACTTCGCAAAAATCCGCCGAAAAAAATATTCGTGAAATCATGCAAAAACTGCAATACGGAAGTGATTTTTGATGCCGCCAACACTTGTTATCAACCCAAAGCGTGGATTGATTTATGTAAACGCCGCCGGGCTTAAAGCCTTACCGAAGGCGCAATGTGTTTTATTTGTCTTGTCCGAAAAAATGTTGAGCGTTTACCCCTGCGACGGCGGCGCGCGCGATGCCACTCCCATTCGTTCCGGCGGCGCGAACCGCAACAAGCCGCGCCATATTCGTTGTCGCGCCGATTTTACGGAGCAAATGCTGTCTCTGATGGAGTGGCGGCATGATTGCAGATACAAAATCCACGGAGCATTGGGCATGATGGAAAACGAGGAAATTCTTACGTTCGACCTTGAAGCCGCAAAGGAGATTGCATATGTATGAAATCGAAAATTCGGCACAAATCGCCATGTTTTATGGCGGCATTTCGCTTTCCGCCGATGAGATAATGAATCTCGAAGGAAAAGCCACCAAAGAGTGCTTACGTTATCTGACAGGCAAATATTGTATATCAGAGCGAGAAAAATACGCCGACTCGGAGCAAATTTCCGACATGCGCAAACGCCTTGAAGCGATTTTTGACTGCACTTACGGTAATTTGTGGAAAATCATGAATTACGCAGATGCAATAGACCGTATTCGTAGGCTGTTTGCAGACGTTGCCGATGACATTCTAAACGGAAAAACGCGACTTCCGTCAGAAGAAACGATCGCACTCTCTCGTTTGAAATTCCATGAAATAAACGATGTGATGATGCGCCTTTCGGAAGAAAAAACATCGGCTAAAATAATTATCCGCGAACAAATTGCAATGCGACAAAAGCAGAGAACGCGCGGCAAACCAAAGAAAACGCAACAAGGCGCACCAACCGCGTCCATTAAGGACACACCATCTCATGACCCCGACGCACGGCTCAACGCATTGTCCTACACAATTCCGTCGTGGCACAACATGATTGAAAAGGCGTTTGACAACTCGGAAATAGAAAAAGCCTCGCCTCATGCGCGAAATAAGCTGGCGGGCGAATTGGAAAACATATCGGCGGCGGCGAAAGCCCTGCGCGAAATCATATCGGAGGTAAAGCCATGACCGACTTTCAAAAATACATTCCGCAAGTTTCATTTGAGCTTATCCCTATTTGCAACCTTGTTTCCAATCAAAATTATCAGCGTAGCTTATCGCGCCGCCACATCGAGCGCACCGCCGCAAATTTCAACACATATCAAATAAATCCCGTGAAGATAAGCCGCCGCAACGGGCAAAACTATGTAATAAACGGGCAACATACCATCGAAATTATTGCCTTGGTTTCCGGGTCACGCGAAACTCCCGTGTGGTGTATGGTGTACGACGGCTTGGAATATCTGCACGAAGCCGATATTTTCGCAGGGCAACAGGAATACACAAAGTCGCTTTCTGCGTTTGAAATTTTCACGGCAAACCTTGAAGCAGACAGCGACACGCACATCATAATAAAAGCCATCGTTGAACAATGCGGGCTTCGGCTTGCCAATTCTAAAAAGAGCGGCACGGTTTGCGCGGTTACATCGCTCATGGATATTTACGAGCAATACGGCTACGACGGACTTGAACGCACGTTGCGATTGGTCGTGCAAACATGGGAAGGCGAGGCAAGCTCCCTTACGTCACGAATGTTGCGCGGCGCGGCATTGATGGTTGCAACATTCAGCGACAGCTTGAAAGATGACCTTTTTGCCAATCGTGTCGGCACAATTTCGGCGCGAGAAATCGCCCGCACGGCACGAGAACGCCGCGCAGGCTCAATCGGCTACGCAGAAACAATGCTTCTAAAATACAACAAGAACACAAAGTCCACCCTCAGCATGACGCGGCTTCACGCCCCGCAGAAAGGAATTGCCTAATGGGAAGACTAATCCTCGCCTTGCGCCTTGGTATGCCCGGGCTCGCCGTTAATTTCCAGCAATTTTTCCACATGCATCCACTGGTGCACGGCGGAAACGCGCGTTAACAAATCCAAAATTTGCTCCGCCGACGCATCGGCTTTTTCGTCACGCAGAACAAAGCGGCAACGCCAATGGTCGACGCAGTCGATAAGGGCTTCGCCTGCGGGGTAGACTTTCGTGCCGCGATTGGAAATCATTTTCAAGCGGAACGGCGTTCCCTCTGCGATTTTATCCAAACTTTGCCCCAAAGGTTCCGGGCCTTTTGGCCATTCGCAAAAAATATCGCAACCGAGAACGCGCCGCGATTCCGGGCGCACAAAAACGGGGTCGCTTGAAATTTGCGGCAATTTGATGGCTTGATACTTGCGGGATTGGCTTTTCGAGGGCTTACGGCCTAAATTTTCGATAATCGTTTTGGTGTACACGCTTGTTTTCGCGCCTTTGTCATAGCCGACGACGTCGCCGGTTGCGGCCTTGCCTTCCTCGATTGTTACCATAACGGCGTCCTCGATTTTCGTCGCTGCTTCAAATTCGCCGATGTGGCGAAGCATCATAACGCCGGAAAGGATTACCGAAGTGGGGTTAATTACGTCCTTGCCCGCATATTTCGGCGCGGAGCCGTGTACCGCCTCAAAAATGGCGACTTCGTTGCCCAAATTCGCGGTCGGCGCAAAGCCCAGCCCGCCAACAAGGCCGGAGGTCAAATCGCTGATAATATCGCCGTTCATATTGGTCGTGACAATTACATCGTACTGTTCGGGTTTTTTGACTAATTGATGCGCGGCATTGTCGATAATTACGTGCCACGATTCGATATCGGGGTATTCCGGCGCGATTTCTTCAAAAGTTTTTTTAAGAAGCCCTTCGGTGAGCTTCATTATATTCGCCTTCGTTGCGCAGGCAACGGATTTTCTGCCCTCGGCGCGCGCAAATTCAAACGCGGTGCGCACGATTTTTTCACAGCCCTTGCGCGAAATAAGTTTAAGACATTGTGCAACCCCGGGGGTTTGCATATGTTCGATTCCGGCATACAAATCCTCGACATTCTCACGCACAACGACAAGGTCAATGCCGCGCCCGCTGTAAGGCGTCGTAACGCCGGGATATTCCCGTACGGGACGAATATTCGCATAGGTTTCAAAAAGTTTGCGCAAAGTAACGTTCGCGCTTTTTTCGCCAAAACCGACCGGCGTTTCCAGCGGGCCTTTTAAAACTACGCGTGTTTTTTTGATGGATTCAATTGTGTCGGCGGGGACGCCTGACGGGATGCCTTGTTTGAAAACGCTTGCACCCGCGTGGCGTTCTTCCCATTCTATGTTGCATCCCGCGGCGTTTATTATCGCAACCGCCGCGTTTATGCACTCGGGGCCGATGCCGTCCCCCGGGATTACTGTTACAACTCTTTTGCTCATTTAACTTGCTCCTCTCGTATTTTGTCTTTCATGTTAAATCTCCTCCAGATATTTTTTTGTGATTTCTTCCATTTCCTCGTCGGTGATTAGTGTAATTCGCCCGGATTCGTACTGCTCGTCCACCCATTCTTTGACCTTGATTACGGCGGGTTGGCGTTTGTCAAAGGCGTCGTGTCCCGACTTTTTGTAAAAATCGTTCATCCAGTGCGCTATGCCCGCAAGACCGGATGTGTTTGAAATGACGACCTTGCAGGGGCGGTTTAAAATTTTCGTTGTGTCGAAAATGTTATAGATTTCTTCGTTTTTCAACAAACCGTCGGCGTGAATTCCCGCGCGGGTTACGTTGAAATTTTTGCCGACAAAGGGCGTCATCGGCGGGATTTTATAGCCGATTTCCTTTTCAAAATATTCCGCAAGCTCGGTTATAACCGTCGGCTCCATGCCGTCGAGAGTGCCGCGAAGTTGCGCATATTCGAAGACCATCGCCTCAAGCGGCGTATTTCCCGTGCGCTCGCCGATGCCGAAAAGGGACGTGTTTACCGCCGCCGCACCGTATATCCACGCATATGACGCGTTATTTACTGCGCGATAAAAGTCGTTATGCCCGTGCCATTCCAGCATTTCGTGCGGCACACCGGCGTGATGCGTCAAATTGTGTATTACACCCTGCACGCTTCGCGGCATAATTGTGCCGGGATAGGTTACGCCCATGCCCATTGTGTCGCACGCGCGGATTTTTATCGGCACGCCCGATTCTTTGGACAATTTCATAAGCTCGCGCACAAACGGTACGACAAAGCCGTAAAAGTCGGCGCGGGTGATATCCTCAAGGTGGCAACGCGGCTTGACGCCGGTTTCGATGCACTCGCGCACAATTGAAAGATAATGCCCCAGTGCCTGACGCCGCGTCATTTTCATTTGCAAAAATATATGATAGTCGGAGCAGCTCACGAGGATGCCCGTTTCCTTCAGCCCAACTTCTTTTACAAGCTCGAAATCCTTTTTCGTCGCGCGAATCCAGCCCGTGACTTCGGGAAATTGATAGCCGAGTTCGAGGCATTTGTAAACCGCGTCGCGGTCGCGCTTGGAGTACAGGAAAAATTCGCTTTGACGGATTTTGCCCTTAGGGCCGCTTAATCGATGCAATGCTTTGTACATATGTTCGATTTGCTCGACAGTGTAGGGCTCGCGGGATTGCTGGCCGTCGCGGAAAGTTGTGTCGGTTATCCAGATTTCGTCGGGCATGTCCATCGGCACGGAGCGGTAGTTAAACACCGCTTTGGGGGCTTCCGAATAGGGGAACTGGTCGCGATAGAGGTTCGGGTCTTCGCGGTCAAGCTGGCCGTGCGGCGACGCCGAAAATTCTAAAAGATTTGTGTAACGATTAAAAACATGCGGCATGGTGATTCTCCTTTCAAATAGACACTACTTCTATTATGCACGAAAACGCAGGGAATTTCAAATTTTTGCAAAAGCGCGCCAAGCGCGCGGTGGGAACCCGGGCGTTTGACACTTGAGGGCTGAAGCGCGCATCAAAAAAGTAAGGAATAATGAGGTCTAGGCCTTATTTTTTTGCCAAAACTCACTTGACT
>WRGX01000112.1 GCA_009786975.1 Defluviitaleaceae bacterium
TTCGTCATCTTTCTTCGGGAATGAAATCGCGGCTTGCGTTTTCCATTGCGTGCCTTGTGCGACCGAATATTCTGATATTGGATGAAGTTTTAAGCGTCGGAGACGGCTCGTTTAAAGAAAAAGGTGAAGTTCGCATGAAGGAAATCATAGCGGGCGGAGCAATAACACTTTTTGTGTCGCATTCGCTAGGTCAAACAAGGGAGCTATGTAACAAGGTATTGTGGCTGGACAGAGGAAAACAAATGGCGTTTGGTGACGCAGACGAAGTGATTGATATGTATGAAGCGTTTTTGAAAAAAAAGACTTAACGCTCCCTGCCTAAATACTCCAGCAACATTTCCCCGCTTGCTTCGCCGCCGTCGGGCATTTCGTCGCGGCGGGCGAGCCATTCTTCGCTTATGCGGCGTTCTTCGGGAGTGAGGCTGAAGGGGTCGGGCAGGAAATCCGGCCAGTGTTGCGATTCGTATATGCGGGAGTCGAATTCCTCGCGATGTTCGCTTATGACGATGGTTCCCGCCGCCATATCGCCGAGGCGTTTGTGGTGTTTTGAAAATACAACTGCAAAAAGTCCTACATACATCATGTCAACAGAGGTGCGCAAAAGCCCGCGAACAAGGGATTGGCCGAAGCCGAGGGGCATTCCGTTGTCGCGGATTACGCGCAGGGAGAAAACTTTTTTTCCGACGGATTGTCCGTTGAATGCCATTTCGCAAAAAATAAAATAGCCGACGTGCATTACGAACCAAAAAACCAGCGTGACGCCAAGGGCGACACCGCTTGGCTGTGAGTTTGACAAAATGCGATAGTCGATGCCCAAAAGCACGGTTAGTGTGAAAATAATAATTATCGTGTATTGCAGCGTGAAATCAATTATAAACGCCGCGATTCGCGAGCCTGCGCCGGCGAGGCGGTATTCGATTTCGATGTTTGAGGGCGTTATTACTGTGATTTTTTTCATTTTTTAGGCTCGCTTTCAAATATTTTTCCGATTTTTAATGACGTTTTGTGCGTTCAGCGAATGGCGAAAAATATGAGTCGGCGAGTGACACTCGCCGACTCGTTTTTTTCGCGGCGAAATTACATCCGGCTTCGAGAGCATGGGCGGCTGAAAACACGTGCCCCCGGTGCCCGCCGCGCGCTTGGCGCGCTTATCCCGTCAACTGAATGTAGCGATTTACTGCTGCTGTTGCGAATTCTTCTGCCTTGCTTTCGACATTTGGTATTCCCATTGCGGACAATTTGCGAAAAATTCCGCGCCGTTCCGCCTGAAATTCGCGTGCGGTGTCGCGCAGAATTTCATCGTATTTTTTCCGCACAGGGGCGTCCGCCATTGCGTTTAGCTTTTCGTTTTCCATGAAAATAACGATGGGTAAATGGCGTTTTTTGAGATGCATAATGTGGGAAACAAGCTCGGTTGCTTCCTCGGGCAATTCGAAATCGGTGAAAATAAACACAAGCGAGCGGCGTTTTTGCTTGTCGCAAAGCACGCGAAACGCGCCGCCGTAGTCGCCTTGCGAGCGATTATCCTCGACGTGGTACAAGGTTTCCATAAGCTGATTCCGATGCGCCGCGCCTTGCCCGGGCGCGATATGGCTTCGCACGGCGGAATCGAACACCATAAGCCCCGCTTTATCGCCGGATTGATTCACAATGTCTGCCAAAATCAGCGCGGCATTGATGGCATAGTCCAACTTTTTGTATCCGCCGACAGAGTACGACATCGGCCGCCCGATGTCTAACAAAATGTACACGGGCTGGTTGCGCTCGATTTGATATTTGTTCACAATTAGTTTGTCTTCGCGGGCAGTGGCTCGCCAGTTGATTTTTCGATAATCGTCGCCCTCGACGTAGGGGCGCAGGCTTTCAAACTCATAGCCCATGCCGTAATTTTTTATGTTTTTGTCGCCTTGCGGAAGCAGGCGATTTTTTTGAAGCATCAGGCGATATTTAGATAAATCACGCACATTCGGATACACTTTGTACTCAATCGGACAAGCGAACCTCGCGTATTTTACACAAAGTCCCAAAAGTCCCGTCCAGCGCAAAAAAATCCGCCGAAACGCAAAACTCCCGCGCTTCGAAGGCACAACATCATACGAAAACGAAACTTCTTCGCGCGGCACGACCCATCGCGTCGGCGGCTGCTCTTCGGTCAATTCAAAATGTCTTAGCCGCTCGTCTTTTGCCTGAACATTCAGCGCATGGCGCGACGAATTTTTTACGAAAAACTCGATTTCATTTTCGGCTTGGAAATACAACGTATCGTCATCGTTTCGTCGCACACTAAAATGTTTTTTGCCGGGAGAAATTATCGCGTCAATAACAAGCAAGCCCGTAATCAGCGCGTTCCAAAAAATAAACATCGCAATGTACGAGCCGCCGAAACGCCACGCCAAAAACGTTACAATCGCACCAATCGCGACGAGCAGCAGGAAATTTTTCGTAACGCTCATTATCTCGGAGCCTTCACTTGCGACAAAATATTTTCAATAACTTGGTCGGGGGTGATGCCTTCGATTTCGGCTTCGGGTTTGATTAAAATGCGGTGACGCAAAATCGGAAGCGCGAGGCTGTGGACATCGTCGGGGATGACGAAATCGCGGCCGTTCATCGCGGCGAATGCCTTTGACGCGAGAAGCAACGCGACGGAGCCGCGCGGGCTTGCGCCAAATTGTACCGCACCGACGCGCCGCGTTGTTTCGACGACGCTTACAATATAATTGAAAACCGTGTCATCAACGGTTACGGCGGCGATTTCTCGCCGCGCTTCGGCGATTTCAGGCGCACCGCAAATCGGTTGCAAATCATGCAATTTGTTCGCGTCAAATCCCTCGTGATACATTTGAAGCATCTGTTTTTCCGCCGCAACTCCCGGGTATGTGATTAGAATTTTCATCATAAATCGGTCGGTCAACGCCTCGGGAAGCGGGTACGTTCCCTCGTATTCGATGGGATTTTGCGTCGCCATTACGAAAAACGGTTCGTCCATTTTGTAGGTCTGTCCGTCGATTGTTATCGCGCGTTCCTCCATGACTTCAAGCAAAGCGGACTGCGTTTTCGGCGGGGTTCGGTTGATTTCGTCGGCGAGGAAAAGTTGCGTGTGAAGGGGGCCCTTGCGCAGTTCAAATTGTCCGGTTTGCTGGTTGAAAACCTTTGTGCCAATAATGTCCGACGGCATAAGGTCGGACGTAAACTGCACGCGCTTGCACTCGACGCTCAAGAGCTGCGAAAGCGAGCGCGCCCACAGCGTTTTCGCAAGCCCCGGCACACCTTCGATTAAAACATGCCCGCCCGCAAACATCGCGGTAAGCGCGAGGTCAGTGAGGTTTTCTTGATTCAAAACCCGCGCGTTAAGTTGCGCTCTAATTCCGTCCGCTAAATTTTTTAACATTTAATATTCTCCTCTCGAAACCGAATTATTTAGATTTCCGCCTGATTTGGCTGTAAAGTCGCGCCAGTGCGCGTACATATTCGTTTTCTTCGCGCTCGATTTCCTCGTAATACGGCACGGGATTGCCGAAACGTTTACCGAAAAACCAAATCGCGACAATGGACAAAATCACCATTTGCAAGAGTATCAGGCGCAAAACAAGCGGTAGCCGCCCGATGAAATTTTGTGGCGTGTGCAGACCGTGGTAATATTCCGCGAAGAAAATTACAGAAATTTCGCGCTCGGCGTGCCAGTCGCTCAAAACGTTTTGAAGCCTCGTGCCATGCAAATGATTATTCATCAAATTGTAATTTCCAATCCACACCGAGGCTCCCGTCAAAACCGCACCATCGCCGTGTGTGTAAAGGTGAAACACTCCGGGCGGATTGTCGTTATGGCGGTGCGGCGCGGGTATATTCGTGGCGTTATCCAGCGCGCGGTCAAAAACCGTTTGCGGGTACGTCCAATGCAAAAAAACAAGCCGTCCGCCGTTTTCGACCCATTCAAGCATCTCGCTTGCAATCGCATCGTTTATATACGGTGAACGCGGCTGGAGCAAAACATACACACTATCCGTATCGGTTTCGGGCGTAAGCGGGCGATAACTCCGCCGCACGGGGTACCCCATATGCCGCAATGTGTCGAAAATCAGGCTTGCGCCGCGTTCACCCGTTGACCTGACGGAAAACGGCGTGCCGTCGCCGGTGTCAAGAAAATACGACACACCAAGCGCGATAATCACGATAACAGCGGGAAAAAAAACCGCCAGCCATTTCTTATTGCGCAACGTGAAACGTTCACTTCGTTCTCTGATACTGTCACGCACGAGGAATCACCTCGCTTACCGCCGCATTCAGCCCTTCCAAGTCGGAAACGCTCAAATTTTTATGCCCGAACCACGCAAGGTGAAACGCGTGCGCAATTTGCGAAAAAGGTGCGGAAAGCGCGGGCGCGGCGGTTCGAATTTGCCTTAAAATAATCGCATTTGTTGCCGACGGTTTTATTTCGATTATATCGCGCTCGTTTAGCGACAAAATCGCGGCGATGTATTTGTAGCGCACGGCGGTGCGGATGTCCGATGTGTCTTGAGAAAGTTGCAACAATTCCGCGACGGTGTGCGTACGCATTTCCTCAAAAATATCCTCAAGCGTGTGCTCGTACGGCACACGCGAACGAAGCCACGCACGAACCAAAACAAACAGCGCAACCGCCACAATAATCACCGCAACGACGCTGAAAATGGTCGCGATAAGCTCGGTGTTCCCTCCTGTTCCGCTCGGCATCGAGAAGTCGACATTATCGAAAAGCCAGTCGAAAATGCGCTCGATAAGCTCCCAAAATCGTTGCCGAATATCAACCCTGCGCCCCATTAAAAAATCATAACGCCGCGTCAGAAGTACTTCATGCATCGCCTCGTAAAAACTCATTGTCCCGGCCTCTCGTGAAGCAGTTTTTCGAGCCGAAGTTCAACGCCGAAGCCTTCATTTTTAATGCGCTGGTTGAAATAAATCGAGACCTGCATTATGCCGTCAAGCGGCGCGGTTAAAAGCCCGGCAACCGCGGGCCCTATGAAAACCGCAAAAAGTGCCACGAAAAATGTAATTATCACAAACCAAGGAACCGCACCCGCAATCAAGACCGAAAGCTGCGTCAAAAGCTGGAACGCACCTTGAATGGTTGACGAGACAACCATGACGACGATAAACCAAATCGTACGAATGCCAAGCGTACGAAAAAAATCCGTTTTAACAAGCTCCCACGAGCGTTTTATTGTTCCGAAAAAATAGCAATCCTCAAAAATCGCGACCGCAACGGACAGCGAAAACACGTGCGAATACGCCAAATAACCCAGCCCGATTGCGGCGATTAACGCCAAAAAAGAAAAAAACGCAACCGGTGATTCCATTATAAAAAAATTCTCGACCGATGTTAAAAAAACAATAAGTGCGGCGGCCGCAACAATAAAAAAGGGAACCGCAAAAAGTATCTGCGCCAAAAGTGCGGTTAGCACGCGCAAAATAACTTTTAACAGTCCCGCTTCGAATATTTTTTTTCTGTAGCCGTAAAACTCGGGTTTTGCAAGCAAGATGTGCCCCGTGCTTGTTGTTGCCTGCCAAAGCAGAAAAAGCGGAAGCAAAAGCGCGACAACAGCCAGGCCGAACACCCCGAAAACATTTGCGTCATCCATGCCCGCCGTAACCAAAAAAATTGTGACAAAACTCAAAAGAAATACCGTGATAAAGGCAAAAATCATAGTCCCGAAAAACGCGGCAACATAAAAAATCGCGGCCCATGCCATTTGTCTCCAAAAGGATTTTTTGTACACATCGACGACCTTGTCCATAATCTCTGCGGCGTTCATGGGCGAAAATTCTCTTTGCATCGCGCACCTCTTCGGGTCAATTTTAGTGCAAAAGAAGCGGTATTGTCAAAGTTTTTTCCGCATGAAAAAAAGTGCGACCAACGCTATCGCAACCGTTAGGAGCGAAAGGGTCGAGGCAATTACGGCATCGGCGTTTGACGCATTGCGGTCGGGCGCGCGTATGGTTTCGGGTGTTTCCGGCATGTTTTCCGGCGTGTTTCCCCGCATGTTTTCAGGTATGTAAAGGAACGCCGCGACAGCTTCCTCCGGCTCGTATATTTCTTCGACTGTTTCAATTTCTTCTTCGGTAACTTCTGCCCTTGCCGCAAGCTCAAAAACATAATCAATAAGCGCGGCGGTGTCGGAAAAAATCATGGCTCGCGGTGACGCAAACAGTACGGAAATTATCAGCTCACGCCCATCGCGGGCGGCGTAGGAAACAAGCGTGTGTTGCGCCGCGTTCGTAAAGCCTGTTTTTCCGCCGATTATATAGGGGTTAAACTCATCGCGCTCGGGATGCACCATCAAATTTGAATGGCGCATTTCGCGCGGTTCGTCGTGAAATGCCGACGGCGGCAACGTGAAGGTCGGCGTCGAAACAATTTCGACAAACAGCGGGTCTTGCACTGCCTCGCGCATAATCAGCGCGATATCAAGCGCAGTTGTAAACTGACCGTTTCCGGGCAAGCCGCAGGGGTTCACAAAATTCGTATTCGTCGCGCCAAGCTCAAGCGCGCGGCGGTTCATTTGTGCGACAAACTCCGCTTCGCTTCCCGCAAAATGCTCGGCAAGTGCGCGCGCAACGTCGTTTGCCGACGGCAACATTATGCCGTAAAGAGCCTCCAAAACCGACATGCACTCGCCTTCGTATATCCACAAACGCCCCGCATAGTACGGCAAATCAACGGCACGCGAAGAAAAAACAACGCGCTCGTTCAAATCGTCCGCCATCTCCAAGACCAACAGCGCGGTCATAATCTTCGTTATGCTTGCGGGATAACGGCGCGAGCGGCCGTCGCTTTCAAAAAGCACCTCGCCCGTCTCGGCGTCCATAACGAGCACCGACTCCGCATTATGCAAAACAAAATCGACCTCGGGCGTGGACCCAATGGCGAATTCAGGCGCGGGTTCATACGCAAAAGCGGTGATTGGCGCGGTGATTGACGCAAAGAAGGCGAACAGAAGCAAAACTAATTTTCGCACTATTCGATGCCGTTTTCCTTTTTCCATGCTACGGCTTCTTTTTTCAGCGCGCGATTAATCGTCGGCTCTGCATAAGGACTTTCGGGACCGCCGACACCGTAGAAAAAGTGATTTCCGCCGCTTGTTACATACAAATGTTCTTCGTAGCCGTCGGCTTGCCCGAACGCGCCGACACACTTCGTACCCAGTTTTGTGTCAACATCGGTGTCGTACGTCTTTTTGTTAATTACTGCCTTCATACAATTGCCTCCTCATTAAATTTTTTACATCGCAGATTTTATCACAAAACAAATTTTTGTGCAAAAACAAACCGGAGATTCCGATTGATTGCTTCAGAAAAAAAAGAGTCGGCGAGTGTCACTCGCCGACTCTTTTTTTTTGTCGAGGAAACGGCTTCCGGCTTCGAGGGAACGCGTCGCCGCCGACACATGTCCCCGGGGCCCACTGC
>WRGX01000113.1 GCA_009786975.1 Defluviitaleaceae bacterium
CACTCGCCGACTCGTTTTTTTTGGACCAAGGAAACGGCTTCCGGCTTCGAGGGAACGTGTCGCCGCCGACACATGCCCCCGGTTCCTACTGCGCGCTTGGCGCGCTTTTTTAGGGCAGGGAAACGGCTTTCGGCTTCGAGGGAACGTGTCGCCTCCGACATGCGTCCCCGGTTCCCACTGCGCGCTTGGCGCGCTTTTTTAGGGCAAGGAAACGGCTTCCGGCTTCGAGGGAACGTGTCGCCGCCGACACATGTCCCCGGTGCCCACTGCGCGCTTGGCGCGCTCTTGGCGCGCAAATCGTGGAAAAGTTCGTAAAATTATGATAAAATGGAATTTGAACGCAAAAGGGGTATGTAAAATGTTTGTTGACAATGTGAAAATTACAATAGAATCGGGTAGCGGAGGACATGGAAATATCAGCTTTCGGCGCGAAAAATATGTGCCGAACGGC
Organism: Defluviitaleaceae bacterium; assembly: GCA_009786975.1. Classification (GTDB taxonomy): domain Bacteria; phylum Bacillota; class Clostridia; order Lachnospirales; family WQUN01; genus WQVC01. The sequence goes on from WRGX01000113.1 coordinate 452, forward strand.
GGCCCCGACGGCGGCGACGGCGGCAATGGGGGCAATGTTGTTTTTGTTGCGGACTCGGGCGTCAATACGCTTGCGGATTTTCGATATAAAAAGATTTTTCGCGCGGATGCGGGGGTAAACGGAGGCGGAAGCAAGTGTGCGGGCAAGAACGGTGAAGATTTGGTGCTGAAAATCCCGGTTGGGACGCTTGTGCGATATGGTTGGGACGTTGATGAAACGGGCGCGCCAAGCGGGCTTGTTATGGCGGATTTAACGACGGCGGGCGAACGGCGCGTTCTGGCAAAAGGAGGGCGCGGAGGGCGCGGGAATCAGCATTTTGCAACACCTTCGCGACAAGCTCCGAAATTTTCCGAGGACGGTAAGCCGGGAAAATCTTATAAAATCACGCTTGAACTGAAGTTGATTGCCGATGTCGGCATAATAGGGTTTCCAAACGCAGGAAAATCAACACTTCTTTCCCGCGTGACTAAAGCGACGCCAAAAATCGCAAGCTATCAGTTTACGACACTTTCGCCGAATTTAGGCGTTGTGCGCAACGAAATCCGCGATTTTGTGCTTGCGGATATCCCGGGGCTTATTGAGGGCGCAAGCGAGGGGGTTGGGCTTGGCTTTGATTTTCTGCGGCACATCGAGCGCACGCGGGTACTTTTGCATGTCGTGGACGCGGCGCGGCTTGAGGACAACCTGACTCCGGTCGAAGCCGTCGAAAAAATTAACGCCGAACTGTTTGCGTTTAACCCGAAACTGACGGAACGTCCGCAAATTATCGCGGCGAATAAGTCCGACATTTTGGCGGACGAGACGCAGCTTGATGAGCTGAAAAATTTGGCTAAACAAAAGGGCTGGCCGATTTTTTTAATCTCCGCCGCAACAAACAGTGGCATCAGCGACCTTATGCTGGGCGTGGCAGATATGCTTGCGAACGCGCCCGAGTCGGAGGATTTTGAGCCGACGTATGAAACATATTTCGAGCCGACACGAGAGGAAGAATTTATCCGCGTCGAAAAAGTCAAAGACGGACTTTTCAGCGTCGAAGGTCCCGGCATCGAGCGGCTTTTGGGCTACACAAACATGGCGGACGAACGCGGCTTTTCGTTTTTCCAACGCTTCATGCGCGAACGCGGCATAATCGCGCGTTTGGAGGAGCTTGGCATCGAGGAAAACGACACGGTTCAGCTGTACGAGCTTGAGTTTGACTATTGGAAGTAGGGGGTTTATATGGTGTATTTAATCCTAATCGGCATAATAATCTCGCTTCTTATTGCAGGAGCGATTACTTATCGTATCCTGAAACGGCGTACAAATTCGCTTTCATACGAGCTTGAAACCGTTTCGTCGGAACTTGAAACCACCTCGTCGGAGCTTGCGATCACCTCGTCGAAACTCGCGACAACTTCGTCGCATCTTGAAACCACGTCGGCAGATTTAAGAGAAGCGCAGGCGACAATCATCGAATTTGCCCAAGAACGCGAGCAACAGGGCTTCCTTCAGGACTATTTGATGGAGTCCATCGATTACATGACGTTTTCGCTTTTGGGAATGCACGACGACGACATCGAGCAGTTCGACAGGCATTTAGCGGGAGGAATGCATACTGTTTCCGTTGTCGGCGAAATTAACGCAATCCGTGTTTTCCGCAACGAACCCGGCATCGCGCCTTCATACATATTGCAAATGTCATGGGACGGAACAAACATTTCAGGCGAATCGTCCCGGTTCTTTTCGTACCCTTCGGACTGGCATGACAGGCTGTCCTCAATGCATATAATAAACGCGTCCGTCACAGATTTACCCGAGGCGCGCGGTGCTTTTGAGCGCGCAAAGTCCGTTTTAATCGTCCCCGTGTATTTTCAGGAAGCATTTTGGGGCATGGTTTGGTACGAAGATTTTACGCGCGCGCAACCTTTTTCGACGAAGCGCGTGTCGATTTTGCGGTCGGCGTCGTTGATGATTGTGAGCGCGGTGCACCGCAAGCAGCAAGCCTCGCGCATTCACGTCGTTACGCAAAGTATGAAAATTATGCTCGACGCAATGCCCGTAAGTTGTTTTATATGGGACGAAAACAAACGAATCGTTGACGCAAACGAAACGACGATGAAATTTTTCGGCTTCGACTCGCTTTTGGAGCTTAGAAGCCGATTTGAGGAAACAAGCCCGGAATTTTTGCCGGACGGGCGGCGTTCAGCCGAGGTCGAGCGTGAATACCTGGACCTTGCGCTCAAGGACGGAAAGTTTTCCTTCGGGTGGACATATCGAGCCCCGGACACCAACGAATCCTTGCCTGCGGAGGTCGTTTTTATCCGCATGGAATACGACGGCAAGCACGTTGTCGCCGTGTATATCCACGACGTTCGCGAACACAGGCGCATGTTAAATGAAATCGAACGCCGCGGGAAACTTTTAAACGCCGCGCTCGAGGACGCGAAAGCGGCAAGCATCGCAAAAAGCAATTTCCTGTCAACAATGAGCCATGAAATTCGCACGCCGATGAACGCAATAATCGGCATGACAACCCTTGGGCGCGACGCAAGCTCGATTGATAACAAAAACTCCGCTTTTGACAAAATCGCGATTGCGTCAAAACATCTGTTGGGCATAATTAACGACATATTGGACATGTCGAAAATCGAGGCGGAAATGTTTTCGCTTTCCGAGGATGCCTTTGAATTCGACCGACTCATAAGTGACGTCGTTGCAATAAATCGCTTCTTATTCGAGGAAAAAAATCAAAAATTCGATTACAAATTCGACGGACAAATTCCAAAAATCATCGTTGCCGACAGCCACCGCCTCGCCCAAGTCATTACAAACCTGCTTTCAAACGCAAGCAAATTCACCGGAAACAACAAAAGAATCAGCCTGCGCGCCATCCTTAAAAGCGCGACAACCGAGGAATGCGTACTTCGCTTCGACATCACAGACCAAGGCATCGGACTGACCGAAGAGCAGCAAACCAATTTGTTCAAATCATTTGTTCAAGCCGAAGCGGACACTGCCCGAAAATACGGCGGAACAGGGCTTGGTCTTTCTATTTCAAAACACATTGTCGGGCTTATGGGCGGGGAAATTTGGGTGGACTCCGAACACAAAAAAGGCTCGACGTTCTCGTTTACAATAAACGCGAAACTCCCGAGCGAAGAAATGATTAAAAATTTGGCAGAACTCGAAAACACTTTGATAGTCGAGGCTGTTTTCCCCGGTCGCACCTTGCTTCTTGCCGAGGATATAGACATAAACCGCGAAATAATTTTGGCCATATTGGAAGACACGCAAGTCGACATCATTTCCGCAAAAAACGGCGCGGAGGCCTTTCAGCTTTTCGCCGAAGACCCCGAACGCTTCGATATTATTTTCATGGACGTACACATGCCCGTCGTTGATGGCTACGAAGCCACACGCAAAATCCGCGAACTAAGCACCCCCCACGCAAAAAACATCCCAATAGTAGCCATGACCGCAAACGTTTTCCGCGAAGACGTCGAAAAATGCCTCGCCGCCGGAATGAACGCGCACTTGGGCAAGCCGATTGACTTCGTGGCGGTGAAGGAAGTTTTGAGGCAGTATTTGTAGCGTCCCATACCGGGCACCGGGGACATGTGTCGGAATCGGCACGTTCCCTCGAAGCCGGAAGCAGTTTCCTGTTTTATAAAAAAAGAGTCGGCGAGTGTCACTCGCCGACTCTTTTTTGCGGCACTCGGCATGGACGTTCCCGCGCAACTTTAAGGAAAATTAATAAGCCCGTCCCCAAACAACCATCTTATCCGCCTTTTCCCCGCAAACGAAGCATGTATCTCCGATTTTCTCCTGCACGAACGGTATACACCGACTCGTCGCGGTTGCTTCTTCCTTAACGCGCAACTCGCACGCTTCCGCGCCGCACCACATGGCCTTTACATGCCCGGGTGTTTCGTCCAAAATTTTCTTTAAGCCGGGAACGTCGTGTGCGGTGAAAGTCCGTTCCGCCATGCGCGCCGCCGCTTTTGCGTACATATTTTTGTGAACCGCCTCCAAAAGCACGGGAATTTCCGTTTCAAGCGCGTCAAGGGAAACGGTTATTTTTTCGCCGTTATCGCGCCGCGCGACGATGCATTGATTTTGCTCGATATCCTTGGGTCCGATTTCCACGCGAAGCGGAACGCCCTTCATTTCGTATTCGGCAAATTTCCAGCCCGGCTTTTTGTCCGACGCGTCGAGCTTTACGCGTGCAATTTTCGCAAGCCGCGTGCGAAGCTCCTCGGCTTTATCCAAAACGCCCTCTTTATGAGCCGCGACGGGAACAATCACGACCTGCACAGGCGCGACCGACGGCGGCAAAACAAGCCCGTTATTATCGCCGTGAACCATGATAATCGCGCCGATTAATCGCGTCGAAACGCCCCATGAAGCCTGATGCACGTACTGTTGCTTATTGTTTTTATCCAAATATTGTATTTCAAACGCGCGGGCGAATTTGTCGCTGAAATCATGCGTCGTGCCGGATTGCAACGCCTTGCCGTCGTGCATCAAATTTTCAAAGGTGTACGTACTTAGCGCGCCCGCAAACTTTTCGCGCTCGGTTTTTTGCCCCTTGATGTACGGCATCGCCAAAACATCCGACGAAACTTCGCAGTAAACATCAAGCATTTGCAACGCCTCCGCAAGGGACTCCTCGCCCGTTGCGTGCGCGGTATGGCCTTCCTGCCACAAAAATTCGCGCCCGCGCAAAAACGGACGCGTTGTTTTTTCCCAGCGCATCACACTGCACCACTGATTATAAAGCCGCGGCAAATCGCGATATGACTGGATATCGTTGGCGTAAAACGAGCAGAACAGCACTTCGCTCGTCGGTCGCACGCAATAACGCTCCGTCAATTTTTCCGCGCCGCCGTGCGTAACCCACGCGACCTCGGGCGCAAAGCCCTCGATATGGTCGGCTTCTTTTTGAAGCAAGCCTTCGGGCACAAGCATCGGCATATAAACGTTTTCATGCCCCGTCGCCTTAAACCTGTCGTCCAAAGCCTTTTGGATAAGCTCCCAAATCGCATATCCATACGGCTTGTAAATAATGCAACCGCCGGTTTCCGCATATTCCGCAAGCTCCGCCTTGCGCACAACATCCGTGTACCACTGCGCGAAATCCACGTTCATGTCCGCGATTGCTTCAACTCTTTTTTCCATTTTGCATGTCACCCTTCGTGTTTTTTTGCTTAACCCAGAAATTTTTGTGCCCAAAAGTATTCGAAAAATCCTATTCCGATTCGGGTGTAGCGTTCGTTTAGTATATTATTCCTGTGACCTTCGGAGTTCATCCAGCCATGTACGACGGCCTCGGGGGTGCGGTGGCCATTGGCGAGATTTTCGCCGATGGATTGCACGGGAATATTGAAGACTTCGAACGAAATGTTTTGAAACGCGCCGTAAATCGGGCTTGTGTGGCTGAAATATCCCAAATCGTGCATGGATTGCGCCTTGAATCGCGCGGAAAGCATCAGTTCATAGCAGGGTTCGAGGGGCGGCAGGTCGGCGTTTTCGCGCTCGATATTTGTCAGGCGAACGACCTCGCTTTCGAAATTATTTATGCCGCCGCGCTCGTGATAGTTTGTTATCCACGCGCCGATTTCGTAATAAGTCAAGCGATGGCCGGGGATGGGCAGGGCCTCCGGCGGCCCGGGCAACGGTGGCGGCTCGGGCGGTATCGGCGTGAAAATTTGCACGGTGCGCGACGGCTCGTCCCATTCGACGATGTAGCCCACGCTTTCAAGCACGGCACGAACGGGCAAAACCACGCGTTCGCCGATAATTTGAGCGGGAACGTCCAGCTCGAAGCCCTCTCCGTTTGTAACAAACTCGGCGTCGCCGACGATAATAAGCACGGTATCATTTTGCCGCGAAAGTACAATTGCTTGCGAGCTTTCGCTCCACATCACGCCAAAACCCAACCGCTCGAACACGGCGCGAACCGGAACCAACACTCGTTCGTCGACGACAGCGGGAGCTTGGTCCGGAAAATGCAAATTCACGCCGTTAACCGTAACCGCGATTTCGGCAGGCTCGTAAACCTCGTAATCCTCATAAAATTCAGCAGCGTAAACAGTCGCAATCGAAATTGCAACGAAAAATACGCACGCAAAAAGTTTCTTCATTATTCGTACACCAGTAACGAGCGAATGTCGCCGCCCAAAGTTTTTCGCCCGTCAAGCTCGGAAAGTTCGATAAAAAAGATGCTCGTTGCAACAATGCCGCCCATTTCCTCGACTAAATCAACGGAAGCGCGGGCTGTTCCGCCCGTGGCAAGCAGGTCGTCAATAAGCACATATTGTTTGCCCGGGACAATGGCGTCGCGATGAATTTCGATAATCGCGGAGCCGTATTCAAGTGCATATTCTTTTCGCGTCGTTTTTGCCGGCAATTTTCCCGCTTTTCGTACGGGAATAAAGCCCTTGTTCAGTTTGTACGCAAGGGGCATCCCAAAAATAAACCCGCGCGATTCCGGCCCGATAATCGCATCAAATTCCACACCTTCAAGCAAATCTGCCATTGCATCAACGGCAACCCGAAGCGTGTCGGGGTCTTTCAAAACTGTCGTAATATCACGAAACAAAATCCCCGGTATCGGAAAATCATAAATCTCGCGAATGTGTTTTTTCAAATCCATTTTTGCACCTCCCGTATATTAAGTGTACCACAGGCGCATAATAAAAAAAAGAAATTCAAAAAAAGGAGATTGAACATGAAAATTGAAATGTTTCGGAAGGAGGTCTCGGCATGATTAACTGTTCGGTAACTCGTTGCCAGCACAACGACCAATCCAACCACTGCAACCTAACCAGCATCACGGTAGGATGCAGCACCCCAACCCCGCACCAATGTTGCGACACAGAATGTAACAGCTTCACAGAATGCAAGTAGTCGGGCTGCGCGCCAAGCGCGCGGTGGGCACCGGGGGCATGTGTCGTGGGCGGCGCGTTCCCTCGAAGCCGGGGCGCGCCAAGCGCGCGGTGGGCACCGGGGGC
>WRGX01000114.1 GCA_009786975.1 Defluviitaleaceae bacterium
GAGCCGTTAAGCGCGATAAAAATTGCGCCCGTGACCATTTGCGGCGTAATATTTTGCGCCGCCGCCAAAAGCGGGTCAACAACGATTTCGGCTTGCGGATTTGCGCGGGCAACGGTTGAATTTACGCGGATTATATCGGGGTGCGAATTCATCAGATATTCGACGATTGCCGCGCCCTCGCGAATTCCGTCCAAGGTTTCGCCCTCAAGCATCACGTCAATATTCCCGCCGCCGGGTATGCCCACCATTGAAACGGGGGAAATATTGATGTCGCTGTTTAAAATATGCATGGTTTCGTGCCGCCACTGCTCGACGACTTCGCTTGTTTGCATCGAGCGGTTCGTATACAAATACGCCGTCAGTGACGCTCCGCCGCCTCCGCCGCCGAACATCATTGCCATACCGCCGCCACCGCCTGCCGAAAGCGTAAAATGCTCCACATCCGGATGCGCCGCAATTATTCCTTCAAGCTCCAATAAAATTTCGTCAACGTTCTCGAGCTGCAAGCCCGGCCGCGTGTCCACGGAAATTGAAATAATGCCGTCGTCCGTCATCGGCATCAGCTCGAAATTCAGGGTACCGGCAAGCAGAACCGACACAATCATTATTGCAATCGTTACAAGTACAACGGTAATTTTCCTGCGGAGTATCACTTTAAGCAGACCGGCGTAAGCGTTTTCTAAATTTTTAAAAATCCGCGCAACAGGTGCGCTGTCCGTTTCAATCGGCTTAAACCGCGCAAAAAACAACGGAACCAGCGTAACCGCCGACATTAACGACGCAACCAGCGCGAAAACAATGGCGAAACCAAGCGGTGCGAATTGTTGCCCCGCCATTCCGTCAACGGTCGCGAGGGGGGTAAAAACGGCAACGGTTGTAAGCGTAACCGCGAAAATTGAAAGCATTACCGCCTTCGTTCCCTCTATCGCCGACACGCGAAAAAGCCGCTTTTCTTTAAGCACGCGGGAACAACTGTCTATTACGACGATGGCATTGTCAATCATCATTCCCACACCGATTACAAGCCCGCTCAGCGACACAACGTTCAGCGTGAAGCCCATAAAATTCATCGCGATAAAGGTAACAAGCAACGAAATCGGCATCGAACTTCCAACGATAAGGCTTGCGCGCAAATCTCCCAAAAACAGGTACAGCACAAGCATCGAGAGGAATATCGCCAATATCAGCGTTTGTGCAACGGACTGAATCGAATCTGCTATGAAAACGCTGTCGTCGTGGACGATAATTATTTCGAGGTCGGGGTTTTCCGCTGTTATTGAATTCAGCACCCTGTTTACGTCGGCTGAAGTTCTGTTCGCGCTTACGGCTTGGGGTTTTTGTATGCTTAAACTGATATTTTCGTTGCCGTTGTGGCGGCTGATTGAATCGGCGTCTTGCGTTGAAATATAAATACTCGCGACGTCGGATAGGCGGATTACGTCGCCTGTCCACAGGGTTATCGGGATGCGATTTAATGCCTCGATTGTTTCGTGGCGCACCTGCACGCGTATGGCGAGGTCAACGTCTCCGAATTCCGCCGCACCCAAGGGCGCGGTATGATTCACGCCGCTCATTGCCGCGATTACCTGCGAAATATGCAGTCGATGCTCTGCAAGCCTTTCATTGATTACCTCAACGCGTACATAGTCCTGCCGTCCGCCGGAAACGGACACGCTTGAAACGCTCGCGAGCCGCTCGAGATGCGGGACAATTTCGTCCTCGACGTGGTGGCGCAAATTTTCGATTGTGTCGGAGTTTATGGACAAATGCATTACGGGCTGGGCGTTTATGTTTATTTCGAAAACAACCGGGTCGGTTGCGTCGTCGGGGAGGCGCGGCAGAATTGCGTCGATTGCGCGGCTTACGTCCGTGTACGCTCGGTCCATGTCGAACCCGAATTCGAATTGCAGTATTACGATAGAGACATTTTCCATTGATTGCGAAATAATATTTCGTACGCCGCTTTGCGCGCCCAGTGCGTCGGTTATTTCTTTCGAGATTAGTGCCTCCATGTCCTCGGGACCTGCGCCGGGGAAAATGGTTGAAATAATCAGCATCGGCATATCCATTTCGGGATTGAGCTCCTGCGGCATTGAAATTAAAGCCATTGCCCCGAAGGCGATTATTGCAGCGATTATTATTACTGCGGCAACGGGCCGCCTTACGATTGTTTCGGTTAATTTATGCACGCTACGCCCCCCTGCCCGCTTCCCTAACCACTTCTCTAACTTCAATGCCGTCGGCAAGCCTCGCGCTCCATGTGCTTATTATTCTGTCTGCGTCGGATATTAGATGTATGTTTTGCGCGTCGAAAATCCCGACTTCGACGCGTACGCGCCGCGCTACGCCGTTTTCATCGACATAGACATGCGGGATTCCTCGGTCGAAATGAACCACGCCGAGCGGAACGATTTGGACGTTTTCGGCACGTTGTGCCTCCGCGAAAATCCTTACCGCCGTGCCGCTAAGCAGACCTTCGGGCGGGTTCGGGATTGTTGCGCGAACGGAAACCAGTCCGCTCATTGCGTCGATTGACGAGGCGACTTCGGTTAAAACAGCGATATGGGGGGTTAGTCCGTCGTAAATCGTTATTTCATCGCCCACGCTTAGATGTTCGAAATTATTTCGCGGCACTCGGAACGCTACGTTGAGGCTGTCGCGGTCGGAGATTAAAAACGCGGGAGCCGCCGGGTTCGCAAAGCCGAAGGGTTCTACGTTTCGCATTTCAATTATGCCGGAAATCGGGGAGCGGACGGTCGCGTCATCGAGGCGTTCGCGTGCCAGGTCGATGTTCACCAAAAGCGTATTTCTCGCGGCTTGCGCTTGTGCGAGACCGTCCAAGGCGCGTTGGCGATTTTCGTCCGGTGCGTCTTCGACGAGAATCCGATGACCCTCGAGGGCTTGTTCGTGCGCTTGGCGCGCCGTCGCTAGGCCGATGTTCGCCAAAGTATAGCCGCTTTGGGCGCGTTCAAGCCCCGCTGCCGCGTTTACATAGCCCGCTTCGGCTTGGTCGTAGGCGATTCGCGCGACAACGCCCGCTTCGAATAAAACCGCCGTATCGTTGTAGGCTTGCGACGCCAAATCGTATCCCATTTGGGCCTGCTCAATTCCGATAAGTGCTTGTTCAACGTTCTGCTCGGCCTGACGAATCGCCGCCTCGGCCTGATTTATCCCGCCCGCAACCTGCAAAATTTGGCTTTGCATCGCAGAGCCGTCAACAAGGGCAACGCCTGTTCGCGCCGCCGCGACAATCGCGTCCTGCACCGCAAGCTGCGCCTCAAGCGCGGTGATATTGTTCTCGATTTCGGCGGTATCAATGGAAAAAAGCACGTCGCCCGCCTCTACGGCGTCGCCCATGGCAAAATAAACGGAAAGCACCTCGCCCGGAAGTCGCGGCAAAACGGCAACGGTTTGATTTGCCTCGACCGTGCCTATGTATTCACCCATCACAATTATATCGCCCGTTTCCGGCGAAATTGTTTCAACCAAAACAGCCTCGCGGACAAGGCCGGTTTGTTCAACGTCACCGGACCCACACGCGACAAAGACAAAAGCCGCTGTCACAAGCAGTGCAAAAAGTAAAATTTTCTTCATTGAATTTTTCATTAAAAGCACACGCCCCTTTACGAATGTATTACGGCGATAGTACAACATGTGGGCAGATATGTCAAGGCGCGCGCGCGCCAAGCGCGCAGTGGACACCGGGGGCATGTGTCGGCGGCGGCACGTGCTCTCGAAGCCGGGAGCAGTTTCCCGGAAAATAATTGGAAATGCAAAAAACGAGTCGGCGAGTGTCACTCGCCGACTCGTTTTTTTTATGACTAGAGAAACCGCATCCGGCTTCGAGAGAATGTGCCGATTTCGACACATGTCCCCGGTGTCGTCCCCGGTTCCCACCGCGCGCTTGGCGCGCTTTTTTATGACCCGGAAAACCGCATCCGGCTTCGAGAGCACGTGCCGCCCGTCGACACATGCCCCCGGTTCCCACCGCGCGCTTGGCGAGCTTTTTTATGACTCGGAAAACCGCATCCGGCTTCGAGAGCACGTGCCGCCCGCCGACACATGCCCCCGGTGCCCACCGCGCGCTTGGCGCGCTTTATTGCAAAATCGCATTAACAATTCGTGTGCTTGCCTGCCCGTCGCCGAAGGGGTTTTTCGCGGCGGCCATTTTTTTATACGTGACGGAGTCGGACAAAAGACGTGCGGTTTCATTGTAAATTGCATTTTCGTCCGTTCCCGCGAGAACTAACGTACCTGCCTCAAGCCCCTCCGGCCGCTCCGTAACCTCGCGCAGAACAACGCAGGGCAAGTCAAACGACGGTGCTTCTTCCTGCAATCCGCCGGAATCTGTCAAAATTAAATGCGCGCGACTCATCAAATTGTGCATATCGAAAATGTGCAGCGGCTCGGTCAGGAGAACGCGCGGCGCGTCTGCCAAGATTTCATGCGGCGGGTCGTGGGCTGCCTTGCCGGGGTGGACCGCCCAAATGAATTGCACATCGGAAAAATCCGCCGCGATTCGCTTAACCGCGCGGCAAATATTTACCATCGGCGCACCCCAATTCTCGCGCCTGTGCGCCGTCATCAATATGATTTTTTTGGAAAAATCGACGCCGCCCGCCGCGAAATTTTTGAACACGTAATCCGAACGAACGGTATGTTTAATCATATCAATCGCGGTATTTCCCGTTACAAAAATTTTTTCCGCCGGAACGGCTTCATTTAATAGGTTCTCGCGGGCAGGTTCCGTCGGCGCGAAATGATAATCCGCAATCGCGGTTGTCAATTTTCGGTTAATTTCCTCCGGATACGGGCGATACTTGTCATAAGAACGAAGCCCCGCCTCAACGTGACCGACCTCAACCCGCGCGTAAAACGCCGCAAGCGACGCGGCAAAAGTCGTCGTCGTATCTCCGTGAACAAGCAAAATATCGGGCTTCTCCTGCGCCAAAATCGGCGCAAGCCCATGAAGCACCTTCGTGGTAATTTCTGTAAGCGTTTGCCCCGCCGTCATAATATTCAGGTCGAAATCCGGCACAATACCAAACGGATTAAGCACATCGTCCAAAAGCTCGCGATGCTGTGCCGTAACACAAACAAGCGACCGGACCCCCGAGTTCTCGCGCATTTCCAACAACAGCGGCACCATTTTTACGGCCTCCGGCCGCGTCCCGAAAACAGATAAAATTTTTTTCATAAAATTCTCCCAAAAACAAAAAGATTTCCTTAACACCCAAACATTATACATTGACGAATTGACTTTGTAACAATTTTGTTATATAATTGTAAAAACTCTTAAAAGTGGGAGGTAGCCTGAAGGAATCGAAAAAAAAATCAGAGAGAATAAATTTAGAGAGGTGATTTAATTGTTTGACAGAAAAGATGTTTTCCACGTAAGAAGCGATATTCAGCGGAATATCGGAAGTAAGGTAAGGCTTGAAACAAACAAGGGGCGGCATAAGTCGGTGGTAAGCAAGGGGATAATTTCCAACGTTTACCCAAGTATCTTCACCGTACAGCTAAGCGACGGCCCCGGTCCCTCTCGGAAACTGTCCTTCAGCTACACGGATGTACTGACAAATGCGGTAGAGATAACGCTCTGCGAATAGCCCTTTCAAGGTCGCAAACGAATTTCCCATCAAACCTGACAATAAATAAGCATAATCTGCCCGCCTCCTTCATATATTTTCGTAAAACGGAAATGCGTGAAGGAGGCTTTTTTTATTATGACCTTGGTAAGAGAGCAGGTTTTTTTAGACCAATCGGTCGGCAGCGAGTCCATGCAAATTCAGCTTGAGGGTGACTTAATTGTTCCCGACGTTAAGCCCGACATGGCGCTGCTTTTACAAACAGAGGAGCAGGTGATTATCGACCGCACCGAGCCGGGTACAGACCGCGTAAACTTTATCGGACGTTTAAACCTGTCTGTACTTTACGCGGCGAAAAATGAGGACAAAACCGTACACGCAATCGCGCAAAGTCGCCCCGTGGATGATTTTATTAACATCGACGGCGTTGCGCCCGGAATGTGGGTGCGCTCGAAGGCGAACATCGCAAACATAGACTATCGCGTTGTAAACGACCGCAAAGTCAGCTATCGCGCAACGGTCAATGTTACAATTTCGGCGGAACGCAGCGACGCGCACGAAATGGTTGTACATATCCAAGATGTCCCCGACAATCAGCTTCTCAAGACAAATCTAAACTTGAACCGCACAGTTGACACACGCACCGATAAATTCAGCGTAAACGAACAACTCGTCCTGCCCGCGTCAAAGCCGAATGTGCGCGAAATTTTGCAGGTTTCCGCCTGTATTATTAATCAAGACGCGCGAATCTCGAACGGCCGCGTAAACATTTCCGGCGAAATCGCACTGACAACCCTTTACGCCGGCGAGGATTCCTTAATCGAGTTCGTTGAAAGCGAAATTCCGTTCAACGGGCCGCTGGATGTACCCGGCGCGCGCGACGATATGTTTGCCGACGTTTGTCTGCAAATTCTCGATTGCCATATCTCCGTGCGGCCCGACGAGGATGGCGAAGACCGCGTGCTTGAGGCGGAAATTACCGTCGGGGTTGAAATGAAGGTGTATTCCACCGAAACCTTCCCCGTACTCGAGGATGCCTACATTATAAACACACAGCTCGCGCTTTCGAAAACCGTCGTGAGCTATCCGCGCCTTGTGTGCATGAATCGCAACCAGACCCCCGTCAAAGAAATCGTTGCCCTAACCGGCAACACGCCCGATATGCTGCAAGTTTTCCGCGTAAAAGGCCACGCACACATCGACGACGTAAAAATAATCGACGACAAAATCATCGTCGAAGGCGCGATAAATACCGACATTCTGTATGTAGCCGAATCGGACAGTACGCCCCTTGCGTCGTTTCGAACCGTCATTCCCTATCGCCAAACCATCGAGGCAAAGGGCGCGAACCCCACAATGTCCGTCGATGTCAACGTTTCAATCGACCACATCACGTTTAACATGCTGTCTCCCCGCGAAACCGAAACGCGTTTTATCCTGAATTTCGCCACACGCGTCGTCGAGCAGGAAGAAACCCGAATCATCCGCGACATCGAGTTCAGCGAAATCGACCCCACAGCCCTGGCGAACCAAGCCTCCATGACAGTTTACATCGTACAAAACGGCGACAATTTGTGGAAAATCGCAAAACGATTCAACACACCGCTGGATGAACTCTTGGCCGTAAACGAACTGGAACATTCCGGCAAACTAACCGCCGGGCAGAAATTACTCATTTTAAAGCGAGGCGGGTAGCGCGCCAAGCGCGCAGTGGGCACCGTCGGCACATGTCGGCGTCGGCACATTCTCTCGAAGCCGGGCGCGCCAAGCGCGCATTGGACACCGGGGGCATGTGTCGGTGGCGACGCATTCCCTCGAAGCCGGGCGCGCCAAGCGCGCGGTGGGTACCGGGGGCATGTGTCGTGTGCGGCACATGCCCTCGAAGCCGGATGCAGTTTTCCGGTGTAAAAAAAAAGAGTCGGCGAGTGACACTCGCCGACTCTTTTTTTTATGGC
>WRGX01000115.1 GCA_009786975.1 Defluviitaleaceae bacterium
CTTCGATAGCCCTGTAGGGACAACTCGCGTATTTTGGGACTACGCTTTCCCCATTTTACGCCCTTTTTTCGGGGTCAAGTGTCAAACTCGGGAAAAAGCGTGCCATTTGCGTAGTGGCAACACGCCCTAATGAAGGAATTTGCATACTCCTCTAATCCGTCGGAATGTGTAAAATTTATTTTCTTACGCTTCCTAATTGGCGAGCGGCGACGGCGCAATTTCTCTGCCGGGGGCTGTGACAACCGCGCCTGTTCTCGGCATTTGCTCTATTTCGCGAAAGCGGGCTTCCAGGTCGGGATTTATCATGGTGTAGGTTGCTCGGCTGAAGAAAAGACCGCGCTCCGGCCTTTCGCCCAGCGTGATGCACCATAAAATCGGTGCCATTCCGCGCGTAAATGCCGCTTCGGTAACGGCGGCGATATAGCGATAAACCGCGCCTTCGTATCGCCGCTCCGACCGTATCGAGCCAAATTCTCCAATAATAACGGGTACGCCGTTGTCGATAAACCTATGCTCCACCATGTCAAAATAGCGGTTAAGCTCCGCAAAATCCTCGTCGGAACCCCAATCCATTCGCATTGCCGCCCACGGTTCGTCGGCCTCCAAATGTGTAAACCCAAACGGAGTGTAGTAATGTACTTTTGCAATTACGCGGTTTGCGGGGTCGTTTGGCATAAGAAAAAGCGGGTCAACGGTCCATGTGAAATCGGTGTGGTAGCCCGCAATAAGCAGATGCCGCTCGGAATTATTTCCGCCGGAAGCGCGAACCAAGTCAACAAAAGTCTGGTTAATCAGGTTCACAAGGTCGTAAGATTCCTGCTTGCCTTCATCCGTACCGCCCCACGGATTCCAAAGGGAGTGCCAGCCAAGTTCTTCGTTTGCGGATTCGAACAGAAGCATATCGCCGTAATCCGCAAAACGCTCTGCGATTTGGTCCCAAAAGCGCGTAAATCTTCGCATTGTTGCATCGGGTTCGGTCGGAAACGTGTCCCACCATCCGCCGTCCCAGTGGATATTAATCACGGCGTACATATCGTTAAGCAGAACCCAGCGCGTAACTTCCTCGACGCGATTTAGAAGTTCGGGAGAGATTGTATAATCCTCGCCCATAAGATTCGACCACGCCACGGGAATGCGCACAGCCCCAAACCCCGCGTCGGCATAGCCCCGAATCAACGGCTCCGTAATAACGGGACTGCCCCAAGCGGTTTCGTAATCCCTGACCGTTGTGCCGTTAATCCAAGCTCCGGTGGCTTCAAGCGTATTGCCGAGGTTTATGCCGATTCCCATATCATGCACAATTTCCGTTGATGTCATGTCGCGCATTGTTCCGCCCAGTTCGTAGAGCGTCGCGGGGGCAAGTCGCGGCACGTAATCGATTTCGTAAGCGATTTCGATTTTCTCGGGAGCCTCCGGCTCGAGGGGTTGTATAGGCTCCGGCTCTGCGGGTGCTTCGACGGGAGGCTCTTCGGGAGGCGTCTCATACTCCGTTCCATTCGTTCCGCACGAAGCCAGTGCTACAAAAAAAACGCCGGTAATAACCAAAATTGCCTTTTTCATTTTTTTTCCTCCTTGGAATTTTGATGATGTTAGTGACACTAACATCATCAACTTTGAAATTTTTGCAAGTATAGCACGTTTCGGTTATAATTAGCACGTTGAAGGCACGTCTGCGAAAGGAGTAATTTTATGCGTTTAACAGGAACAACGGCAACCGGAATCCGTTTGCCGATTATAAGCAGTGGCGACGATTTGATTGAAATTGTTACGTCACATGTGCTAAATGTGCTTGACACACAGGGGAAAACTTTGGAGAAAGACGATATTGTGGGGGTTACGGAAGCCCTTGTCGCGAAAATGGAAGGGAACTTCGCGAAACTTTCGGATATTGGTGACGATATCAACGAGAAATTCGACGGCGAGGAAGTCGGGCTTGTTTATCCGATTTTGTCGCGGAATCGCTTTTTGGATATTTTGCGCGGCGTCGCAATGGGTACAAAAAAGGTGCATGTTTTGCTTAGCTATCCGCACGACGAGGTCGGAAACCCGTGCATGGATATTGAACTTCTCGACGAAGCAAACGACAGAATTTGCGGGCAAATTGTTACCGCAGATGAGTTTCGCGCCGTTGTCGGCTCATACAAATTGCCATATACGGGCGTGGACTATGTGCAACTTTACGAGGAAGCCGCCGACAATATTTCGGTTTATTTTTCGAACGACCCGCGCGATATTTTGCGTATAACGAAAAACGTAATTGTCGGCGAAATTCACGGGCGTGAACGCACGAAACAACGCCTTTTAAAAGCGGGCGCAGTGCGAGTCTTTACATTGTCGGACATTTTGTGCAAAAGCATAAACGGAAGCGGTTATAACCCGCAATTCGGCGTGCTTGGCTCGAATTTATCGTCAGAAGGCGTGCTTAAACTTTTTCCGGCAAAAGCCTCGGAATTTGTTGCCGACTTGGCCGCGCGATTCAGGGAAAAAACGGGCGTTGCGCCGGAAGTGATTGTTTACGGCGACGGCGCGTTTAAGGACCCCCGACACGGCATTTGGGAGCTTGCCGACCCTGTTGTTTCGCCCGGATTTACGCCGCGGCTCGGCGAGTTGCCGACGGAAATTAAAATAAAAATGGTTGCCGACGCGGTTTACGGCGATTTAAGCGGCGACGAAAAACGCGCTGCCGTTACAAATATGCTCAAGGAAAAAGCCGCAAATCCCGACGCATTCCGCGAGGGGACAACCCCGCGTATGTATGCCGATTTAGTCGGCAGTTTGTGCGATTTAATGGGCGGAAGCGGCGACAAAGGCACGCCGGTTATTTTGCTTCGCGGATATTTTGACGACTACTCGGCGGAGTGACGCGCAAATGGCAAACATTCTGAAACATATTGCAACACTAGACTCGCGCCGCGAAACTAACGCGATAATTGCGTTTGTTTTGCGGTGTTGGCAAGCATCGCGATTTTTAGAGCCTGCGAACGAGATGCGGGTTTACCTGCAACGCGCAAATCATGCCGCCACCGCCGCGCACAGGCGCAATTTGGTGCATTTGAAGCTGTACGCGCTTACGATTTTTATCGCAATCGAGGCGGGAAATTTCGACGGCGCGAACGCCATGCTTGACAAGGCGATGAGCTACAAAAGTTTTCTCAAAGCACACGAACCGTATCATTACGGCACGCTGTGCTTTTTGTATGCGTATTTGGAGCTGAAACAAGGACGCACGCGAAGCGCGAAAAAACATCGACGCCTGCTTACCGAGCATATGAAAACGGTTGCAAGCGTTGATTTTGCGGCATTTAGCGGCTTGCTCGCCCTTGCGGCGGGCGAGCTTTCCGACGCGCAAAAATTCTTCGAGCGCGCCTACAACGCGGGATGCCGAAGCGTATTTCTTTTCGACGGGTTTTATCATTTTTACAAGCTGGCACCTGTGGGAACCGCTGTTTTCCTGCCGATTATCACATATGCAGCCGAACGCGGCGCGGACATTTCGTCCGTTATGACGCGACACGCAGAGGCCGCGTCGGAAGCGGTTGCGAAAAACCCCGAGATGGGCGAAAAACTCTACGCCGCAAGCGGATATCCTCCGCTTTTGCAGGATATTTGTACAAATCGTATTTCGCGCGGGGATATGAGCGCGGAAGCATTCGCGTTTTATCTCGATGCGGAGAAGCGGCAGGTTTATATGCCGGGAATTTTCGACGCGCTGATTCGCGCGGCATATGAGAACAACGCGCAAAAACTAAACCGCTACACTTTGAAAAATTTCCTTTCAACGGCGCAAATGACCGACCCCGCCTTTGCCGTTTACGTCTATCATTTTCTGATAACCGACCCCGCTCTCTCCGACCTTTTGCCCGACGCTCAAGCAAAAATTTTGCAGTTCGGAACGCGTTGCCTCGAGGGAGATTTTCGCGGACGCGAGGCAAACAGTGTGTATCTTTACTTATGGAATCGCTTTCGCGCGCTTGGCATAACCGGCGCGCCGCTTAACAAAGCCGAGGAAATTTTGCGCGAAAACCTGACACTTTTTGAACTGCGGTTGCGCGAAAATTCCGCCGTAAAATTCATCTACGTAACCGAGCCGGAAAAACGCGGCATGGAGGTCCGTGAGGTTTCGGAAAACCCCACAATAATCGAGGCGGTAAGCGGCTCTCTCGCCTGCACATGCCTTGGCGCGGGCAAGCGCGCGATTTTGGACGAGGAGGTCATTGTTTCGCCAATGATTTCGGGGTCGAACGCGTCGTTGTACCATTATTTTTTCCAGGCGGGCGACAGGCGTTTTCACGTTTTGGCGTACTTATCGAGCTTTTATTTGGGGCTGGAGGCTCCGCCCGCCGATGCTGTGCCTGTTTTCGAGGCGATTTTAGCGGAAAAAATTATCCCGAAGCCGTATCGTATGCGAATTCTTGTCGCGCTCGGCAGGCTCCACTATGAGGCGGAAAATTTTGACCGCGCGCTTGAATATTACGGCGAAGTTGACGAAAGCGCGATTGGCGGAGGCTTCATCCGTCAAGCCCTGGACGTTTATCTGCAAACCGGCGAATACACCCGCGCGGGAAGGCTTATTTCCGCGAAATATAAGCACATTCCGCACGAAAGCCTGTTCGAAGCCCTGGCAGTTTTGATAACAAAAGCAACATTCGAAACGGACAATTTGGCCGCCGTTTGCTATGACTTGCTCATAAATAATTTCTTCGACGAAAAAATTTTAGCGTTCGTGTTGAAAAATTTTCGCGCGAGCTATTCGGAATGGTCGGAACTTTCAAAAGTCATCGACGAGGACAATCGCCTCGCGCCCGCGCTTGACGCGCGCCTTTTGCAGGCCGCGCTTGAAATGTCGCGCTTCGACGAGGCGGCACAAAAGGCCTTCGTGCGATTTTTCGAAAATCCCGTCGGGGCGGCAAATTTAACCGCCGCGTTCACCGAGCTTGCAACCTTCGAAATTTTGGCAAATTCCACGCGTCCCGAGTACGATGTAATCACCATTTTGGAAAAAATTTATTCCGACGCCGAAGAAAAGCCCGAACTTCTCGCACTTGGGCTGGCGGGCGTATTTTTGAGACACGGAATAAAGACCTTGAAATCCGACGAAATTATCGCCGACGCCCTGGCCATACAACAAAACGCAGGAATTCTTCTGCCCGTCTTCAAAGAATCCCCCGACATACAAACCCCATACACCCACAAATTTCAACCATTCGTGTACAAGAGTCTGCCCGAAAAAAACTGTCGGTTGTATTATCGTATAAGCGATTCGCCAAATTACATGTACACGCCGATGCAATATATGAAATACGGTCTGTATGTTGCCGCCGTGCCGATGTTTTTCGGCGAAACATTCACCTACTATTTCAGCGAAGAATCCGACTCCGGCAGCGTAACAACAAAGGAGCAAACCATACAAAACACAGTCCAATTTATATCCGAAACCAACGAAAACGCCGACGACCCCTACTTCATAATAAACAACGCAATCGTGTCCGCGCAAAATTTTAAACACGACCAAGCCGAAAAGTTGATTTCCGGCTTGGTTAGAAATGTCCGCCCCGTTCGCGCCATTTTAATGTAGGAACCGATATTCAATGTAGGAACCGAAAAAAACGCAGTCATAAAATCGATGATGTTAGTGACACTAACATCATCGATTTTTATTTCTCCACCCTCTTGCAAATTTGGAAATATTTGCTATGATATATACAAATGACAAAATTTGGAAGGGGATTGCATGACAAAGCAAGCAGATTTAAAACTTAATGTACATGGGCGGGTGCTTGTTGCCGCGCCGAGCGGAGAACTCGACCATTACAAAGCCGAAAGGCTTCGCGCGCAGATTGATTCGACGTTTGAAAAGTCGTCGTGTCGGCATATTTTGCTGGACATGGGCGGGGTTTCGTTTATGGATTCATCGGGAATCGGCATGATTATCGGGCGATACAAGAAAACGGAACTTAGCGGCGGGCGCATTGTTATCGCCAATATGAGCG
Organism: Defluviitaleaceae bacterium; assembly: GCA_009786975.1. Lineage (GTDB taxonomy): Bacteria > Bacillota > Clostridia > Lachnospirales > WQUN01 > WQVC01. Next base: position 5,991 of record WRGX01000115.1, read on the forward strand.
AACCGATTTCGCGACTTTTTGATGTATCGGGTCTTTCGAAAATTGTTTCGCGTGCGGAAAGCGCGGGAATGGCGATGCACATGCTTGGAGGGTCTTTCGATGAATAAATCGTTGATAAAACTGGAAATTTCCGCTTTTACGGAAAACATTTCGATTTCGAGGGTTGTGGCGGCGGCGTTTGTCGCGCCGCTCGACCCGACCGTCGAGGAAGTTACAGAAATAAAAACGGCAGTGTCCGAGGCCGTGACAAACGCGATTATTCACGGCTATGCACGCCAAGGCTACGCTGAACACCGTGGACATGCCTCCGAGGCGACACATGCTCTCGAATCCGAAAACTCCGAAAACAATGAAGCCGGAGACAATGATTTTGTGCAAATTATTTTTTCCGCCGAAAACCGCGTCGTTACAATTGAAGTTCGCGACAGCGGCGTCGGAATTGAAAACATCGAATCCGCCCGCGAGCCGCTGTTTACGACTAAACCCGAGCTGGAGCGGTCCGGCATGGGTTTTTCCGTGATGGAGTCATTTATGGATTCCGTCGAAATTTCGTCGCTCCCGGGAGAAGGGACAAGCGTTGTGTTGACAAAAAAAATCAACGGAGCGCAGCAATGACCCTCGAACTAATCGCCCTCGCCCAAGCAGGCGACAACGAAGCCGCCGAGCAATTAATACGGGAAAACAGCGGTCTGATTTGGTCTGTTGTAAAAAAGTTCGCGAAGCGCGGCTATGAACCCGACGATTTGTATCAAATTGGAGCAATAGGACTCTTAAAATGCATCCGAAAATTCGACCCTTCGTTTGAAGTGAAATTTTCCACCTATGCGGTTCCCATGATAATCGGCGAAATCAAGCGGTTTCTGCGCGACGACGGCATGATAAAAGTATCCCGCCCGCTCAAGGAAATGGCGACAAAAGCGCGATACGCAACGGAAATGTTAACGGCAAAACTCGGCCGCCAGCCCACGATTAACGAGCTTGCGGCGGAAATCGGCGCAGATGCGGAGGATTTAATCATCGCAACCGAGGCGTCCCACGATGTCGAGTCTCTCCACGCCACGATTTACCAAGGCGACGGCAGTCCGATTTTTTTAATCGATAAAATCGCCCAAGCCGACGACGACAGCGAGAAAAAAATAAATATAATCGCCCTGAAGCAGCTTATTTCGCGGCTAAAGCCCAAGGAACGGCAGGTAATAATCCTGCGATATTTCCGCGACAAAACACAAACCGAAGTCGCAAAAACAATCGGCGTTTCGCAGGTACAAGTGTCACGAATCGAAAAGAAAGTCTTGCAAAATTTGAAAAAAGGGCTTGAAAACGAATAAAAAGCGCGCCAAGCGCGCAGTGGGCACCGGGGACATGTGTCGGCGGCGACGCGTTCCCTCGAAGCCGGGAGCAGTTTCCCGGTCCGTAAAAAAAGAGTCGGCGAGTGACACTCGCCGACTCTTTTTTGCAAAATAAAAAAGCGCGCCAAGCGCGCAGTGGGCACCGGAGACACATGTTGGCGGCGACGCATTCCCTCGAAGCCGGGAACAATTTCCTAACCCATAA
>WRGX01000116.1 GCA_009786975.1 Defluviitaleaceae bacterium
CCCGCCGCCATAATCGGCGTGCCTGTCGGCGCGGGGATATCGATACCCTCGTGGAAGGCGGTTCGCCCGGTAATGGGGTCGCGGCGGTTGCCGAATCCCGACGTTACCACGCCGCCCGCGATGGGCATAATCGTGGGATAATTGCGTAAATATCCGGCAATTCCCGCGGTGTACGCTCCGATATTTTCAAAAAGTTGCCGCTGGACATCAAGCTCGCCAACAAGCATTTCAACCCGCGCGAGAAGCTCATCTTCCGTCGCGGGCGAGTACATACTCGCGCCCAAAAGCTGCACCGTCGGCGGCGCGACAAACTCCGACTGCCCGTTAATTTCATAAACAAGACTCGCCTGCGACACATTTAGTCGGCGCACGGTTTCGGCAATTTGCGGAATCATCTGCCCCTTGTCCTCCAAGCGCGCCAAAATCACGAGCCGCGCGGCCTCAAAATCGCGGATTTGCTGCTCCAAGTGGTCGATATATTGCTGCGTATAGTCCAAGCCGTCCTGATGGCGTTCTTCTTGTTGCGCAAATTCGGCGCGAACGCGCATTTGTGCGGCGTTAAGTCGTTCATACACGCGACCGGACCGGTCACGCAAATAAACATGTGCTTGCGCCGACGCTTCACGATATTCCTCAAAATACTCGATTGTTTCAACAAGCGAAATCTCCAAGTTGCGCGCCCTGTTTTCAAGATAAGACCCACGCAAATAAAAGCCCGAAACAAGCGCGCTCACAGCGAAAAACAAAAACAAGACCCCGATAAAAACGACACGCGGAATATGTAAGCTGCGCGTTTTGCCGACACTCGGAACCACCATGAGAGAGATATATTTTCTTTCTTTATGTTGCACAGGATTAACAAATTCACTAACCTTTTTCACGTTCGCGACCTGTTGCTTCCTTTTAAAAAGCACTCCTCAGCCTCCCCCGAAATATGTTCGTAACAACTTTGTAATAATTTTACAATGTTATTACAAATATTGCAAGGAAAATTTAAATTTTGCGCTTTACGCGCCCAACATTTCCTTCATTTGCGCTTCCGCTTGCGCAACAGCTTCGGCGGCTTTTGATGCGTCCTTGCCGCCGGCTTGGGCGTGGTTTGGTTTGCCGCCGCCGCCGCCGCCGCAGGTTTGCGCGGCAGATTTTACGAGCGCGCCGCAGTTTATTCCCGCTTTTACGGCGTCGTCACTTGCGGATGCGAGGAATTGGACTGCGCCGGTTTCGGGGTTTGTGCCGCAAAGGAGAAGCACGCCGGATTTTATTTCGGCTTTTATTTTGTCGCAGATTTTTCGCAGGGCTTCGATATCGCAGTTTTCGAGCTTGGCGGAGATTAGGGTGAAGTTGCCCACGGTTTCGGCGGATTTTAATATGTCTGCCAATGCGGCTTCGTGGCTTGCGCCCGCCGCTGCGGATTGGATTTTTGCGAGCTCTTTTTTTAGGGCGCGGTTTTCTTCGGAGAGGGATTTTATTTTTTCGGATTGCAAACGGATTTCTTCTTTGTAGCCCAAGCGTGCGCCGTGGCTCGTTTCGGCTTCGATTCGCCGCACGCCCGAAGAAATGCCGGTTTCGGATAAAATTCTGAACAGTCCGATTTCGGACGTATTTTTAACATGTGTTCCGCCGCAAAGCTCGACGCTTACCGGACCGTCGTTTTCGTTGCCGATGGAAACCATGCGCACCGTGTCGCCGTATTTTTCGCCGAAAAGCGCGACCGCGCCTTTTTTGCGTGCTTCGTCGGGCGATGTTTCCTCGGTTGCGACGGGCATTGCCGCCAAAATACAGTCGCAAACGATTTCTTCAACTGTTTCGCGTTCCTCCGCCGTAAGCGATTGCATGTGCGTAAAATCGAAACGCAAACGCTCGAAATCCACCGACGAACCTGCTTGTTCAACATGGTCGCCCAAAATTTTGCGCAATGCTTTTTGCAAAAGATGCGTCGCGGTGTGGTTGCACTCGGTGGCGCGGCGGGTGTGGAAAGTGTATGCGGCGGTAATTTTTTGCCCGACCTTCAACTCGCCCATATCAATTCTGCCGATGTGAACCGTATTATTTCCGGCAACTGTCACACAATCGTCAATTGAAACGCTGACGGATTTATTTGAGTCGAAAAATGTCCCCACATCCCCCTTTTGCCCGCCACTCGCCGCATAAAACGGCGTTTTGTTCAAAACAACGGCAACTTCCTGCCCCTCCCACGCTTCGTCAACAATCTCCCCATCTGCAATAATCGCCAAAACCTCCGCCTCGCACGAATCCGCATCATACCCCACAAACTCTGTAACCAAATTCGGCGGCAATTTATGATAAACCGTCTCATCCGCGCCCATGTACGTAAAGGTCGCCCGCGCCTCACGCGCTCGGGTTTTCTGCGCCTGCATCTCGGCTTTGAAGCCTTCTTCGTCCCAGTCGAGGTCGTTATCCTCCAAAATTTCGCGCGTCAAATCCGGCGGAAAGCCAAACGTATCGTACAACTTAAAAACATCCGCGCCGCGCAAAATTTTCCCGCCGCCCGCCTTCAAATCGTCGATTTGCTTTTGCAACAAATTCATCCCGGTGTCCAGCGTTTCAAGGAAACGATTTTCCTCCGCACCAAGCGTTTTTAAAATATGGCCGGACTTTTCCGACAAATTCGGATACGCGTGAGAGTACGCATCAATCGCGGTTTGCGCGACGTTTTGTACAAACCGCGTAAGTCCAAGCCCCTTGCCGTGTCGCACCGCGCGTCGCAAAAGCCGCCGAAACACATATCCCCTGCCCTCGTTCGAAGGCAAAACGCCGTCCGCCGCCATAAAAGTCACGCTTCGCACATGGTCGGCGATAATATTGGCGGAAACCAAGGCATCATCGCAGTTTTCGGCTTCGAGAGCATGTGCCGCCGCCGACACATCCCCCCGGTTCCCACCGTGCGCTTGGCGCAAAATCGAATCACGCACAGATTTTATATTGTCAATATCAAAAATACTCGCCGCATCTTGCATAACAATCGCGAGCCTCTCAAGCCCCATGCCCGTGTCGATGTTGGTAAACTCCAGCGGCACGTACGAACCGTCTTCACGCCGCTCAAACTGCGTGAAAACAAGGTTCCAAACCTCCATAAATCGGTCACATTCGCAGCCCGTTGTGCAGTCCGCCTCGCCGCATCCATGCTTTGCGCCGCGGTCAAAATAAATCTCCGAACACGGTCCGCACGGTCCGTTGCCGTGTTCCCAATAATTATCTTCCTTGCCCATGCGAAAAATCTTGCTTTCCGGCACGCCAACGTCGTCGCGCCAAATCGCATACGCTTCGTCGTCCTCAAGATACACCGAAACGCTTAGTTTTTCCGCCGGAATCTCCATAACTTTCGTCAAAAATTCCCACGACCACGGTATAACTTCCTTTTTAAAATAATCGCCGAACGAAAAGTTTCCAAGCATCTCAAAAAACGAAGCGTGTCGCGCATCCCTGCCCACTTCGTCGATATCAATCGTGCGAATGCATTTCTGGCAGGTCGCAACACGCGGTGACGGCGGTTTTTCCTGCCCCGTAAAAAACGCCTTCATCGGAGCCATCCCCGAATTTATCAGCAAAAGCGACTTGTCCCCCTGCGGCACAAGCGGATAACTCGGCAAAACAAAATGCTCCTTGCCAACAAAAAAATCCAAGAACGCGTCTCGGATTTGGTTAACTGTTTGGTATTTCATAAAAATCTCTCCTTTGGGGGAAGTGAATCAAACGCCGCCATTATACTGAATTAAACTCGCTTGTGCAAATCGGGCACCGGGGACACATGGCACCGGGGACACATGGCACCGGGGACACATGTCGGCGGCGACGCATTCTCTCGAAGCCGGGGGCAGATTCCCGGTCCGTAAAAAAAAGAGTCGGCGAGTGTCACTCGCCGACTCTTTTTTTTCAAAATCCCCAACACAGGGATTTTACTATGTTTTACACCTTGCAGTCTTCGGCGAGATTCGGGACGAGAGGCTCACGACACCAACTCCGGGCTTAAAAGCCCGCGATACCGACCGCTTTGACAGAGTTTATCATTGTAAATACCGATAACGATGTCGGCATTTTTTTCTACGCCTTCGAGCGTGACTTTGTCGGGGCGGAAGCCGATTAACATGCCGCTTTTGCGACCGAGGCTTGTGAAGGGAATCATGCGGATGCGATTATAAAACGCTTCCTCGCGAATCGAAAGCAGTACGGTTAAATCGTTTTCGAGGTTCTCTTCGAATAAAACTTGCAAACAATTCGGCAAAAGCGGCTTGATTTCGCCGAATTCCGCAATAATTACCGGGCATTGCGAAAGCGGCTCTTTCAGGCTGTGGCCGGTGTCGACCAGCGCGTCGAAGGTGCAATCTGTGCTGCCGAGCGCGATACAAACATGGCAAAGCATTTGCCGCTTAAGCGTGTATCGCTCGAACATTTTCATCGCGATTTTTATAATAAAATAGCTCGCCACCATGCCGACGAGCGCGATTTGCCATGAAATTGTGCGGGTGAAGGCGTCGAGGTCGGAAACGATGAAATAGACGGCGTTTGGCAGGTCCGTGAGAAAAAATAAAGCCATGCCGATTCCGCCGACCGTGAATGAAACTATGTAGCCCGCCGCCATAAGTTTGCCAAACTCTTTGATGCTTTTCGGATTAAACGCAAGCGCGACCCCCGCCGACAAAATCACGAGGGACGCCAAAATTACGTTCAAAAATCGAAGCGGCGGAATAACGATTATCAGCGTATACAAAAATGCCATCAAGCCCGCTCCGGCCCAAATCCGAAAAAGTTTTTTTTGTGTACGCAGGATTTTTGACACAACCCACAGCACAAAGCCGTTCATTATGAAGTTTACCAAAAATAAAATGTCCGCATAAAGAGTCATGCTATCACCACGGACAGCTTAAACTCATCGCGCGAAGGAATTTGTAAAAATTTGGAGCGTTCGCGCATCGCTCCATGCTTTCGTCATTCGCTGAGCGCACAAATCGCCATTAAAAATCAGCCGCCCGCGTTCCTCTCGCCGATTTTTCACACTTTTTCAGTCATACGCTTCGCCGTAAAAAATCCAGCGCGAAAATCGCCGTACGTGTGCGAATAACGCTGCGATTGCCTAATAAATTATGCCGTTCAACGGCGTTCTTTCCTTTTACATACAGCCCAATGTAGACGAGGCCAACGGGTTTTTCCGCCGTGCCGCCGTCGGGGCCTGCGATGCCTGTTACGGAAAGACCGATGTCCGCGCCCGCCGCTTTCGCCGCGCCTTCCGCCATTGCGGCGGCGGTTTCCGCGCTTACCGCGCCGTGTGCCGCGAGCGTTTCTTCGGAAACGCCGAGTCGTGCGATTTTCGCTTCGTTTGAATAGGTGACAAATCCCTCGCGGAAAATGGAGGAACAACCGGGGATATCAACGATTTTCGCGGCGATTAGCCCACCCGTGCAGGATTCCGCAAGCGCGAGGGTTAAATTATTTTTTTTCAGCGCGGAAACAACGACCTCCGCAAGTGTCACGTTATCTTCGGCGTAAATTTGCTCACCGAGACGGGCGTAAATTTCGTCGCAAACGGGGGCAAGCAGGTCGGCCGCGTCTTCAATATTTCGGCAATCGCACCCGACTTCGAGAGAATGCGCGGCTTCCGGCACGCGCCGCGCTTGTCGTGCCGTTACCCGCACATGCACCTCGCCAACCTTCGCATACGGCGCGATTGTCGGGTTTGTTTGCGCGTCGATTAAGTCGCGCAGTGCCGATTCCACGGCGGTTTCGCCGCGCCCGATTATTTTAAGGGTACGCGAAACAAAAACGAGCCCGGATTTTTCGCGCAAAAATGCCGCCACATAGTCCGAGAACATCGGCTGCATTTCGTGTGGCGGCCCGGGCAACATAATTAGCAACTTGCCCTGCAAGTTGCGCGAACGAACTTGCGAGGCAAGTTTATGAGATGTATTTGCGGGATTGTATTCGACACAAATGCCCGGCGCGGCTCCGTTATCGTTCGGGAAAACCCTCGCGCCGCACGGAATAATCGCGTTGCGCTCGACGTTTTCGGGCAAGTCGCGCCCCGTGAATTGTGAATCATAACGCGCAAAAATTCGCCGCCGCGACTCCTCGTGGATTTCCGTTTCAAGGCCGAAAAAATCCGCCGCAACATACTTTGTAATATCATCCAACGTCGGTCCCAAACCGCCCGTTGTTATCACAATATCGGCGTCTTCAAATGCGCGCGCGAATGCCGCCGCAAGCCGCTCCGCATTATCGCCGACGGACGTATGCCGATAAACCGACACTCCAAGCGCGGCAAGCTCCCGCGACAAAAACGCCGCGTTATGGTTCACGATATTGCCCAAAAGAATTTCCGTGCCGACTGTCAAAATCTCTGCGATTATGTTGGTGCGCATGGGAAAACCTCCCGACTCTAAAATCTCCCCGACGCTATAACTTCTTTCACGACGCACTCCGTTGCGCCATTAAAATTTCGATTTCCGATTCATTTATCCCGACCATTGCCTCGCCCAAATCCTCGCTGAGTTTGGCAATAAGCGCGTAATCCGTGTGATTTTCGGCGGCAATAACAATTGCGCGCGCGCGTTTTTGAGGGTCACCCGATTTAAAAATCCCCGACCCTACAAACACACCCTCCGCGCCAAGCAGACGCATCAACGCCGCATCCGCAGGAGTCGCAACGCCGCCCGCGGAAAAATTCGGCACGGGCAACTTTCCGTTTTCGTGTACATATGTCAAAATTTTAACGCACACGCGCAATTCTTTTGCGGTGTCATACAGCTCGTCCTTGCTCATTGACGCGACACGACGTATTTGCGACGAAATTTCACGCATGTGCCGCACGGCCTGAACCACGTCGCCCGTACCCGGTTCGCCCTTTGTGCGAATCATTTTCGCGCCCTCGGAAATGCGACGCAATGCCTCGCCCAAATCCTTCGCGCCGCACACAAACGGCACGGAAAACGCCGATTTATCGATATGAAATTTATCGTCGGCGGGCGAAAGAACCTCGCTTTCGTCGATATAATCCACGCCGATTGCCTCCAAAAGCCGCGCCTCGACGATATGCCCGATTCGGCATTTCGCCATAACCGGAATCCCCACCGCCGCCACGATGCTTTTTATCATTTTCGGGTCACTCATGCGCGAAATTCCGCCCGCCGCCCGAATATCCGCCGGCACACGCTCCAGTGCCATAACCGCGCCCGCGCCCGCGTCCTCCGCGATTTTCGCCTGCTCCGGAGTAGTCACGTCCATGATTACGCGGCCGCGCAATTGTTCTGCCAAATTTTTCATTTCTAACTTCCTTTCCTGTACGCTTGTACGCTATAGCGTGAAGATTATATCAAATCAACTGCGCCTTGAATAATATCGGTTATACCCTACGTCAATTCAACGAAATATGCAACTTTATTAATAACCTCACGGCAAAACGGCACTTACCATGAAACTTCTTTTCAAGTTTTTGTAATTGCTTTAGGGCGTGTTGCCACTACGCAAATGGCACGCTTTTTGGTCAAATTTCCGCCTGTTTCCGCCGCTTCCTTCTTGCGACCCGCTAGTGTTCCCTTTCTCAAATAATCCTACCAATGAAAGGAATGGAATATAGTGCAAAAAAAGTATAGAATGTTGTTAAAAAAAGGATATGCAAATGG
>WRGX01000117.1 GCA_009786975.1 Defluviitaleaceae bacterium
CCCGGACCCCCCGGTCCCCCCCGTCCCCCCGGTTCCTCCAAAGCCCCCCAAACCACCAATACCCCCCAAGCCCCCGTTTCCGCCGTTTCCGCCATGTACCGAGGGCTACAGCATATGCGACAATTATAAATAGCGCGCCTAGCGCGCGGTGGGCGGCGGGTACGTGTATTGCTAAAATAGTAAAATCGAATATGTATAAAAAATGGCGGATTCCTCGCCGTTTTTTATTTTAAAGAAACTTTAAAGAAAATTTTTGCAAAATGAATTTGAAAATGTTGACAGTAGGCTGTGGATAGGAGGTGCTATTTATGGCATTTTCTTCAACAGTACGTCAACAAATTTACAACAACGCAAACGGCAAGTGTGAAAAATGTGGGACTTCACTTTCAGGAAAAGAGTGGGAAGCACATCACAAGCGTCATGTATCAAGTGGCGGTTCAAATACCGCAAGTAATGGCATGGCTTTATGCAAGCCGTGTCACGGCACTATGTACGGACGCGGACACTAAACCCTACAGCATCAATGTCCACGTTTCCATGTTTCAGAAAAAGGCGGGTCTGCTCACCCGCTTTTTTATTTGTCCTCATAATGCCCTTTGCATGAAACAATTAACAAGTCCTCACCGCTGGGTGAGTACACAAGCCTATCACCCTGCGTTATGTGTCGGGAAAACCTCACAGGGTTTTTGTAGTGCCGCAATTGTTCGGGCTTGCCTATGCCCTGCAAAAAGCCGTTTTCTAAAATATCGGTAATAAGTTCGTCAATTTTATCAGCCGCCTTTTGACTGGATTTTTCCCATGCTTCATACTCTTTTCGTGCCGTTTTTGAAAAATAGACGTTCATACGCCTATCCTTTGCGGTGTATCGCTAAATTTTCCTTTTCCGTAATATTGATAGGCTTCGCCGTTTCGGGCTTCTTCTATGGCATTATCCAGTTTCGCCAAATATTCAGCATTGGCGTTGCCCGCTTCATCGTCCAAAATGTTAATGATTACCCGCTTGTTCGTTGGTATCATAACCTCCCGATTATCTACATAAAGCCGTACTTCTTCACGAAAATGCCCTTGATATGCTTGTAACATAGCTTTCACGCCCCTTTCCGATAGCATTATACCATATACTAATGAAATGTAGGGAGGCGGCACGTTCCCTCGAAGCCGGAAGCAATTTCCCGTCCCATAAAAAAAGAGTCGGCGAGTGTCACTCGCCGACTCTTTTTTTGCAAAATAAAAAAACGCGCACTCCGTTATGAAAAAAATGTCGGCATCTATGGAGTGGCGAAAAAATTCGGTTCGTCCCGAAAAATTTCCCCAATTAAATCCGCCATTTTTACCGCGTCGCACAAAACCGAATGCGCGCTCCCGATTTTACAATACGTTGCCGCGCCGTTTTCAATAAAAATTTTTTCCGCCTTTACATAATTTGCGGAAACATCGCCGCCGGAAAAACAATGGCGGTATTGCGGGCAAGGAAGAAGCTCGCCGCCGCGCCTGATGAATATTTCCTGCGGCTTTTCGGTCAAGCGGTCGGGGATATCGTGCCATTCCTCGACGCCGTGCAGATATGTGTTTTTCGACAATTCGCAGCCCAAAAACAAAATTTGCGCCCCACGGTCATACAATTTGCCGTGACAGCCGTTTCGCGGACAGGGTGTTTGCAAAAATTCTTCGCCGCGTACAAAATCTGCCGCGTCCGCGCCCAGTGCCGAAACCGAATGCGTAGGATGCATCGACCGAATAACGCCCTCGCGCTTCATAAATAAATTCGACAAAATCCCCACGCACGACGGCATTTTTTCATAATCAAAGACATTGTTTTTCCCAACGGGAACGCCGTTTTCATCAAATCCATCCCGCTTTACATATTCCCACGTATGCGTCGGGAATATCAACAATCCGTCGCGCATAAATTCAATAAACGCATCCAAAATCGTGTCGCCGCCGCCCTCACATTCGCCCACGCTTTTGCACGACGAATGCACCATAAGTGTGCCGCTCGGGTTAATTCCGGTGGATTTTAAGTCTGTAAGAAGTGAATTTTTTGTATGCACTGCTGCGCCTCCCGCGAAAATTTATTGTGTCGTAAAATAATACCGTCTGTGTAATTTGGTGTCAATGCTTGGAAGCCCCTCACAGCCCGCTCACAGCCCAACGAACGAACGTTTGACAAGCGCAAAGACTTCGAATATAATGTCCCCATGGACATCATGGATAAATTAAAAATCTTAGCGGACGCGGCGAAATACGACGTCGCCTGCACCTCAAGCGGCTCGAATCGCGCGGCAAAACGCGGCGCGCTGGGCAGTGCCGTTGCCTGCGGAATCTGCCACAGTTTTACGGCGGACGGACGTTGTGTGTCGCTTTTAAAAATCCTGCAATCAAACCAATGCATTTATGACTGCCAATACTGCGGAAATCGCCGTTCCAACGACGTCCCCCGCGCCGAATTTACCCCCGAGGAGGTCGCGGAACTTACAATTCGTTTTTATCAACGCAACTATATTGAAGGTTTATTTCTAAGTTCCGCCATAATAAAAAGTCCGGACTACACAATGGAAATGTTAAACGCTACGCTTCGCATTGTGCGCGAAACGTATCATTTTAACGGGTACATCCACGTCAAGACAATTCCGGGCGCAGATTCGCTTTTAATCCGCCAAGCCGGGCTTTTGGCGGACCGCGTAAGCGTGAACATCGAGCTTCCCTCGCGGGAAAGCCTCGAGCGACTCGCTCCCGAAAAAACGCGGCAAAATATTTTGGCACCAATGCGCGCAATCCGCGAAAACATCGCGCAAAACAAGAACGAACTTTCCCTGTATCGCGCCGCACAAAACGAGCCGAAATTCGCTCCGGCGGGTCAGTCCACGCAACTAATCGTCGGCGCAACCCCCGAAAGCGACAGCAAAATCGTAACCCTCGCCGAGGGGCTTTATGGAAAATTCAAATTGAAGCGCGTATTTTATTCCGCCTATATCCCTGCAGGCGATTCAAGCCTCCCGACCGACGCGCCGCCCCTTCTGCGTGAGCATCGCCTGTATCAGGCGGACTGGTTGCTGCGTTTTTACGGATACAAATCCGGCGAACTTTTCGCAAGCGAGGACGAAAATCTTTCCCTTGAAATGGACCCTAAGTGTCATTGGGCAGTGAACAATCTGCACCTTTTCCCCGTCGAAATAATGACCGCCGATTATTTACAGCTCCTTCGCGTACCCGGAATCGGGCAAATTTCCGCGGATAAAATTGTCGCCGCCCGCCGCGTCGGCAAGGTCGATTTCGACCATTTAAAAAAGATGCGCGTCGTACTGAAGCGCGCAAAATATTTTATAACCTGCGGAGGCAAAACGTATGACAAATTTCCGCTGCTTCCCGAAGCCATCGCCCCCCGCCTTACCGACAGCTCGCGAATTGCGGGTTACACGCAGCTCACGCTGGCGCAATAACGCCCATGGTACTCACTTTCGACGGAACGTTTGACGGCTTTTTGTCCGTTGTGTACGCGGTGTACTACGAAAAACTCGAGCCCGCAAGCATCCAAATCGACGGCCGCGAGCAGCTTTCACTCGGCGATTTGCGCCGCATCGAACGGGACGGCGAAAAAGCCGCCCGTGTCTTTGGCGCGATACGCAAAAAAATCTCGCCCGAGGCCGCGTTGCGCGTGTATTACGCCTCAATGTCCGCCGACGAAAACCGCTTTCTTCCAATTTTAAGATACATACAGTTGGGTTTTGCCGTCGGGCACATGGTTGACAGCCATTTGCATGAAAAATTCGTGCGCGATGTGCATGAGTTTCACAAAAACGTGGGGCGCGAGGCGCATTTGCTTCACGGATTTTGCCGCTTTGCCGAAACCAAACAGGGCGTTTTTTATTGCCCCGTCACACCGAAAAACGATGTGCTTGTGTTGCTTGTCGAACATTTTATTGAGCGGTTGATGAATCAGGCATGGATAATCCACGACAAACGCCGTAAAAAAGCGGCGATTTACGACGGAAAATCACACGTAATCGCCGAGGTCCCGGCGGACGCTGCGTTCACATACGCCGACGGCGAGGAAGAAACGCAGGAGCTTTGGGTGGAATTTTTTAACGCTTTGGCGATTAAGGAGCGTAAAAACAAGAAACTGCAAAGGCAATTGTTGCCGCTTTATTTCAGGGGAAATATGACCGAATTCATCAAATAATTCAAAAAATAGCAGTAAACTACATAAATCCCAAAAATATAACTTGCAATGTCCGCTTGTTTGTGACATTATCGCTTCATAATCAATTATGAACGGGGGACGATATATGGAATCTTTGGTTGTAACCAACGAAAATAAATGCACGGGATGTAATAATTGTATTCGTGTTTGCCCGGTTTTCGGCGCGAACAGAACGGTAAAAAGTCCGAACGGTGATATGAAAGTTGCCACAATTCCCGACAATTGCATCCATTGCGGGCATTGTATCGAGCGTTGCGCACAAAACGCCCGCGATTATACCGACGACACCGAGCAATTTTTCCGCGACCTTTCGCAAGGCAGAAAGATAACTTTGCTTGTCGCGCCCGCAATCCGAACAAACTTTATACACACCTACGAGAACCTGTTCGGTTTTTTCAAATCCAAGGGCGTCAATAAAATTTACGACGTTTCCTTCGGTGCCGACATCACAACGTGGGCATATTTGCGCTACATCGAGAAGGGAAACACCGGGGTAATCTCGCAGCCCTGCCCCGTTATCGTAAACTATATCGAAACGCGCCAACCCGGTCTGATGCCCATGCTCGCGCCGGTTCACAGCCCAATGATTTGCACCGCAATTTACGCGCGAAAATATAAAAATATCACCGACGATTTTGCGTTTATCTCGCCTTGCTTGGGAAAAAAAGACGAAATCATCGATGCAAACACGCGAGGTTTGATTAAATACAATGTCACCTACAAAAAAATCGAGGAGTACCTCAAAAAGAACGGCATAAATCTTTCAAGCCACACAAAAACGCCTTTCGACTCCGACGAAGCCGGTCTCGGCGGGCTTTACTCCAAACACGGCGGTCTGCGTGAAAACGTTGAGTTTTACTTTGGTGCGGAAGCGTGGGTTAAGCAAATGGAGGGTGAAAACGAAACGTATCGTTATCTCGACGGGTATGCCGAGCGAGTAAAATCGGGCGGAGTTAAGCCGGTTTTGCTTGACGTTTTAAATTGCAGGCACGGCTGTAACATCGGCACGGGTTGCACGCATAATCCCGATATGATGGACATTGCCGAAAAAGCGCAGCACGTTGCCAAAAACAAATTGCTTGAAAACCCCGACCGCTTGCACGCGATTTTGAAGGATTTCGACAATGTGTTAAATTACGACGATTTCACCCGAAGCTACAGCGCGAAAAAAATCAATTCTTTCCCGATTACCGACGGGGAATTGAATGCGCGCTTCGAAGAACTTTTAAAATTCACCCCTACGGAAAGAATTTTAGACTGCGCCGCGTGCGGATTTCCGCACTGTGCCGATATGGCGCGCGCAATGCACCATGGACTTTCCGACGCTGAGGCCTGTGTCATACGAAGCAGAAAAATCGCAACGGAGCAGGAAGAAAAAACCGCCGCCGCAAAACTGAAAATGTCGGAGGAAGTTTCCGAAAAAATCGACGATGTAAGTAATGTTGTCGAGGAAATGAACTCCAAAACACAGCATTCCGTCGAGCTTATCAAAGATGTGCGCGACAAAATCGGGCAAAATATCAGCAACTCCGAAACAATCCAAAATGTAATCGTACACATAAGTGCCGACGTTGAACGTTACATGGAAATGTCGCAAAACGTTGTAAATGTCGCAAATCAAATTAACCTTCTCGCGCTTAACGCCGCAATCGAGGCGGCGCACGCGGGTCAACACGGCAAAGGCTTCGCCATAGTTGCCGACGAGGTCAAAAATTTGGCCAACAAAACAAAGGTTTCCGCAACAAGCGCGAGCGACATAAACGAATCCATCGCGCCGAAAATCGAACAGGTAAACATGTTCGTCGCAAGCCTTTTGGAATCCACGGCAATGACCGGGGCCGCCGTAACCTCCATCGGCGAAACAACCGAAAGCATAAACGACGAAATGACACGTCAATTTGAATCGCTTACGGAGTCTATGAAAAGTATCGTAGACGAGCAATAAAGGCGTTTATTCGGCTTCGGCACTGAAAGCGCGCACTGCGCGCATTGGGTGCCGGGGACATGTGTCGCGGGCGGTGCATTCCCTCGAAGCCGGGAGCAGTTTCTTGGCCCATAAAAAAGATTCGGCGAGTGTCACTCGCTGAATCTTTTTTTTTGCGCGGCTTTATGGCAATAAAAAAGCGCGCACTGCGTGCATTGAACACCGGGGGCATGTGTCGCGGGCGGTGCATTCCCTCGAAGCCGGGAGCCGTTTCTTGTTGGCTGAAAAAAACGAGTCGGCGAGTGTCACTCGCCGACTCGTTTTTTTTGGCGCGGTTTTATGGCAATAAAAAATACGGAGTGACTCGCGTTTTGCGGCGGGCGTGGTTTATTTTTTGTTGTGCTTGTGATAGTATCCACATAAAATCATAAAATTTGAAAAATTAACAGGAAGGAATTATTGTATGCTTGAAAAAATTAAAATCGGGGAAATTATGACGTATCGTGATAAGAAGTCGCGTTTGAAATCATTTCGCGCTTCGCATGATACTATGAAATTTTCGAATTTTGCAAAAAAAGTCACTGCGTTTTTGGCGGCATTTGTAATTGCGGCGGTTGCGATTTTCGCGATTCCTGTGCGGACTGACGCAAGCGGCGGCCGCGTGATGGACGGAAATTTTGTAAACAGTCCGGGGCAACGAGTCAACGGATTTGATTTCGAGTTTTGGTCCGATGCTCGCGGAGCGGGAAGTCGCGCGCAAATGGAAATGCACGCCGACGGCTCGTTTACGGGCGAATGGAACGGAACGTACAATTTTCTTGCGCGCGCGGGTCGGCGTTTTCCGCGCGGTGTAAGCGTCGGAAGCCTCGGCGATATCTCGTTTGCGTACGAGGCGTCGGCGTTTCAGGCTCCGCAAGGCGGCGCAACATATTTTGGTCTTTACGGCTGGACGCGCGGCAGAGCGGGCGCGCCCGCGTATGTCGAGTGGTATATAATCGACAGCTGGATTGACTGGAATCCGGGACGCGGAAACGACGCGGTTAACCACGGTCGCGTCGAGCTAAACGGCCACACCTACAATATTTATACAAACTGGCGCGTAAACCAGCCCTCTATTCAAGGCGGGGGCATGTTTACGTTTTTGCAAATTTTCAGCATTCGCAACCAGGCCTCTCGCGAAAGGTCTGCGACATCGTCCCTGCGCGGAACAATTGACGTTTCCGGACATTTTGAGGCATGGGCAGAGCTTGTCGGCGAGCAGTCCCACACAGTCGGAGGTGTAACGCACACCGCTCATTTCACATCGGATTCGGAACTGCATGAAATCATGCTTGTGGTCGAAGGCTTCGGCGGCACGCGCGGCAACGAAGGCATGGGTGTCGTTGATTTCATGTGCATCGCTTACGGAAACGGCGGCGCGTGTTCAAGAAACGGCTGCGAAAACTGTGCCGCGTCGCCCGCGGCATCCCCTACCCCAACTCCAACTCCGACGCCGACGCCAACCCCAACCCCAACCCCCGAACCAACCCCCTCACCCACCCCAACCCCAACTCCAACCCCCACGCCCACCCCTCCGATTCACGGCACCCCC
>WRGX01000118.1 GCA_009786975.1 Defluviitaleaceae bacterium
AGCCCGCTTCGCAAGCGGCTTACAGGGCATTTTTCTCGATTCATTTTTTAACGTAATTTTGAAGAATTTTTGCGCATTTTAATTCCCGGTGTCCCATACCGCCGCCTCCCGGAGGGACGCAAGGAGGGGCTGATGTAGGCTTTCAGCAAAAAGACCGCAATGATTCAACCGTTTGGCGGGATGTGTGCATTAAGGGTATACTGGAAGCGGGTGATTATTATGCGAGATTATCGCGCGCTTCTTGCGGGGAAAAATTTGAGTTATTTCATCAGAACGTATGGCTGCCAAATGAACGAACGCGATTCGGAAAAAATGGCGGGGCTGCTTTCGCAAATCGGATTCGCGCAGGCGGCGGCGCAGGATACCGCCGACATTGTAATTTACAACACTTGTTGTGTGCGCGAAAGCGCGGAAGACAAGGTTTTTGGGCATTTGAGCCGAGAGAAAGCGGCTAAAGCCCGAAGGTCTTTTATTTTGGCAATTGGCGGATGTATGCCGCAACAGCCCGAAATGGCTGAAATTTTGCGCGAAAAACATAAATATGCCGACATTGTTTTCGGCACGGGAAACCGACATCGCTTGGCGGAATTTTTGTGGCGCGTAATTGAAAACGGCGAGCGCGTCATTGATATTTCCGAAGGCGAAAGCGACGAGCTTCCCGAAATCACGGACGTCCCCGTCACAACGCGCGAATTTTCGCACAAGGCAGGCGTGAACATAATGTATGGCTGCGATAATTTTTGTTCGTATTGCATTGTGCCCTACGTTCGCGGGCGGGAAAAATCGCGGGGAGTCGAGGATGTTTTGGCGGAAATTCGCGCGCTTGCGGATGACGGCGTGCAGGAAATCATGCTTCTGGGACAAAATGTTAACTCGTATCGTGGGCACGCCAAGCACGCAGTGGAAACCGAGGACATATCACACGCCATAACTTTCCCCGAATTTCTGCACCTTGCGCACGAAATCGACGGAATCAAACGCATCCGATTTATGACCTCACACCCGAAAGATTTTTCCGACGAGCTGATTGCCGCCGTACAAAAATTACCCAAAGTGTGTAAACACGTGCATCTGCCCTTACAAGCGGGAAGCACTCGCGTTTTAGACGATATGAATCGGCGTTACACGAAAGAAGAGTACATTTCGCTTGCGGAAAAACTATATGTAGCCGTGCCGGAAATCGCGATAACGACAGATATCATCGTCGGCTATCCCGGAGAAACCGACGCGGATTTCGAAGACACCCTCGACGTCGTGCGGCGCGTAAAATTCGCGAGTGCGTTCACCTTCATTTATTCAAAACGAAGCGGCACGCCCGCCGCCGAACGCACGGATTTAGTCCCGCGCAAAACCGCAAACGAACGGTTCGACCGCCTGACCGCCGAACTTTACCCGATTATGACCGCGCGAAACGAAGCGAAAATCGGGAAAATCCTCGAAGTTATGGTCGAAGAAGCCAACAAAACCGAGGACAAAACCGCATACAAATCCCGAAGCGACGACCACACCCTCGTACATTTCACCGCAAACGAAGGCGACTTCGCCCCCGGCGACACCGTGTTCGTCGAAATCGACACCGCGAAAACCTTCTATTTAAGCGGAAGTTACAGCCACTTACGCCTGTGATGCAATCTTTATCGCAAGCTCGGCGGCTTCGTCAAATTCTGAAACGGATACCAAATCGTAAACTTCGCGAATCGACGCTTTTGTCTGCGCCGAAAAATTAATTTGTCCAAGCTCCGCAAGCGCGTCCTTCGCGCTGTCGATATCGAAAACTTCGCAGGCGTCGGCAATGAAGCGAAGCCTGTTTTTCAGCACGGTTTTGTCTTCGGCGGCGTCTTCGGCGGGAGGGGCATTGCCTCGCAAAGAGGCCTCGAGGGTTTTGATAACTTCATACACTTGCTTGATAAATTGCGGCGTGGCCTCCGTTATTGTGTCAATTTCATTTCTGCGTGCGGCTTGTTCAAGCACCCTGGCTCTGTTGGATAGGTCTGTGCGCTTGACATTGTTCAGGGCACTCTTCATGGAATGAACCTGAATAATATAGGATTTTAGCGAAACCGGGTCATTCACATCGGAATTTTCCATTATGCCGATTGCCTTTTTCGCGTCACGAACAAAAGACGAAATAAGTTCGCTCGACAATTCGTTGATATTTTCGCTCATACGGCTTGCTTTTGCCTCCCTTGCTTGCGCAACAATTTCGGGGGATTGTTTGTCCCTGATATGCTTCATTAAATGTCGGTCCATTTGGTTCATATCGATGGGTTTGGAGGCAAAGTCCGTAAATCCGCAACTTTTGAACATGTCTGCCATATCGCAGAAAGCGTTGGCGGTCAGGGCGATAATGGGATGGTTGTATCCCATTTCGCGAATTAATTTTGTGGTTTCAACGCCGTCCATATCGGGCATCATATGGTCCATAAAAATAATATCGTAGACCTCGCCGTCTCTGATTTTTTCGACAGCCAAAATCCCACTGTCAACGGTATCAACCGCCAGTTTGTACGGAATTAAAAACCCCTTTGCGACAAATAAATTGGACTCGACGTCGTCTACAACCAAAACGCGCCCGTAAGGCATCGGCTCGCGTTCCAATTTGGACAATTTCCGTATGGATGTTTGTGTATCTTCAAGGTTTTGCAAAGCCATTGCGGCTTCCGCGCCGATTACACCCGTATCGTTTACCCCCTGCGGCAAACGCAGTAAAAACGTGCTTCCGACGCCGGGCGTGCTTTCAACGCTAATTTCGCCGCCCATCATACGCGCCAATTGATACGCGATATTAAGCCCCAAGCCGGTACCTTCAACGTGGCGATTGCTTTCCAAATTAAAGCGAATAAACTCACTGCTTTGCAGGTTTTCAACTTGCTTTTTCGTCATACCCTGCCCGGTGTCGGAGACTTTAATCTCGACAATCACGCTGTTTTCTTCGTCCGTCGGCACGGCATTAAAAGATAATTTTACCTCGCCCTCAAGCGTGTATTTAAAAGCGTTTGACAGGATATTGTTCAAAATTTGCTTGACGCGAAGCTCGTCGCCTACGACATACGCGGGAAGGTTTTCGTCAATTTCCAGCTTAAACTCAACTTGCTTACTGCCGATGTACATAAGGTTTAGCTGTACCGTGTCGATAATCATGCTTGCGGTTTCGTAAAGGGCAGGAATAATTTCCATTTTCCCCGCCTCGACTTTTGACAGGTCTAAAATGTCGTTGATTAGCCCAAGCAGCATGTTTGAGGAGTTGTAAATGCGCATGAAGGAATCTTCCGTTTCGGCGGAAAGGGTATCCTTTTGAAGCTCGATTTCGGTAATGCCCAAAACCGAGTTCATTGGCGTGCGAATTTCATGGCTCATTCTCGCGAGGAAATTTGTTTTTGCTTTATTCGCAAGCTGTTCGCGAACAATGGCGTCTTCCGCCGTTTTCATCAGCTCCGCGAAAGAGCCTTTAAGCGGACGCATGTTATTGTTTTGATTTCCGTAAACCGTGTCGTTAATATTTTCCTTGAGCGTACATAAACTTTGCACGATTCCGGCAAAGGCTCGTGACAACGCCCCGACTTCGTCCGGTCTGTCGGTATCGAATTTTACGGAAAAATTACCGTGTGCCACCTGTTTTGCGTTTGAAACCAAGCCCTCGATGGGCTTAGTTATTTTAGAAACCACAATGTACAGCAATAAAATAGCAATCCCCAGTCCTGCCAGCGACATAATGAAAACCATTATAATAACCGCACTGTTTTGTGCTTCAATTCCGGCAATCGGAAGCCCCATGAAAATTATAGCGTACATAATGCCATGGTCGTCGATTAAAGGAAGATAAAATCCGCTGTATGTGCGCCCGTAAAACGTTATCGGGCGTTTAATTTCATCCCGCTGCCTGATTACGGTTTGCATAAAATCTTCGTCATCCAATGTTGAGCCGACAATGCTGTTTCCTTGGTCGTCCAAAATCGTTGAGGCGACTCGCTCGTTTTCTATAAAAATTGTAAATTCGGCATTATATAATTCCATGAGGGCTTCGACTGTTTCCTGTCTGTCCAAGGCTTGCGCGGCAATCAAGGCACCGATAATTTCGCCTTGGTAGTGAATCGGCACACTGGCGCGGATTGTTGCCAAATAATCGCCCATCGGACCGTGCGCGACGGAATAAATGCCTCTGGTTGCGTCCCGTAAGCGGGGGGTTTCAATCGGGTCGCCGTATCTTTCGGGGGTGTGGGTTCTTGCCAACGCAATGGCATTTATGTCCATAACAGTGACAAAAGTTATCTCGTGGTAGTCCACAAGCTCTTGCCCAACGCGCAAAAGCTCCGGTGTGTCCGCATTAAGCACCCCGGCTATTATCCTTTCGTCGGCGGCGATTTGAATGCCTATGTCGATAGACTTTCGCCGCATATCCTCCGGAAATTGCCGCAAGCCGGTTGCCGCAACCGCAATTCGCTCGTTCATAAGATACTCTGTGAACGACCTGAATCGCAGTATGGTTGCCGAAATCGTCGTTGCAAGAATAACTATAATCAGCACCACAACCGGCAATAAAATTTTACCTTTCAGCCTAAGGTTGCTCATAAAATCCCCCCTACAAAAATGCTATGTGTTTTCGCAAAACCTCGGCGTCAAGAGGCTTATCCAGGCAGTCCAGCGCGCCCAGCTCGAAGCCCTGCTCTTTTCTTTTTTTATCTTCGTACGCCGAGAGAAATATAACAGGAATGTGCGCGAATCGTTCGTCACTTTTGAGGCATGAAAAAACTTCGTGGCCGTCCATTTCGGGCATTTCAACGTCAAGAATAATCAAATCCGGGATTTTTTTCTCTATTATTTTAAACATTTGCGCGCCGGAAACAAAGGAAAACACGGTATGTTGCCCCGAAAGGGCGTCGGTGCAGGTCTGCAAATGGCTTCGGACGTCGTCCACGACGAAAATAATTTTTTTGCCTTGTCTGGCATCCGCAATTACTTCGGGCGGCTGTTTGTCGCGGATATATCTCATTAAATGCGCGTCCATTTGGTTTATGTTAATCGGTTTTGCGGCAAAGTCGGTAAATCCGTTTTCTTTGAACATGTCGACCATATCGTGAAAAGCATTGGCGGTAAGCGCGATTATCGGGTGATTGTAGCCCATTTCGCGCATGATGGTGGTTGCTTCAATGCCGTCCATTTGCGGCATCATATGGTCCATAAAAATTATATCGTAGACTTCGCCGTCCCTGATTTTTTCCACGGCAAGAATGCCGCTGTCAACCGTTTCGACCGCAAGCCTGTACGGCGTCAAAAAGCCTTTTGCTACAAATAAATTCGACTCCACATCGTCAACGACCAAAACGCGCCCGTAGGGCATCGGCTCGCGCTCGAGTTTTTCCATGCGCTTCAGGGATTTTTGGGTGTCCTCCAAGTTTTGCAGGGCGGCGGCGGTTTTCTCGCCAATCAGGCTTTTGCCGCTGATTTTTTGGGGTAAGCGTACGGTGAATGTGCTGCCCACATCGGGCGTGCTTTGTACCGATATTTCGCCGTCCATTAAATACGCAATTTGATACGCAATCGAAAGCCCAAGGCCCGCGCCTTCAACGTTGCGATTGCGCTCGAGATTAAAGCGTTCGAATTCGTCTTGCAAAACTTCTAATTGTTCTTGCGTCAAGCCCTGTCCCGTGTCATCTACTTTGATTTCCAAAACTACCGCGCCTTTTTCATCCGAGGGAACAGCGGAAAAACTCAGATGCACTTCGCCTTTCGACGTGTATTTAAAGGCGTTGGACAGGACATTGTTTAAAATTTGCTTAATCCGAAGCTCGTCGCCGACGAGGTATGCCGGTAAATTTTCGTCGACATGTAATTTGAATTTTATCTGCTTGCTGCCGATGTACATGATGTTCAACTGAACCGTATCAATTATCATGCTTGCCATTTCGTAAACCGCCGGCACAATTTCCATTTTTCCGGCTTCGACCTTTGATAAATCCAAGATATCGTTGATTAAGCCAAGCAACATGGTTGACGAATTGTGGATTCGCATGAAGGCACTTTCTGTTTCGGGAGAAAGGATATCGTTTTGTAATTCGATTTCGGTTGTTCCCAAAATGGCGTTCATTGGCGTGCGAATTTCGTGGCTCATTCTTGCCAAAAATCTACTTTTTGCGCGGTTGCTCATTGCAAGCGCGTTTTTTACATAGTACACGCAGTTGTCGTGATGATTTATGCCGAGCGCGATGGCTTCCGCCATTTGCCCGCATGTTTCATAGCCGCAGGCGGCGCAGTCAACATGCTTGTCGTTGTCGGTCAATTTTACTAATTTGCCCCTGAACACTTCCTCGATTTCCTCGGGGGTAACGGAGCGCGCGCGGGGATTTTCGTCCCTTTCGTATTCGCACAAAAAATCTTCCGGTGCCAAATCTTTAAATCGCTCGTTTAGGTTTGCAACGCGTTCGGCGGGGTCTAGAATGCTTTGGTCGATTTTTTCCTCGCGCATGGCTATTGCCTGATAAATCGCGTTGTAATCGCCACTGCGCCTCAGTTCCGTTCCCGTGCCGTATCCGCAGCCCGATTCGCAGTTCATTATGTCAATTATCATGGGCAAATACCCGGAATTTACGTGCTTTGAAAGGGATTCGAGATATTTGTACGCCCTGCGCTCGCCTTCCGCCTGATAAACCGACGCCCGCGAGCCCATGTAATATTCAATATTGTCGCAAAGTCCGCCCGGCTTTGGAAACAGCGAACCCATTGTAAGTTCCGAAAATTCATCTTGCATAACAACAGACGGATACGTTTCAAGCGATACGCTCTGTGTATTGATATGCTCCGATAAATTTTTGAACGTAACATTATATTTTACAAGTCCAAGCCCTCGTTTAGACTCGATTTCAGTTTTTTTTGAAATACAGGGGCTTAAAAAAACAAAATCATCGGTAATTTGCCTATATTTTCTCAAATAAATTGCGGCGCACATAAGGGGGCTTTGCACGGGAATTATTTTTGGCAAAAGTTCCGGCAGGTTTTTTTCGATGTGCCGAACAATTGTCGGGCAGGGTTGCGCGATATTTCCTGAAACATTGGTTTTTTTCAAATAATTCACATAGCCCCAAGTTGTAATATCCGCGCCAAAACTTACGGGATAAAAATTTTTCACCCCAAGGCTTTTAAGCCAGCCAAGTATTTGCGTGCCCTCGTCGGGATAATTCAAATAAAAAGCAGGGGCAACAAGAACAGAAAATTCCTTGCCTCTGCTTAAATCCGAAAGAAAATCGGCAAAATCGTCCCGAAAATGCCGTACATCGTGAATGCAAGTGTCGATGCAAGTTCCGCACAAAATACACTCGTTTTCATCCACGCACATTTTATATGTACCGTCACCGCACGCCACAGATACATTCGATTTCAAAATGGGGCATTCGTGGATGCATTTATTGCAGTCGATACAGCCCTCAACCTCGGTATAAATCAAGCCCCGATTATATGTGTCCGCATTTGGCATTACCGTTCCCCTCCCCCAAAGCATTCAAAATGAGTTTAACATAAACGGTCATCTTTTGCAAAGCGCGCCAAGCGGCGCCACGCCAAACGCATGAAAGGGGTTTCCAACGGGAAGTCAACAGTATGCTTTCCATTTTTCATTCCCTCTTCGGGGGACATCTTAGGGCGTGTTGCCACTACGCGAATGGCACGATTTTTGATTTGGTTAAGCCACGAGCAATGTTTAGGCGTGTAGACAAATTGAATTTTGTGGGACGGGTCACTCAAAAAGGATTCTCTGGAAGCAAGCGTTTTCA
>WRGX01000119.1 GCA_009786975.1 Defluviitaleaceae bacterium
TTCGGACGTCCGAATCGGAACTTTGCCCCAAGCACCTTCGCGCGAATGAATTCATTGTGCAAGAAAGCGGGCATTGTTCCCTATGTTGCTACAGGGTGAGCTTCAAGGTGTCGACCGAAAAAGCCTGACAATTCAGAGGCGTTTATTACGCAGGGACGGGGCTACCGTTTGTCGTACAGGGACGCTTGCAAAAGACGGCGTTAGAAGGTGTCGCCTCGTAACTCACGCACAGTATAATCGAACAAATATGCGGATGTCAAGTTTTTTTATACTATTTTGATTTAGGGCGTGTTGCCACTACATGGAATCCGGCCCCTTTTTCACAAATGCCGCGGGGTTTTATGCAGATTCCAAAAATCCGCACTTGCTAAATCCCGCATAATATGTTGTAATTCCGAGGTATGCTTATAGAAGAAGGTGTAGCTCGCATGTCCCATGAAATTACGTTCGACGAAGGTGTCGCGCTTACGGATAAGGTCGTTAACGAGAAACTGACGGGGCTCGCGAACAGTCTGAAGGCCGTGACGGCTTACATTGCGAAGGCAAAAGGCAAGGGCGTGAGAACGTCGCTTTTGCTCCTTTCGGCGATGCAAAAAAACGGATTAATCAGCCCAAACGCCCCTGTTGCGGCGGCCTCGGTTGAAATTTTACATATGGCAACGCTTATCCACGACGATGTTATCGACAATTCGCCCATACGTCGCGGCGTTCAAACCGTGCATGAAAAATTCGGCACAAAAGAAGCTGTTATTAGCGGCGATTATTTGCTTTGCATGTCGATGAATTTGGTTTTCGATTTGCTTGAAAACAACAACGAACGGTATGCGAATTTGACGCGGGTTTTGACTAAAGCGATTTCAAGAATTTGCATCGGCGAGTATGAACAAATGCTTCAAAACGGCAATTTGGACATAGATGTGCCAAAATATTTGAAAATAATCCATGGCAAAACTGCGGCACTTTTCTACGCGGCGGCGCATTTCGGCGCGATTTTCAGCGATTGTTGCGACGAGGATATTAAGCGAGTTTCGGCGTTCGGACGATATTTGGGTGTAATTTTTCAAATAATGGATGACTGCAAGGATTATCAATTGACGCAGGACGAGGCGAAAAAGCCCGTAAAAAGTGACGCGTCGGCGGGTGTAATTACTTTGCCGCTGATTTTCGCGATGCAGAAAAACATCGAATTAAAAAATCTCGCAAATGAAGTTATGCTGAACAAGGTTGACGGCCTGCTGTTGGCGCGCGAAGTCATTGAAATCGGCGGCGTAAGAGACGCGAAATCGCTGGCTTTGCGATATAAACGCAAGGCGGCGAAAACCATTTCCGCGATAAAAAACGAGACAAAAAAGGACGCGCTCCTGCGCGTTTTAAATGACATCGAAATCTAGCGGCTATACACCCTAATGAAGTCTTGCAAGCGGGAGTGATTTATAGCATGAAACGAGTGCTGAAAAAACTCAAATACTACGCGAATCACACGCTTTTTTTAACGAGCCTGACCATTGTTTTCCCGGCGGGCGTGGCGGTTGTTTTCGCGGCGGAAGGCTTGCCCGATTTTTGGACGATGTTTTGGATTTTCGTCGCGCTTATTGCCACGCGCTTGGGAGGAAATTCTTTTAACCGCATAGCCGACCGTAAAATCGACGCGCTAAACCCCCGCACCGAAAACCGCGATATGGTTTCCGGCCGCATAAAACTTGCGGAAGCATGGGGTTTGACCGTTATTTTTTTTGGGATTTTAGTGTTCGCCGCGTGGAATTTGAACTTTTTGTGCTTTATCCTTTCGCCCGTTGCAATCGCCCTTGCGATGGGTTATTCCCTTACAAAAAGATTTACGTGGATGTGCCACTATGTTTTGGGATTTGTTTTCGGCGGCGCAATCGTTGCGGTTTGGATTGCGATTCGCGGTACGATTGAGTTTTTTCCGTTTTTGTTTGGCGCGGCGTTAATGTTTTGGGTTGCAGGACGCGACCTGGTTTTATCGACGCTTGACGAAAATTTCGACGCCGGTGCGGGTCTTTACTCTATTCCCGCGCGTTTCGGCGTAAAAGCCGCGATTATCGCCGCCGTATTGTCAAAATTTATTTTCCTCGCCATCCTGACATCTTTTCCGATTTTCATCCCCGAACTCGGCGCGGTTTACTTGGCGGGAATGGGCGCGATTTTCGCCCTGCAAATCCTCGAATCAGCTTTGATTAATCCGCATAAGAGGCGGCGAATGTTGCTCACTTCCTTCATTATAAATAACGTGATTATTGTGATATTTTTTTTGGTTGCATTAGCGGACTATTTTTTTGTATAATAGTGAGTGAAAAAAAATTTTTGAGGAGTGGGAAAAATGAAACTGAGAACTGTTGCGGTAATTTTCGCGGCAATGTTCGCGTTCGCCTTTTTGTCAGGATGCGGCGGAACGGGTCATGGTGAAGGCGACACGCCCGACACGGCAGGCCTCGTAGGCGAATGGAACTGGGATGAAACCGGAAGCCTGTACTACACATTCAACGCCGACGGCACGGGCAGAATGCTCGTACTCGGCAACATCCGCTGGTCAACAAGCAACGGGATTTTATCCGTTTGCGTCACGCCCGGCTTGTGCGGCAGTGTAAGCAATTGCAGCGACCCACAGGTTTGGACGTACAACTTGACGGGCGACACGCTGGTTTTAACAGGCGCAGGCACAGGCGTAGCCGCCGGCCTAGCCAGCGGCCCGTTCACTTACATCCGCAGATAGCGCGTCAAGCGCGAAAAAGCGCGCCAAGCGCGCGGTGGGCACCGGGGGAATGTGTCGGCGGCGGCACATGCTCTCGAAGCCGGAAGCAGTTTGCCGGAAACGTAAGAAAATAAACTCTACGTTTCCTAAAACAACAAGGCGATTTTTTGTTGCGCACTTTGTTGCATCAAAGAGGCGGACTGCCCGGAATATCGCTCAGGGCCTTTCGGCGTCGAGTTCAGCGGAACCGGCGCAACGAACGTCGCATGGTTAAAATCCTGCATAAACCACGATACATCCGCCATTAATCCGTGCGCACCACGAGTCGAGTTAGTCAAGACTACCAAGATATACGGCGATGGTGCGTGGATAATTCCCGCGTCGTGGAAGGAGTTGTTTGCCCAGCCGTATTTTCGCGCGAGGGGGTAGTCGGACACCAGCATTCGAACGTTTACCATGGTGCCGACACCTTGGTCTCCAAGCCCGTTCGAGCCTTCCCAGCGTGTAAAATACGGATGCGACGTATTGGCAGTGTTAAGCAAATCGTACCAAAAATAATGCCCGTATCGGCTTTCGCCCTGAATATATCGCCAAATTTCATACATAAAAAGTCCCATATCATTCGCATGGGTATTTTGCGACAAAACGTCCCGAATCATCCGTGTATCCGCGCCGATTTCGCGCACAAAATCACGATACGACGGCTCTGCGTTCCGCGTAAAACGCTCAAGCATCCGAAACGCCGCGTTGTCGCTTTCGCGAATCGAAAGTGCCAGTAATTCGCGCGTTGTAAGCTCCTGCCCAAACGGCTCGAATCGTAAAATTCCCGTGCCGCCCCACTCATCGGCGGGCGAATAAACATGCACTTCGTACATATCAATGACGCCGCGCTCGGCAAGCTGAAACGTGTAGAACGCGTGGGTTAATTTCGACAAACTCGCGCCGAAAAGCACGCGCTCCGAATTATGCACATATGTAAATCCGGTATCCAAATTCATATAAAAAACCGCAACATCCCGTCCAAGCGGCACAAAAAACGCATCAAGCGCGCACATCGCGGGTGAATAACGTAAATTCACCCAGCCCACATAGCCGTCAATTTCCGTCATTGCCCAGTCGCCCGCGTTTTGCAAAACAGAAATCCGCCGTTGCGACGACCGCCCCAAAACCTCACTGCGGAAAGTCGCTTCTTCAAAAAGTTCAAATTCCCACGGAATAAAAAAACTCTCGCCCGCGTAATTCGCAAAGACATAAATGTCAAAAACAGGAGCGCATATCATAAAAACCGCCAAAACCGCCGCTAAAATCGCCTTTATCCGCTTCATTCGCGCAACTCCCTTCTCGGGGATTATACACCCCACGCGCGGCGGCTTCAATGTAAATTTACGGTTTGCACACGATTATGGTATACTGGGAAAAATCCACTTAATGGGGAGGAGAATTGGTGAATATGCGAAAAACGAAAATTATTGCAACGGTCGGCCCGGCGAGTTGCGAGCTTGAAACGGTTAAAAAGATGATTTTGGCGGGCATGAATGCGGCACGCTTTAATTTTTCGCACGGAGATTATGAATTTCACGGCAAACTTATGGATGCCGTTATTGAAGCTCGGGAGCAGTTAAACCGCCCGATACCGCTTATTTTGGACACGAAGGGCCCGGAAATCCGTACAAAAAAGCTAAGCACAGACCGAGTTTTTTTGGAGCAGGGGCAGGAATTCGTGCTTACAACGGAAGATATTGTCGGCGACGAGACGCGCGTTTCCGTTACTTATGAGAATTTGCCGCGCGATTTGAAGGTCGGGAGTCGCGTGCTTATCGACGACGGATTGCTTGAGATGCAGGTTAAGAAAATTGAGGGAACGGAAATACTGTGCGAGCTTGTAAATTCGGGCTTTTTGGGGCATCGCAAGGGCATTAATGTGCCTGATGTATATGTCGACCTGCCCTCGCTTACGGAGAAGGACGTCGAGGATATCAAATTCGGCATAGAGCGCGGCGTGGACTGGGTTGCCGCGTCCTTTGTGCGCACCGCCGAGGACGTCCTAAACATTCGCAAAATTTTAGACCAAAACGGCGGGAGAAAAATTCAAATTATCGCAAAAATCGAGTCCCGCGATGGTGTGGACAATATCGGAAGCATCCTCGAAGTCGTTGACGCCGTAATGGTTGCGCGCGGAGATTTGGGGGTTGAAATTTCGCCCGAGGAAGTCCCGATTGTGCAAAAAGATTTGATTAAGCGATGCGTTTTGGTTGGCAAACCGGTTATTACCGCGACGCATATGCTTGAATCCATGATTTCGAACCCGCGCCCAACCCGTGCCGAGGCATCCGACGTCGCGAACGCGATTTTCGACGGCTCCGACGTTGTCATGCTTTCCGGCGAAACGGCGGGCGGAAAATACCCCGTCGAAGCGGTAAAAATGATGGATCGAATTGCACGCAAAACCGAAGGCAGCATAGATTACGATGCGGAAATCACCTCGCATTACAAAAATTTAAGCAAAAATATCACCCACGCAATAAGCATGGCGGCGGTCTCGACCGCGCTTGAAATGGGCGCGGCCTGCATTGTTCCGGTTACGGATTCGGGCTTTGCGGCGCGCATGGTTTCGCGCGCGCGGCCGAACTGTCCGATTCTTGCGGCAACCTCCGACCCCGTCGTTTATCGCCAGCTCAATCTTTCGTGGGGATGCGTGCCAATGCTTTCGAAAAAGCCGTTCGAAGGCGACAGCGAGGTCTTCGACATCGCGGAGGAACTCGTTATCGAAACCGGGCTTGTTAAAAACGGCGAAATAATGGTAACGCTTGCGGGCGTACCCGTCGGAAAAGCGGGCGCGACAAATACAATTCGCGTCGGTACAATCGGCGACGTTATTTTCACCGGGGTCGGCAACGCTCGCGGCGTTGCGCGGGGCATAACTCGTGTGATTCACGAAGGAAATTCCATCGAGGTGGAAGCCTTCACCAAGGGCGAAATTTTAATATGTACAAACACCGACGATTCGCTTCTGGAATGCATAAAGCTCGCGAGCGCAATCGTCGTAGGTTCGTGGGAAAAGCTCGACTTCAGCCACGCCGAAAACGTCGCAAAGGCACTAAACATCCCGCTTTTACGCGCCGGAGTAAAGGTCACGGATTTTGTAAAGCCGGGCATTTCCGTAACAGTTGACACACATGAAGGATTATTATTAAACGGTTACCGATAAAAAAAAATAAAGCGGAGGGTTTCTTATGATAAATTTGATAGTTGACAGTTGTTGCGAAATCGGCGACGAGTATGCCGACGGAAAAAGCGTTACCATTACACGAATCCCCTTGAATCTACAGCTCGGCGAGGAAATTTATCTCGACGACGAAAATTTGGATGTAAACGAATACCTGACGGCAATGGAGGCGTGTGAGGGGAAAATTCAAACGTCCGCGCCCGCGCCCGGTTTGTTTTTGGAAAAATTCAAGGCGGCGGGAGATAATATAATTGTCATAACGTTGTCAAGCAAGATTAGCGCGACGTATCAAAGCGCGGTAATGGCAAAAGAAATGTACATCGACGAATGCGGCAAAAAGTTTGTCCACATTTTCGACAGTCTTACCGCCGCCGTCGGCGAGGGCGTATTGGCAATGAAAGTCACAGACCTTGCAAAAAAAGGCGCAAGCGCGGCGGACATAATTGAGCCGATTAACCACCACATCAAAAACATGCGAACCATGTTCATCCTCGACCGCTTCGATAACATGGTCAAAACAGGTCGCATGAAACCATATGTAGCAAAAATCGCGTCGATGTTAAATGTAAAACCCGTTTGCGGCGACGTTAACGGCGAAATCCAAGTGCTTGAAAAGGCGCGCGGTTATTCAAAAGCCGTAGAAAAAATGATTAAAATCATAAAAGACAATACGCCCGACATCGAAAGCCGCTTTATGGCAATAACGCACGTCGCGGCGTACGAAAAAGCCGTCGCACTCAAGGAAGAAATGATTAAAAACCTCGGCATAAAAGACGTACGCATCGAGGAATGCCGCGGCGTAACGGCAACATACGCCGCACGCGGCGGGGTTATTGTGGCGTATTAGCGTCCCCTACCTGCAAGTTTTCCTCTATCCATTTTGCCAAGCCGTCGCAATCATTTATGTCGCAAACATGCGCGGCAACGCGTTTTACATCCTCGTGGGCATTGCCCATTGCTACGCCGATACCCGCGCATTTTAGCATGTCGATGTCATTCAAATCGTCGCCAAACGCGACAATTTCATCCCGCGCAATGCCCCAATGCTTTGCAAGCTCGGCGGCGGCGCGGGATTTTGTTGCCTCGCGGTGCATAACAAAAAGTATGCCGTCGTTTGACATTACCGAATATAAATCGGCGGGCAAGAGGACGTTTATAAAGGAAATGTCGGCGGGCGTGAGGTCGTATGTGTAGATTTTTTCGGCGGGTTTATCGTGGCGCGAAAGGTCGGTGATTTTCCAATTGTAGCCGATATCGTGCCACTCTTCGGGACGCACAAAATTCGTGTAATGCATATCGTCAAACTCCGACGTGATTTTAAGTCCTCGCTTGTCGCATGCGGTTAAAAGCGGCTGTGCGATTTCCGGCGGAATAAGGCGGCTGTACACGATTTCGTCGCCGGTTTTCGCAAGCGCACCGTTCATGGTAATCGCGCCGTCGAAAAGCTCGGGCGGTGCGACGTGCCGCGCGGAACTGCCTCGCGCTGTCGCATACGCGGTTTTTATGCCCGCTTCACGGCAATGCGAAAATACCCGCCGCGTGTACTTCGACACGCTTTTGTCCGTCCGCAAAAACGTGCCGTCGAGGTCGGTTACAATCAGTTTTATCATTTACTATCCCTCCGATTTCAAATTTTAAAAGCGCGCCAAGCGCGCGGTGGGCACCGGGGATATGTGTCGGCGGCGACGCATTCCCTCGAAGCCGGGGGCGGTTTACCGGAGCATTAAAAGCGCGCCAAGCGCGCGGTGGGCACCGGGGATATGTGTCGGCGGCGACGCATTCCCTCGAAGCCGGAGGCGGTTTGCCGGAGTATTAAAAGCGCGCCAAGCGCGCGGTGGGCACCGGGGGATATGTGTCGGCGGCGACGCATTCCCTCGAAGCCGGAGGCGGTTTGCCGGAGTATTAAAAGCGCGCCAAGCGCGCGGTGGGCACCGGGGATATGTGTCGGCGGCGACGCATTCCCTCGAAGCCGGAGGCGGTTTGCCGGAGTATTAAAAACGAGTCGG
>WRGX01000120.1 GCA_009786975.1 Defluviitaleaceae bacterium
AAAAAGAGTCGGCGAGTGTCACTCGCCGACTCTTTTTTTTTATACGCCCGGAAACTGCTCCCGGCTTCGAGGGAACGCGTCAACTTCGACACGTGTCTTCGGTTCCCATTGCGCGCTTGGCGCGCTAAATTGCGTGGTGTGCAAAGGCAACGACTGCGCAAGTCGGGATAACAACAACTGCGCCGAGGGGATTGCCCCAGAAGC
The DNA here is from genome assembly GCA_009786975.1 of Defluviitaleaceae bacterium. Taxonomy (GTDB): domain Bacteria; phylum Bacillota; class Clostridia; order Lachnospirales; family WQUN01; genus WQVC01. Next base: position 205 of record WRGX01000120.1, read on the forward strand.
CGCCCATTTCGTTGTCTGTCGCGCCCATCGGACCAAAATCGTTGGTGCATGAGCTACCAATCGGGCAAGCCGGTGGTGCGCCCCCGCAACATATAGTTTCACTGCCACAAACAACCTCTATATATTACCCGCCTCCGTACATATGGTGTTCGAGCTGCGAATGCACGGGTTGCCCGCGGCGGGATGCGCGATTGTATGTTCCGTCGGGGGCGGCAATTCGGCGTTTTACATTGTCGGCGAGGGAGATTTCCAATATTTTGATGATTTCGCGTTGCAATTTTTCGTCCTCGATTGGGAACACGACCTCGACGCGGCGCATTAAATTTCGCTCCATTAAGTCCGCGCTTGAAAGATAGACGCGCTTTTTTCCGCCGTTTTCGAAAATAAATACGCGGCTGTGTTCGAGATAGCGGTCGATTATGCTTGAAACTTGAATATTGTCGCTTACGCCCGGGATTCCGGGGCGCAAACAGCAGATTCCGCGCACAAGCAGGCGGATTTTCACGCCGGCTTGCGAGGCGCGATACAGCAGTCGAATCATCTCGATATCGGTCAGTGAGTTCATTTTTGCCGTGATTTCGGCGGGTTTTCCCTTCACGGCATTTCTTATTTCGGCTTCAATCAGGCGGCTTAATTCAGTTCGAAGCGTTGCGGGGGCGACGAAAAATTTCTTCCATTCCGTTATTTTTGAATAGCCCGTAAGCAGGTTGAAAAGCTGCGTGGTGTCTTGTCCGAAGCTGTCGCGGCAGGTGAACAGGCCGATGTCGGTGTAAATTTTCGCGGTGGATTCGTTGTAATTTCCTGTGCTTAGGTGCATGTAGCGGCGGATTGCGTCGTCCTCGCGTCGCACGACAAGGCAGATTTTGCAGTGCGTTTTCAGCCCGACAAGCCCGTAAATTACATGAATGCCCGACTTTTCCATCAGCTTTGCCCAGTGTATGTTATTTTCCTCGTCAAAACGCGCCTTAAGTTCCACCAAAACGCTGACCTGCTTGCCGTTTTCCGCCGCTTTTATCAGCGCGTGAATCACGGGCGATTTGCCGCTTACGCGGTACAGCGTCTGTTTTATCGCCAAAACGCGGGGGTCTACCGCCGCTTCCTGCACGAATCGCAAAACGGAGTCGAAGGACTCATAGGGATGATGCATAAGAACATCTTGTTTGCGAATCACACTAAACATGCTCGACGCGTTTTCAAAGGCGGCGACCGAAATCGGTTTTATCCCCGCGTGGCGAAGATGCGCAAACTCGGGCTGTGACGCAAATGCGAAAAATTCCGACAGGTCGGGCGGCCCGCTTATATCATATATATGCTCGTCGGAAAGCTCGATTGCGGTTTGCAAAATTTGCGTGGCGTGCTTGGAGATTTTTTTTGATTTTTCCATACGTACCGGCTCGCCCCAACGCCTCCCGCGCAGAGAGCGTGCCATTTCGTCGAGCAAATCCTCGATGTCTTCCTCGGAAATGTCTATGTCGGAGTTTCGTGTAACGCGAATTAATGCCGTTCGTGTTACGGTGTGCCCGTGAAAAAGTTTGTCGATGTGCGCCATTATTATGTTTTCGAGGAGGATGAAGGGCAAGACAAGGGACGGTTCCTCGCGGGGTTCGCGAGACAAAGAACCGTCCCCTGTTTTGCCTGCGCCGTCCAATTTCACAATCCTCGGAACAACCGTCGGAACCTGCACAACGGCGTATTTTCGTCCGTTTGCGCGTTCCTCGGTGACTTCGAGGCGGCTTTCGTCGTCGCTCCATTTTATGCCGCGCGTAATCGGCGCGTCTTTATCTGCGGCAAGCTCGATGAAAATGTTCACAGTTCGGTTATTTATCGTGGGAAACGGGCGGCTTTGGTCGATTGCCATCGGCGTCAGGACCTGATACAGTACGTCGTTAAAATAGTTGTCGCAGAATTTTTTTTGTGCATCGTCGAGTCCGTCGTATGTGAGAAAAAATATGCCTTCCTTTTGCATTGCGGGCAAAATACTGCGCGTAAAGCACGAATACTGCTTTGCCACCATTTCGCTCACGCGGCGCAAAACCGCCGCAAGCTGTTTGCGCGGGGCAAGTCCCGACGCGTCGGGCGATTCACTTTCCATTCGCATAATCGACGACACGCGTACCATGAAAAATTCGTCCAAGTTTGACGCGCTGATTGCCAAAAATTTCAACCGCTCCATTAAAGGATTCGTTTTGTCAATCGCTTCTTCGAGTACGCGCTCATTAAATTCCAGCCAGCTTAGCTCGCGATTGTTGTATAAAGATGCATCGTGAAGGTTCATGGGAGTAGCCCCCTTTGTGGAATATTATAACAAAATCGCGGCATTTCGGGCAACAAACACCGCCCGCTCGCTATCCGAACCCAGAGTTTTTTCGCTATACCCATCGAACATCTCCACCGAATCAAACCCCGCCTCCGCAAGCAATTTCCCCACTGTTTTCGGCGAAAACGCGCGCTGGCGATGGATTTCCTCAAAAGGTTCCTCCCCCGGCGGAAAAAATGCCACATGATATTCATTAATTTTCGTTTTCGCATCGTAATTATTTTTCCATTCACAATGCTCGTCTTCAAAAATCTTTCCGTGCATATTTATAAATTTTGCTTCGGTGTTCATGTCGAAAATAAAAATCCCGCCGGGGTTCAAAAACAACCTTACGCGCTCGAAAGCCCTCATCAAATCGCTGTTTGTTAAAATATAACTGACCCCGTCGCACACGCAAACGGCAGCGTCAATCGTTCCGTAAAGATTCAATTCGCGCATGTCCTGCATGAGAAACAAAATGCTCAAGTTTTCATCAAATGCCTTGCGTGATGCCTCGGCAAGCATGTCCTCGGAAGCGTCAACGCCGATTACATCAAACCCCTCCCGCGCCAGTAAAATTGCTATGTTTCCCGTTCCGCATGCGAGGTCGAGAACGATAGTTTTTTCGCGTGCAGAATTGATGGTGCCGGTGTCACTAACATCATCAATTCGTTTTTTTATGTACCCCGCCCATAATTCATAGGGCGTGTCTGCCATAAGTGCGTCGTAAACGCGCGCAAAATGTTTATACATCAGCCGTTCCCCTTCTTTTTGCGACGCGCCAAAATACCGCCTATGCGCCCGCTTTCCTTTGCCGTAAGGCTTTTCCAGCCCTCGTTGTTCACCTTGTCCAAAAGCCCAAGCTCTTCGGCAATTTGCAATTTCATTATATCATGCATCATTTCCATTAAAACTCACCTCATCCAGGATTAAAAAGATGGTCAAAAGATTACCTTATAAAGTCTTTCAAAGTTGCGGAATATTTATACATACGCTATGATGAAATGTGGCAAAAAAATTTTTGCGAGGAGTGGCGAAATGCAATCTGCACAAAATCCAAAAATTCGCGTCGCCGTCTCCGACCCGAATTTGAAGGACAAAATAAAAATAAACCTAACCGGCGATATCGACACAATTCACTGGTCAATTCGTTTTAACATTCCTCTGGACGAAACCACGGTCAACGACAAATCCATGGAAGTAACCGACACCGACGGCTACGTTATGCGCACAGAAATAAACTACAAACACGAAGGAAACAGCATAACAATTTCCCCACTGGACAGTTACGAAGAACAGCGGTATTATCTACTGAAGATTTCAAAAAAAGTATGCTCGGCAAAGGGGCAAAGCCTCAAGTCGGAAATAAATATTTTATTCAAACTGTACCAAGGCAAAATTTCCGAAACAAAGACGCTGAAAGAAGACATTCCCGTCCCGAAAACACGCGAACGCCCAAACAATTACGACGACTTACAGCCCATTCGCGGCAAAAACGATTTGGACAATTACGTCGATAATTTGCCGAAACGCACACGAATGTCGCTGGATTCTAACGGGATAAACCCGCTTGTCGGAATTTTCGGCTTCCTGGGGGTTGTCGGCGGCGTTATCGCGATGCACATTCCCTTGATCCTTGGCTCAACAGCCCTTTGCATACTCGGCGCGTTGCATATTTTTTTGCAGTGGCAAAACAAGAACTTTCGTGCTAAAATGCATTATAATAAAGGAGTGCGACATTTTAACCGGATGCAATACCAGCCGGCGAAGGCCGCTTTTGAAAAAGCAGTAAGCGTTAACCCAAACTACGAGCTTGCAAAATACGGCTTGGTGCGGGTTGGGATATACAAATAAGGAAAAAATCGTTCGCAAAAAACGCGTTGGAGCGTCGCGATTTTTTGCTCACTGATTAAATAGGAGGGGTCTAAATGGACTTATTAACACGTTCGGACTTTGACGGATTGGCGTGCGCGGTGATTCTGCGCGATATCGGGCTGATTGGCAAATGGCGTTTCGTTCACCCGAAGGATTTGCAGGACGGGCATGTGCGAGTTACCGCGAACGACATTTTGGCAAACGTGCCGTATGTCGCGGGTTGCGGCATGTGGTTCGACCACCACACAAGCGAGTGGGAGCGCATCGGCAAGCCCGAGGGCTTTGTCGGCTCGCTTCGCAAAATGGACAGCGCGGCACGCGTCATTTACGAATATTTCAGAGACCGCTATGACCTGACAAAGTTCGAACCGATGCTTATCGAAGTCGATAAAGTTGACGCGGGCAAACTTACCGCCGAGGATATTTTAAACCCGCAGGGATGGGTGCTTTTGGGCTTCTTGTCCGACCCGCGCACGGGCTTAGGGCGTTTCCGCGAGTTCCGAATAAGCAATTACAGCTTAATGGAGGAACTAATCGACCTCTGCCGAACGAAACCAATCGAAGAAATTTTGGCACATCCCGACGTAAAAGAGCGTGTCGACCTCTACCACGAACAAACCGCCCTGTTCAAGGAGATGCTTAAAAAGCACACGACAATCAAAGGCAACGTGATAATAACAGACCTGCGCGGCGTAGAAACAATAAACGCAGGCAATCGCTTCCTCATATACAGCCTATATCCCGACCAAAATATTTCCATGTGGATAGTTGACGGCAAGAACAAAGAAAACTGCGCAATCGCCTGCGGATACAGCATTTTAAACCGCACTGCAACGATTGACGTCGGCTCCGTGCTTCTAAGCTACGGCGGCGGCGGACACAAGCAAGTCGGAACCTGCCAAGTTCCCTATGCCGACGCTGACAAGGTTATTGCGGAATTATCCGAAAAATTACAATAAGCGCGCCAAGCGCGCAATGAGCACCACGGGCGCAGTGAGCGAAGCGAACGTTTCCCGCGCCACCGGGGAAACATATCGAATGTGAAACGTTCCCTCGAAGCCGGATAAAAAATTTCAACTGAAGGGTTTGATTAAAATGAAGCATATCGAAACAATTTTCCCGGGAGATTTTGGCGAAAAAGCGCACGGAATCGGTTGCGGCGAATGCCAAACTTCGTGCCAATCCGCGTGCAAAACATCTTGCACAATCGCAAACCAAAATTGTGAGCAATTTGACGCACTCGAAGCAAACACGCTTCGCAAAACAGCGGGAAGCCGCGTAAATCGCCCCGTTCGTGAAAGCGCATGAAGCTGGATTTAAAGGAGAAAACGCCCGAGGCCAAAAGGGTCGTAAGGTGCAAACTCTGCCAAGTAATGTTCCAGTACGAAAAAGGCCTCCCGCCCCCGTGTTGCCCTAATTGCCAGCGCAGACGCAATGAAATATTGGCAATCGTTCGCGCCGTCGTAAGGGAAATGCCCGGCATAACCGCGCTTGAAGTCCATATTATTACCGACGTTCCCGTCGATGTAATCATGCAATTCGTCAAAAACGGGGACATCGAAGTGATGCCAATCGCATCCCGCGACGACAGCAAAGTCGATGAACGCATCGGAATGCTGGTGAAAAAAGCCAAGGAAAGAAAGGCTTTATTGCATGAAAAAGCCACCGCCGAAGGCGAAGGGCTCGACGAAATCGGCCCCGACGAAAAAGAAGTGTTCCATTGGATTATGGAAGATGAACAAGGAAGGGTCGAGGGAGATGCGCAAAGCTGAAATCCTGTGGCTTGCAAAAACCACAAAGGCTTTTATTGAAAAGGGAGAAATTGAAATATTGGATGAGGTAGCCGATGCCCTATGATTCATTGTTTTAAAATCGGCAAACGAAACTTGGTTCTTGATGTAAACAGCGGCGCGTTGCATAGTGTTGATGACGCCGCTTTTAGCGTGTTGCGCGATGGAGGTGATACTTTTCCTCGTCTGAAATCATTGATGCGTCCCGAAGTATCTTCCGGTTACCACTGCTCTTCCGAGGACGCATCGACGATTTCAGGCACGGAAAAGTATGAGACAGGGGACGCTTTTTTGCGGGGTTCGCGAGACAAAGAACCGTCCTCTGTCTCGCCTCCATCGCCAAGCGTCCGCGCCGAAATCAACGCTCTAATCGACGCCGGGCAACTCTTCAGCCCCGACCGCTCCGCCGAAACTCATGCCCACATGCAAAACCGCGCGCCCGTCGTAAAAGCCCTCTGCCTTCACATAGCGCACGAGTGCAACTTGCGATGCGCGTACTGTTTTGCTGGGCAAGGCAATTATTCCGACGATGACCGCGGCCTGATGTCCTTTGAAGTCGGCAAAAACGCCCTCGATTTTTTAATAGAAAAATCCGGCACCCGCCGCAACCTCGAGGTAGATTTTTTCGGCGGTGAGCCCATGCTAAATTTCGACGTGGTAAAAAAAATCGTCGCATATGGTCGCGAACGCGAGCGCGAATCCGGAAAAAATTTCCGATTCACCCTCACAACAAACGCCACCTTGCTCGACGACAAAAACATCCCCTACATAAATGAAACCTTCGACAACGTCGTTTTATCCCTCGACGGTCGCAAGCATGTTAACGACGCCATGCGCGAGCTTGCAACGGGAGGCGGAAGTTACGAAAAAATTTTGCCGAAAATCCGCGCCTTGGTCGAAGCGCGCCAAGCGCGTAATGAACACCGAGGGCATATTTCCGGGGCGACGCATTCCCTCGAAGCCGGAAACGCTTCTGCATACTACGTCCGCGGCACCTACACACGCCATAATCTCGACTTCGCCGCCGATGTCCTGCACCTCGCCGACGCGGGCTTTAAAAATATTTCAATAGAACCGGTTGTCGCGCCGCCCGAAGCGGATTACTCCATCCGCGAATGCGACCTCCCCACACTGTTTGAGGAATACGAAAAACTCGCCGAAGCCCTTCTCGCCCGCGAGCGCGAAGGGTGCGGCGTATTCTTCTTCCATTTCGAAACCGACCTGACCGGAGGTCCCTGCATAGCGCGTCGCGTAACCGGATGCGGCGCGGGCGCGGAATACCTCGCTGTAACGCCCTCCGGCAAGCTCTACCCCTGCCATCAATTCGTCGGCGACGAAAAGTGGCAAAGCCACCTTTCATTGCTCGAGACAGGAGACGATTCTCCGTCTTGCGAACTTAGGCAAGACAGGGAACCGCCCCATATCTCGAATTTTGCCGACTGCCACGTCTACACAAAGCCCGAATGCGCCGCGTGCTGGGCGAAATTCTACTGTGGCGGAGGCTGTTTCGCTACGGCATATTACATGAACGGCGATATCGCCAAGCCCGACAAAATTTCCTGCGAATTAATGAAAAAACGCGTGGAATGCGCATTATATATCTTCGCCGAGCGAAAAAGCAGAGGAACATAGCGTTTTGTTCCGGTTTGCAAGAATTTTTGCGACGCAGGCTTTCGGCAAAAAGACTAGGAATGTGTAAAGTTTAGGAACTGTCCGGAAATAACTTGACTGTTTGGGCGCAGGATTTTTGTCGCAATGCGAGGAGCAAAAACCGCCGCGACCTAGAGGGTCGCAAGGT
>WRGX01000121.1 GCA_009786975.1 Defluviitaleaceae bacterium
ATAGTACCCGTCTTTAAGCATTTTTTACTTGTTGCTTACGACTACCGCTCGGTGGTCGCGCTTGACTTTCCATAATTCGAAGTTTGGACTGTCAAGATTGTTACAGAAAAATTCAAAATCTTTTAATCCCAATTTATTTTGTCATGGGAAACCGTTTCGCCGTTCTCAATGTCTGCTTCGGCGGCAGCGATAAGCTCTGCGTCATACGGCATTACTTCTTCAAAGTGCATAAAGCCCTTGATTACTTCCAAAACCAATTTTTGTTTACTTTCAGGCAGATTGCTTGATAATTCTTGGATTTCTAACGCCAATCCCATACTTAAACCCCTTTCTTATACACTTGCCCCCTGCCGTCAATCACGGCAATAAATATTTGCTCATCTGAAACCCAGTTGAACAAAATTCTGTAATCTCCGACCCGAAGCCGAGAATATTTTTTATTTGCTTGATATGGAATAATATCCCCGTCAGGTATTTTTTCGATACTTGTCTTTATTCGTAATTTCGTAGATATATCCTGTTTGTTCAAAAACTTCACCGCTTGCTTTGAGTATTCGGGCGGTTTTTTCTGAATTTTCAATATAGCACCACCTTCAAAAAATTATGCGATTATGAAATAGCCACTCTGCCAGTTTGTTAGCCTCATCACGCCCCGAATCATTGCCCTCGCCAGCCCAATATGTCACAAAAAGCAATTCTATGGCAATCATCAAATCAGGCAATGCGCTTATTTCATTTTCCATAAGACAGGTGATTTCATTGTATCCTTCCAGTAGATTTCGATAGATTGTTTTCCATATGCCTAACTTGCCTACATCTTCCGTGCGTCCGGCCAAAAGTCCTGCAAGCAAATATGCAATGTCAAATATTCGTGCATCTCTGCGATTAAGTTCAAAGTCTAGCCAACCGCTAATTTTTCCATTATGGAACAGGACATTTTGAGAGTGTACATCTCTGTGAATCGGACATCGGGGAAGTTTTTCATATAGTGCAGAAATTTTTACTTCGGTCTGCGCAATAATTTCATCAGATACTCCAATTAGCCCCGGTTTTATATAGTTTTCCCACTCGGCATAAAAATCATTATCATTGCATTGCAATTCCGACTCAATATTTGACAAAGCCAAGTGCAGTTTCGCCAATCCACGACCCAGCTCACACATCAAATAAGATGCACCCCCATGGGGTAGCGCACACAATGCTTATACTGCAAGGTTAGGTATTCCTAAATTATATAGTTCATTCCGCAGTTTAGATATGTCGTTTTTTTCATGTTCAAAAAAAATTGTTGTTACTCCTAACTCTTTAGGAACAACGAGATTTTTTTCGGTATTATCAATAAACACACACTCGTTGGGATTTACAGATAAAATTGAAAAAATTTTGTGAAATATGGCAGGGTGTGTTTTCCCTGACCCTACTTCCGCAGAAACCACTATTCCGTCAAAAACATTATGCCAGTTATGGAAATCTACAATGCTCTTTATTCGGTCTGCTTTGTTATCTGTAACTATTCCGATTTTCAATCCGAGTTCTTTTATTTCCTTTGCCAATTTAAGCATATAAGAATTTATGGGCGTGTTATCAAACGAATCATTTAGAATTTTAATGTCTATATGCTGTCCGACGGCATCACAAACACGCTTCCAGATTTCCTCGTGAACTACTTTGCCTGTTTGCAAATCTGCATTAAACTTTCTATACTCATGCTCAAATACGCTCCTATCAACCCTTGTTGTGGAGCATATATAATTGCAAATCGTTTGCGTCCCGTTCGCATCAAGCGTTAAAACACCGTCAAAATCAAATAGAACCGACTTAATCATAAATCCTCCTGTACAAAAAATAAATTTTCTGTAACAAATCATATCATTTTCATTGTATCAAGGTCAACGTGAAATCGGGGCTGCCTTATTGAGTTTCCCCATCCGAGGGGATTTGAAAAAATCGTTGATGTTAGTGACACTAACATCAACGATTTTTTTATTTTGCAAAAAAGAGTCGGCGAGTGACACTCGCCGACTCTTTTTTTATGGGCCGGGAAATTGCTCCCGGCTTCGAGGGAATGTGTCGCCGCCGACACATGTCCCCGGTGTCCATTGCGCGCTTGGCGCGCTTTTTATGGGCCGGGAAATTGCTCCCGGCTTCGAGGGAATGTGTCGCCGCCGACACATATCCCCGGTGGCGCGGGAAACGTTCGCTTCGCTCACTGCGCCCGTGGTGCCCACTGCGCGAAGTGCGCGCTTTTTTCGGTTTTTTAATACCAAGCGTCCCTTCAAATTGACGCAGACCCCGAGCCCCGCAACCGATATTGCGCGATTTCTTCATACTTCGTACCGGGCCTTCCCCAGCAAGTATGCGGGTCAATACTGATTCCGCCGCGCGGAGTAAACTTGCCGTGCACCTCGATAAATTTCGGGCTTAAAAGGCTGCGCAAATCCTTCAAAATCGTGTTCACGCAATTTTCGTGAAAATCGCCGTGGTTTCTGAAGCTAAACAAATAAAGTTTCAGCGATTTACTTTCGACAAGCAATCCGTCCGGAATAAAATTGATGAAAATTATGGCGAAATCGGGCTGGTTTGTTATGGGGCAAAGGCTTGTAAATTCGGGGCAATTGAACTTGACCATGTAGTCGATGTCGGGGTGGCGGTTTTCAAAGGCTTCGAGGATTTCGGGTGCGTAACCCGTGGGATATTCGGTTTTTGCCGCACCGAGCAAGGTTAAATCAGTCATCTTTTTTCATCCCTTTCAAGTGGGTATCAAGAAATTTTATCATAACAAAGCCTACAACAGCAGGGGTAAGCTGCCCTACGCCCAAGCTGCCCACAAGTGCCAAATACGGCACGCCAAGCAAGTACGAAAGCCAAAACGGAACTACAAGCGCGGGGCCCAAAATTATAATGGGAACAACGAAAAACATCGGCAATTTAAACCGCTGAACCAGCCAAATCGCCCCCGCCGTAATTATGCCGACGATGAATCCGCCAACAATATCGAAAACCCCAAGCCCGCCCATAACCATGTTGGAAATGCTGTTCGCAAGCGCAAGCGGCAGAACCAAAAACGGCAACGGAAAAGCCAGCGCGTACAACGCCGTGGCGATGCGCACCTGATACTGCCCGAACGCGAACCCCTGCGACACATACATAACGGCTATGTACAAAGCCATCGTAATGCCCGAAAAACAAATTTTTCTCGTATTGCTCATAAAAAAATGCCTCCTGTTTGACAACACGAGACACAAAACGTAAACGCCAAAGCGTTTGCGGGTTTCCGTAGTTTTATTTAAGGACAGGATGGTCTCGAACTGTCTATTCAATTTTAAGGCGTGTAGCCACTTAGTGGGAACGCGCCCCGCCTTTTATACACGAAAGCCCTTGTGGTTGTCAAATCGAAAAGTTGCCCTGTTCCCGCAAAAGCTGTATAATGCGAGCGAAAAAATATGCCCGAAGGGGACATCGTTTTGAACGATTCATTAAACACTTCACCAGGCGCATCTATGCATGACATACTCGCCCGAGTTTTTCGCGAATACAGTGATGTTTTGGGAAACATGCAACGCACAAACGCGATTTTACTTGACCTTGCTCCCGATATGTCTCGCGAGCGGATTTTGGTGCGCTCTTTTGTTGAAATCGACGGGGTTAATACGCTGAAAAATACGCCGGAAAATGCATACGCGCTTGCGGAAAAAAAGCTGGCGCAAAATTTGACCGATATGTTTGCTATGGAACGAGCCGCCGCCCTTTGGGTTGTGCGGCTTTTTGCGGTCGTTTTGGGGCTTTTGGAGGAAATGCCCGAGGGCGATTCGAAGGCGAAAATTGAGCGAACCGTTGCGGCTTATGCGCAGGGGCAGGTTTCGATTGGCAAAAAGCATGTCGCGGCGGTTTCGGCCGACGGAACCGTTTTCGCCGACGGCGATAACAGTGAATTTCAGTGCGATGTGTCGGGCTGGGAGGACATTGTTGCGGTTGCGGCGGGGGACGCGCACACCCTTGGGCTTCGCGCCGACGGCCGCGTTTTGGCGACGGGTTCAAACGCTTTTGACGAATGCGATGTCGGTCATTTGACGGATGTTTGCGCGGTTTATGCCTTTGGAAATGACTCGATTTGTGTTTTGAAAGACGGCACGGCGTTGGCGTTCGGGCGTTCCAAGCACGATTTGTCAACGTTTTCAGAAATATCGGCAATTTCGCGATATCCCGACGGACTAATCGGCATAAAAAAAGACGGAGCATTATCGCTCGCCTGTACCATTTCCGACGACGACGCGGCGGCAGAAATCGCGTGGCTTTTACGCTGTCACGACGTCGTGCAAGCCATTGCGACCTACACCGACGGTTGCGTAATTTTGGGCAAAGACAAGCGCATTTACAAGGATAATCAGCCCTCGAACTATTTTGCACAGTGGACAAATATCATCGCAATCGCCGACCTTTCCGACTCTTTTGCGATTTTACGAGGGGACGGAACCGTACGCGTTTTGCCGTACGAACGCGACAAACCGCGCCCGGACACCGACGCCGATAAATGGGTCAACATTGCCGCGATTTTTGGCGGATATAAGCGGCTTATCGGGCTTACGCGCGACGGAAATTTGCTTGTTGCCTACACGCATCAGGGCTGGCTTTGGAGCAATCAAGGCATGAAAATGGACTACGTTTCGGCCTGGCATCCCGTGGGTACAACGGAATGAACGCGCAAATATTGGAGGCCTTAATCGCCATGCGAGACACGCACGGCGACGGCGTTTTTTACAATTTAACGACCTCGCGGAATTTACTTAACGACCTCGCGCCGACGCTTCGCAAAGAGCGCGTGCAGGTCTCGCATTTTTTAGAAATCGGCGGCTATTTCCAGCTTAAATACGCGGAAAAATCGTACCCTCTTGTGCGAAAAAAACTTGCGCAACAGTTGGTCGAAACATATGCCGTCGAACAAAAAGTTGCGGATTGGGTGCTGAATATTTTCAGCGAATTTTTGGGCTATACGATAACGCCCGACGGCGCGGTTTTTTTGTCACCGACGACAAATACACCCGCCTCTCGCGTTTCCTCAAACCCTGAAACCATGGAACGCCCGGACAAAAGCCCATATATCGGTGCGGAACGTCGCTCCGTAATGACCGTGCCGCGTCCGAAATTCGGCAAGCAAAAAAAGGCGTTTATCAACGAACGTTTTGCGCGCAGAATTTCCGCCGACTATCACTCCGTTGCTGTAACGCGCGACGGGCAGGTTCGCGCGACGGGCATAAATTCGGACGGACAGTGCAACACAAATACGTATGATTGGCGCGACATGATTGCGGTATCGGCGGGCGCGTTTTTCACGGTCGGGCTTCGCGCCGACGGCACGGTTATCGGCGTCGGACGCAACGATTTCAAACAGCTCGACGTGAAAAATTGGACGCAGATTAAAAAAATTTCCGCCGGCGCGCGCCACACTGTTGGCCTTCGAGAGGACGGCACGCTTCTTGCTTGCGGGCAAAGCCGCCACGGCGAATGCAAGGTCGCGCACTGGCGCAATATTGTACACGTCGTTGCGGGGCAGGATTGCACTTTTGGAATAAAAAAAGACGGTCGTGTACTCGTTGCGGGAAATAATCGCAACGGCAGCCTCGATGTTTCCCATCTTGAAAACGTCGCCGACATCGCCTACGCCGCGCCCGGCAGAATACTCGCTTTGCTCAAGGACGGAACAATCGCACGCGTCGGCCGCGAAAACTACATGCGAAAAAATTTCTCATCCTTTCGAAGCATTCGCCAAATTTCCGCCGCCCCCGACTATTTCGCCGCGTTGGGCGAAAATGGCACCGTGCAACTTTTGGCGTATTTTTGGCAAGATTCCGGCGTCGAAGCTGCCACAACGGACTGGCGCGATATAATCGCAATCGCCGCCGGTCGTCATCACATAATCGGCTGGAAGTCGAATTCCACGCTTTTATCCGAAATGCTCCACCCCGATTTGGCGAATAATAAGGGGCAACTTAATATAACTCGTTGGGAGATGTGAGGGTGTAAGGGTACGCGAGACAGACAATTTGCATATTGTGATGATGGAATGATAAATATGCAGGAGGTCTGTCATGCCAATAGAAAGACTCAGCCTCGCCGAATTTATTATACATCCCGAAACCGTACCAATGATTATACGGAGCGAATTGATTACGCCGCAATATCTCGCCGAAAACCCCTATGTGCGTGCGGGGAAGGGGTTAGCGGGCAGTTATCAGCTTATTTACACAAATCGTACCAATGTCGAGCGTGCCATGATTTCATTTTCCCGCACGACGCATCTTATTTTTCCGGGCGTGTACGGGCTTATGGGAACGCCGGAAAACACAGCGTCGGGCATTACGCAGGTGCAACAGCATCCCGTGCTTAATTTGCGCGGAAACGGCGTAATTTTGGGATTTGTCGACACCGGAATCGATTACACGCAAGATGCATTCCGATACGAGGATGGTACCAGTAAAATTATCTCAATTTGGGACCAGACAATTCAAGGCGAGGCACCCGAGGGCTATATTTACGGCACCGAGTACAATAATATGCAGATATCGCAGGCATTGCGGTCAAACAATCCGTATGAAACTGTGCCGCATGTTGACACCGTCGGACACGGAACGTTTTTGGCATCGGTTGCCGGAAGCCGCGAAAGCGGGCAGTACACCGGCGCGGCTCCCGACGCCGAAATTATTGCTGTAAAACTGCGACGTGCAAGCCCCTACATCTGCGAATATTTTCTTATTCCGCCGACGCAGGAAAACGCCTACAGCGGCGATGATATCGCGATGGGCGTTGAATATATTTTGGAAAAAGCGCGGAGCTTGGGCAAGCCCGTGGCGATTTGCCTCGGAGTCGGAACAAACCTCGGAAGCCATAATGGTTTTTCGGTATTTGACACCTATTTATCGGCGGCGGCGAGTGTTCGCGGCGTGGCAATTTGCACCGCCGCGGGCAACGAAAGCCAGGCGGGGCATCACACAATGGGCAGATTGCAACGAACGGGGGATTCTCACGACATAGAGCTTCGCGTCGGCGCAGAGCGACAGGACGTTTTAATCTCCATGTGGAACAACGGAATAGACAGATTATCGGTGTCGGTAACGTCTCCGACGGGCGAATTTGTAGCGCGTGTTCCCGCACGCTCGGGAACAACGGTTTCGCAACGGCTTGTATTGGAACAATCAACCGTGTCCATTGATTATGAATTTCCCGTCCAGCGAAGCGGCGAGCAGGTAACGCTTATACGCATATTTTCCGCCACACAGGGCATTTGGCGGATTACCGTACACGCCGATTCAATTTTAGAGGGAACGTATCACGCGTGGCTGCCGATTACGGGCTTTATCGACCCAAGCATCCAGTTTCTCGCGCCCGTTCCGAATTATACGATAACCACGCCCGGAACAGGCGCCGTCGCCATTACATGCGGCGCGTACAACAGCCAAACCAACTCCCTCGCACCATCAAGTTCATGGGGGCCGACTCGCTTGCCGATGATGGCACCGTGCCTGACCACGCCCGGCGTCGATGTTTCGGGGATTTACCCGTGGGGCCCCGGCACAATGAGCGGAACAAGCACCGCCACCGCAATAACAACGGGCGCGTGCGCATTAATGATGCAATGGGGCATCGTCGAAGGAAACGACCCGATGTCCGACACTTCCCGCATTCGTTCAAAGCTAATCGCCGGATGCGACCGTGACCCCGGAACGGAGTATCCGAATTACCAGTGGGGGTACGGAAGGTTGAATTTGCTGGGTGCTTTTCAGATGTTGCGGTCGTTGTAGTGATTTTTCGCGCGCCAAGCGCGCAGTGGACACCGGGGACATGTGTCGGCGACGACACATTCTCTCGAAGCCGGGAGCAGTTTCTCGGAGCATGAAAAAGCGCGCCAAGCGCGCAGTGGACACCGGGGACATGTGTCGGCGACGACACATTCCCTCGAAGCCGGAAGCAGTTTTCCGGAGCAC
>WRGX01000122.1 GCA_009786975.1 Defluviitaleaceae bacterium
TTTCAAGTGGTTTTCGGGTAAACTCCGCCGCGGATGACGCGGCGGGGCTTGCCATTTCGCAAGCCCATGTTTTGTGATAAAATAATGCTGTAACAAACGAGTGCTTGAAAGCAGGTGTAAAATGTTAGCAGTAAAGGGATATATAGATAGCGGGCGGTTTACCCCGACAGATGGAGCGAAGCTCCCGGCTTATGCCCATGCGGTGCTTGTAGTAGATATAAGCACCCCTCAATCTCTACCAATAAATCTATTAACCAACGACAAAACCGCCAGAAACGACTGGCTTAATCAATTAAGGCAAGCTCGCCAACTGGCAAAGAATGACCCCATGCCTGATTTTGTTGTGCGCCAACCTATGCGTGAACCCCACGGACTAACCGATTAGAGAGGGGCTTGCTCATGGTTTATGTTCTTGATACTAACACTATCTTTCATTATCTACGTGATAATCCAATCGTTATTTCAAACTTGGAGGCGGCGATAGAGAACGGCGACAACTTTGTAATCCCATATGTGGTGGACTACGAAATTCGCCGTGGTTACGAAGTGAAGCCAGCCCCAAATAAAGAAGCTCATTACGACCAAGCATGTAGAAATACCCAAGGAAGGGCGAATTCCAATTTTTTGAGCGGAAAAATCGGGTGGTCTACGCAGGTGGGGTTTTGTGTGTGTGGGGGGGGGGATTCTAAAGCAATCCCGCGCGTTTTTCAGCCACGTCCCATGGCAGATTGCTTAAAAATCGGCTTATGTATGTTGCTTTATCGGTGCCGTAATCTAGGAAATACGCGTGTTCGTACATGTCTAAAATGATTATCGGGTACATCGACAAAATTTGCCCTTCGTCGTGAAGGTCCATTAAAACATTGCGGCAAGTCTGGGTGCGCTGTTCGTATGCCAAAATAACCCAGCCGCGTGCAGATTTTGCCGTTGCTGTAAAATCGTCCTTCCATTTGTCAAATCCTCCGTAATATTTGTTGAAAAGCCCCTGCATTTTTGTGCCGGGGGCGGTTTGCGTGCTTCCCAAATTTTGAAAATACAGCTCGTGTAAAATTACACCGTTGATTGAATACGTTTCGGTTTTTTTCCACCCGCGAAAATGTCCGCCGGATGGGCTTGCGGAG
Source organism: Defluviitaleaceae bacterium (assembly GCA_009786975.1). Classification (GTDB taxonomy): domain Bacteria; phylum Bacillota; class Clostridia; order Lachnospirales; family WQUN01; genus WQVC01. The sequence goes on from WRGX01000122.1 coordinate 1,122, forward strand.
TCGTATTGCGGGTCTGTGGCAAGTGTTTTGTCCGTTTCGTTTGTCATTGTAACGTATCCTTGATACAGTGTAACATGGTCTTCAAACTGCTTTCGGCTTACGACCGACGTTGTGAACGGAAAATTCATCGCGCTGATTTCCATAAATGCCTCCAATAAATTTTCCTATAATATATGCCGGGTGGGCTAAAAAAGTTCCCGCAGCAGTGCAGAAACTTTCTTGTACATATCGTCGAGCTGCGAAATTGGCAGAGGGCTTTCGCCCAAACCGCACTCGATTGTGAAGCCGGGTCGGTTAAATTTTGCGATAAACCAGTCGCGATAGCCGCCGTGTGACGATTCGTCGGGGACGTCGGTGAGCGCGTAGCCGCTTGCTTTTGCGAATCGTCGCGCTAAATCGGCCGCGCCGGGCGGGTTGAAATCCATGTATCGCCAATAAATTTCCTCGCCCTGGGTGTGAAGCGAGACGGTTATATCTATGTCAAAAAACGTTGTGTATGCCGCCATTGCGCATGATTCCGGCTCGGAAAGCGGCGCGGGTCCGACGAAATCACGGGGGCCCGGCACGGTGTATCCGCGCGAAAATTTATGTTTGCGCGCAAGCTCCCAGTGCGCGGGATAATTCGAGTTCAAATCAACCCCGCAAATATTCGCCTTCCACGAGTTGTTTCGTCCTTGTGAATTCAAAACGAAGTCCACCCCGTCAGGGTTTACAAGCGGAATAAAATGCAAGGTTACGTCTTTCGTCCAAGCCGGTTCTTCGGCGGAAAATTCCGTCGCAAGTTCCTCCATGAATTTAAACAAAAGCGGAGTTGTAATCCATTCGTTTGCGTGGTGTGCGGCGTTGATTAAAACGGATTTCGTGCCCGTGCCGAGTGTGAATGCGCGGAGCGACGTGCCGAGGCGGCTTTCGCCGAAAATCGCGTGCTGCATATGCGGACATGTTGCCAAAAGTTCTTTTGCAGCGGTTTCAAATTGTGCTGATGTCATGGCATATTCCTTACGACTTTTTTGTACATTCTATGCGAGCGAATATATTTGTGTCACGGATGCGGAATATTGATAATTTCACAAAAACTGTTATACTTGCGGCACATAACCTTCAAAAGGAGGGCTTCATATGGCAACGACAAACTATCAAGACCAGCTTCTAAGCGCGGTGCGCAAGGAATCCATGCCCGTTACGATTTATTTGACAAGCGGATTTCAAATTCGCGGAATGATTCGCAACTTTGACGCGTACGTGATTATTGTGGAAAGCGACGGGAAACAGCAAATGGTGTATAAACACGCGATTTCGACCATTGTGCCGCTTAAAACTGTCGCGCGTTTGGGCGGTGACGAGGCTTGAATTTTTTTGAATTTTTAGAAAGCCACATGGGCATCGACGCTCATGTGGCTTCTTTTGTTGCGGAAATTGAGGCGGGGCTTGCGGCGCGGTTTGCCAAAATCGACGAAATTGCGGCGGTGAATCAGCTCAAAATCTTGAGCGCGATGCAGGACGCGCGGCTTGGAGATTCACATTTTAACGACTCGACGGGCTATGGCTATCACGACGAAGGGCGCGAGGTATTGGAAAAAATTTTTGCGAAAATTTTTCGCGCCGAAGCCGCTCTTGTTCGGCCGCAGCTTATTTCGGGGACGCACGCGCTTGCCGCCGCGCTTTTCGGCAATTTGCGACCGGGGGATACGCTTTTTTCGCCCGTGGGTAAGCCGTATGATACGCTGGAATCGGTGATTGGGATTCGTGATGCGGCGGGGTCTTTGGCTGAATTTGGTGTGAAATATCGCCAAAGCGACTTGCTTGGGGACGGCGGCTTTGATTACGAAAAAATTCGCGCCGCGCTTGCGGATGAACCGAAAATGGCGACTATTCAACGCTCCAAAGGATATTCGTGGCGAAAATCTTTTACACCGAGCGAAATCCGCGAGTTGATTTTATTTATCCGCCAAAATTCGCCGCGTACAATTATTCTTGTTGATAATTGTTACGGCGAATTTGTTGCGAGTGACGAGCCTGTCGAGGCCGATTTGCTTGCGGGGTCGCTTATAAAAAATCCGGGCGGGGGCATTGCCCCGGGCGGAGGGTACGTTGTCGGCAAGGCGGAGTACGTTGAAGCGGCGGCGACGCGCTTGACCGCGCCCGGCCTCGGAAGCGCGGTCGGGCCGACGCTTGGGATGACGCGGACGCTTTTGCAGGGGCTTTTTCTTGCGCCGCAGGTGGTTTCCGCCGCTTTAAAAGGAGCGGTTCTTGCCGCCGCCGTCTTTTCGAAAATGGGGTTTGATGTGAATCCCGGCGTTTTCGACGCGCGTTCCGACATTGTTCAAGCCATAAAACTCGGCCGACCCGAAGCGGTTTTGGCCTTTTGTCGCGGGGTGCAAGCCGCCGCGCCGGTTGATTCCTATGTGACGCCCATTGCCGCGCCCATGCCGGGATATTCGCACGGCGTTGTTATGGCGGGCGGGACTTTTGTGCAGGGGTCGTCGATTGAGCTTTCCGCCGATGCACCTATGCGCGAGCCGTATATCGTCTATTTTCAAGGCGGATTGACGGCGGCGCACTCGCGGGCGGGGGTGGTTTTTGCGGCGGACGAGGTTTTTAAGCTACGCACATAGAAATTTGTATTTTAGGCAAAATAAGTGAATGAGACTTGCGATGGTGTTAATAATTTTCAGCCTCGGCGCACCCGGGGCTGTTTTTGCGGAAACTGCTCACGGATTTGAGGATACGTGCCGACTCCGACACAAGGCCTCGGTGTCTGATGAGGGCTTGGAGAACTCGGTGCGATTTGCCGCTTCCGACAGTGACTTTTTGCATCTCGTAAACCGCGAAAACCTCCTGCCCGCCGATTATCGCCCCGATGACCTCGTGCGTTTTCAAGGCATCGAGCTTCGCGAACCCGCGCGGGACGCTTTTGGCGAAATGCTTGAGGCGATGGAGTCGGAAGGCATTTACGGGCTGCGGCTTCAAAGTGCGTATCGTTGCTTTACGCACCAACGCGCGGTTTTTGAGGACAAGGTGCGCCTGACAATGGCTAAGGGACACGGGCGCGAGGAAGCGACACAAATCGCATCACAGTCGGTTCAACCGCCGGGCGCAAGCGAACATCAGCTCGGCCTTGCTTTGGATGTCAGCATAAACGGGCAGCTCACGGGCGCGTTCGCGCACACGGAGGCGGGCAAGTGGCTTGCGGAAAATTGTCACTACTTCGGCTTTATTGTGCGATATCCGCAGGGAAAATCCGACGTTACGCGCATAATTTACGAGCCGTGGCATCTGCGATTTGTTGGCGTGCCGCACGCGCAAATTTTATACGAAAACGGCATTACGCTTGAGGAATATCGCGGTTTTCTCGCGCGGCATTATATGTATGTTGTGTGGGACAGGGACGGCTATTTTTTGGTACAATTATGGGGCGACGACGTGCGCGTTGAGAAAAAGCAAAACTGAGTCGGCGAGTGACACTCGCCGACTGGTCTTGAAAAAAATTTTTTGGAGGGACGAAACATGAAACTAACCTTTAGGTGGTTCGGCGAGAACCAAGACCCAATCTCCCTGCGCGAAATCAGGCAAATTCCCGGAATGACGGGCGTTGTAACGAGTCTGCTGGATATTCCCGCGGGCGAGGCATGGCCGGAAGAGCGTATTTCCGCGATGGTGGCGCAGGTAAAATCCGCCGGGCTTGAGGTCGAAGTAATCGAAAGCGTAAACATCCACGAGGACATAAAGTTGGGCGCGGCGGGGCGAGACGAGAAAATCGAAAACTACATCGTAACAATGGAGCGTCTTGCACGGCACGGAATCAAGTGCATTTGCTACAATATGATGCCCGTCCTCGACTGGGCGCGTTCGCATTTGTACTACGATTTACCCGACGGTTCGAACACAATGCGATATGAAGCGGCGTTTATCGCAAATTTGTCGCCCGAGGAGCTTGCGGCACGTTATGCCGAGGAGTCCGACGCCTACGAAATGCCGGGTTGGGAGCCGGAACGCATGAAGAAAATCAACACGTACTTAGCGGCATACAAGGACATGCGCGAGGAAACTTTTTACGCCAACATGAAATACTTCCTCGACGCAATAATCCCGCACGCCGAGCGGCTAGATATAAAAATGGCGGTACACCCCGACGACCCGCCGCAACCGATTTTCGGCCTGCCAAAACTAATCATAAGCCGCGATAATATAAGAAAATACCTCGATTTGAACCCGTCCCCGCACAACGGATTGACGCTTTGCACGGGTTCCCTCGGCGCGAAAAAAGGCGCGGACATCCCCGCGATGATTCGCGAATTCGGCAACGAAAAGCGCATACATTTCGCGCACGTAAGAAACCTGCGTTTCGAAAACGAAACCGATTTTTACGAATCTGCGCATTATTCGCCCTGCGGCTCGCTCGATATGTATGAAATAATACGGGCATTTTGCGACACAGGCTTCACCGGATACATCCGCCCCGACCACGGCCGCATGATTTGGGACGAAGCGCGCCAAGCGCGCAGTGGGCACCGAGGACATGTGTCGGAGTCGGCACATTCTCTCGAAGCCGAAAACAATTTCCCCGCGAACAAAAAAGTCCGCCCCGGCTACGGCCTGTACGACCGCGCAATCGGCGCGAATTATTTGCTTGGTCTTTGGGAGGCATGTGTAAAGGGAGACTCTCCCCCCTGCCCTTCCCGCAACAGCCGCCGATAATCCGCCCATTCGACGTACCGCCCGCCCATTTTTTCGAGGTGCGGCGTGTGGAATTGACAATCGATAAACACGAAATCGCGCTCGGCAAGAATCTCGCACAGGCGAACCAGCGCGATTTTTGATGCGTTCGGCGCAAGCGAAAACATGCTTTCGCCAAAAAAACACCGCCCGATAACCACGCCGTAAAGCCCGCCGATAAGCTCCCACCCCTCATAAACGCCGACGCACATCACATGCCCCGCGTCAAAAAGCGCGTTATACGCGACCTCCATATCGTCGGAAATCCACGTTTTCCCCTCGCGGAGTTTTCTGCAATTGTTCATCAACTGCCCAAAATCCGCGTTTATTTTTATCTCGAATTTGCCCTGCCTGAAAATCTTTTTCATACTGCTCGATACATAAATTTCTTTGGGAAAAATCAAAAATCGCCTGTGCGGACTCCACCATAAAATCGGCTCGGAAGGGTTGTACCACGGAAAAATTCCGTTGGAATACGCTTGCAAAAGCCGCTCGACGCTTAAATCGCCGCCGTACGCCAAAAGCCCGTCGTGGTCGGCAAGTTGCGTGGGCGGAAATAAATTTGAACCTCTCGTAAGTTTGAAAACAGGCATAAGTTGCTCCCATCAGTTTGAAAAAGATTTCCTCAATTTGACGCGCACTGCATTTTTCCTATATTATACAACTATATAACAAAAAAACGAGGGCATCATTTAACATGAACCTCAAAAAGCACAGAGAGGAACAAATTTTATGAAGTCAATGGAAAAAATCGTAGCACTGGCAAAAAGCCGCGGATTTGTCTTCCCCGGCTCGGAAATATACGGCGGTTTCGCAAATACATGGGACTACGGGCCGCTTGGTGTCGCGCTGAAAAATAATGTAAAAGCGGCGTGGTGGAAAAAATTTATTCAGGAAAGCCCGCTTAACGTGGGCGTTGACTGCGCAATTTTAATGAACCCGTCGGTGTGGGAGGCATCCGGTCATGTCGGCGGCTTCAGCGACCCGCTTATGGACTGCCGCGCCTGCAAGGAACGTTTCCGCGCAGACAAACTCATCGAAGACCACAAGGGCGACGGAGCCGACGGCTGGTCCAACGAAAAAATGAAGCAATACATCGACGAAAATAAAATCCCCTGCCCCAAATGCGCCAAACACGATTTCACCGACATACGCCAGTTCAATATGATGTTCAAAACCTTCGCGGGCGTCACCGAGGACAAGCAAACAACGGTGTATCTGCGCCCCGAAACCGCGCAAGGCATCTTTGTAAATTTCAAAAATGTCCAGCGCACCACGCGCAAAAAAATCCCGTTCGGCATCGGGCAATGCGGGCATTCCTTCCGCAATGAAATAACCCCGGGAAATTTCACCTTCCGCACGCGTGAATTTGAGCAGCTCGAACTGGAATTTTTCTGCGAACCGGGCACCGACCTCGAATGGTTCGAATACTGGCGACAATTTTGCATCGATTGGTTGCACGCGTTAAACATGCCCGCCGAAGCCCTGCGAATCCGCGACCACGGCCCCGAGGAACTTTCATTTTATTCCAAGGCGACAACGGACATCGAGTATCTTTTCCCCTTCGGCTGGGGCGAGCTTTGGGGCATTGCCGACCGCACGGACTACGACCTCAAGCAACACATGGAGCATTCCGGCGAAGACATGAATTATATTGACACAAACGATACAACGAAGCGTTACATTCCATACTGCGTCGAGCCGTCGCTTGGGCTTACGCGAATGACGCTGGCGTTTTTGTGCGAGGCGTACGAGGAAGAAGAGCTCGGCACGCCCGAGAAGCCTGACGTACGCACGGTTTTGCGCTTTCATCACGCCCTCGCGCCAATAAAAGCCGCCGTTTTACCGCTTTCGAAAAAACTAGCCGAGCCCGCCGAAAAAATTTACAGCGACCTAAGCAAGCATTTCGCCTGCGATTTCGACGACACCGGGTCCATCGGCAAACGCTATCGCCGCCAAGACGAAGTCGGCACGCCGTTTTGCATAACCTACGACTTCGATTCCGAAACCGACGCATCCGTAACAATCCGCCACCGCGACTCGATGGAGCAGCAACGCGTGCCGATTTCAGGTCTTGTGGCATGGCTTTCGGAAAAATTAGTGTATTAGAATACTAGGGCGTGTTGCCACTACGCAAATGGCACGCTTTTTGGTCAAATTTCCGCCTGTTTCCGCCGCTTCCTTCTTGCGACCCGCTAGGTCGCGGCG
>WRGX01000123.1 GCA_009786975.1 Defluviitaleaceae bacterium
ATTGAGGTTAGTGTCACTAACATCAACGATTTTAATTCTCCAAAATTCTCCGATTTATTTTAACGCCCTAGACAAAATTTTTCAATCATATTACAATAGGAAGAATTTATTTCTAAAGGCTATAAATGGAGGCTATAAATGGATTCGAAAGGAACGGTGTCGAATGTCCGTCAATCGTTTTATTAAGCTCGGGTTTATCTGCTTTTTATTTTGTTCTCTCTTTTTAATTTTTCCACCAATGATTTCATCGGTCGCAGCGGCTCCCATTGACGGAATCGACGCTATTTTGGTTATCGACACATCCGGCTCGATGCGCTCTGCCGACCCGGAACGCATAACCCTCGAGGCCGCCAGTCTTTTTATGGACATGATGGAAACGCGAAATTCGCGTATTGCGGTAATCCAGTTCTCCGGCGGGCTACATACCGTCATGCCCCTTACGCCGATTAACGAAATTTCGACAAGGGCCAACGTTCGGCAAACCGTTTCTGGCTTTGTATATCAGGGCTGGACGGATATCGGTCTCGCGATGCGCGCCGCCGCACAAATGCTTTTGGATGACCCCGTTGAAACAAACAGTCCGATGATTTTGCTGTTCACCGACGGCAGAATTGACTTGCCCGCGGGCTGGGCGGGAGGGCGCACAATCGAGGCGTCCTACGCCGATGCGTGGTGGGCGTTGGAGGCGGTCGAGGATTTCGCCGCGATTTATACAATCGGCCTGAACCACGACGGTTCGCTTAATGAGGAATTTTTGCGGGAAATGGCGACGCGCTCCGGCGCGCAGAGCTTTATCGCCGACGATGCCGCATATTTGCCACAAATTTTTAATGAAATTTTCGCAAGCCATATTCGTTCGTCAATAACGGAAGTCGCGATGATAATCGCCGACGGCGAAACCTACGAAGACGTACACATTCCGATTCCAAGCGCGTTCGTGTCCGAGGCAAATATAATCATGCTTTCAACCCGCCCGATTCCAAGCGTGCGCCTTTTCGACCCCTCCGGTCGCGAAATTGAATTCGACAACGAAACCTACACCTTGACATACGCGAATCGTTACTCCATGATAAAAATCCTCGAGCCGATGGTTGGCGAGTGGCTTTTAAGCGTGCGCGGCGTGGCGGAAGACCGAATCACGGTGAATTTAATCTACAATTATAATGTAACGGTTTCGCTTTCGGTCACACAGCCCGACGCAGAAGAACCTGGCATGTTTTTCAACCCCGAACTGCCCGTGATGGTGCAGGCGGGCTTTATTTCGGCTCTTCCCTCGTCTCAAATACAAACGCTCTTCAACGAGTCAGTCGCAACAATGTTTATCTTCGACGAGGACCTGAATTTGGCGGAATCCGTCGAAATGGTCAGCACGGGTTCGGCGTTCGCGCTGGAATTTATGCTTGACCCGCCGCGAAATGTTTATATAAGCGTCGGCGTGACCCACGAGGGCTTTGACCAAACAACGGTTGGTTCCGCTGTGCTTTTTGCCCCGGAGGTAATCGCAGAGGCGCAAGCGAGGGAGCAGGAGCAAGCCGGACAAACCAACGATGACGAGCAAAACGACCCGCCGGATGTAACGCCCGCGCCCACCCCCGACGCCGACCCCGACGATATCCCCTACGAAATCCCTCCCCGCGAAATCCAAACCCCATCCTTCTTGATTTTCGTGCTAATCGGCGTCGCCCTGATGCTTGTGCTTGCCGCGCTTATTCTGCGCGCGGTTTCGATTCGGCGCACGAAAAACCGCTTGTACACAGGTCATCTCGAAATTCGCGCGCTTCTTGCCGACGGCAATTACTCCGCGCTTGAAGCCCCGGATTTAAGCACATTTGCGGGCCAAATGTCCCTGATGGAATTTTTGACAAACAGCCTGGGCGGCGCAAAGGCCGACAAATTTTCGCTTTCCGGCATTCCCGTTTGGGACATACATTTAACGCCCGGAATGGTCGGAAATCGTCCCGTAATCTATGTAAATAAAAAAGCCGAATGCCACGTTACCGACGGCGACGGCAACGCGATTTTCAAGAAAAAAATCATGTGGGACGACAATCAGCAGCTGATTTTCTCCCTCCCGGGCGAAACGCCCCGTATCGAAATAACATATCGTGTAGGTGAAGACGGTTAAGAGAAAAGGAACGCGGGCGACGAAATTCAATCGCTGCCTTGAGCGAGCGTTAAGCGAAGGACGAAAAATATGAAACTTACGGCAGACACAAAGGCTGAATTTACCGCGCTGGACAGTGAATACGGCGGTGGAATATCCACTCAAGGCACGCGGACCGACGCGATTGACAAACCAATTTTAATTATAGGCCTCGGCGGCTCGGGCGCGGAGGCTCTTATTCGTGTAAAAAAATCGGTGAATCGGCACTTTAAGCTCGGGGTTTCTGCAAACGGGCGGCGGCTCGACAAGCCCTCGCAAATCGAATATCTCGCGCTGGATTCCGACGACAATATGCTGAATTTGAGCTATGCCGATATGAGCTTCAGCGAAGACGAGTTCCTGCTTTTGGACAATTCGAATCTCACCTCGATTTACAAAAACCGCGAAACCGTTTTCAAAAATTCCACGCAAAGCTGGATTTCAAATAATTTGCGCCTGCAACAAGTCAAGCACGGCGCGGGCGGCATCCGCCAAGCGGGTCGCCTCCTTTTGACGATTAACAGCAACCGTGTCGTCTCGCTTTTGACGGAAAAAATCAACCGCCTCACGGTAAACCGCAAATCCAACGACCTCTTGTACGTCTTCATTTTAACGGGCTGCGCGGGCGGAACCGGCAGCGGAATTTTCATCGACGTACCGTATATCATTCGCAAAATCGCCGAACAAAAAGGCTTTGAAACGGAAAACATCGGCATGGTTTTTCTGCCCGATGTCACCCTTTCCGACAGCATGATTGACGGCTCTGCCGCGCTGAATATCAAGGCAAACGGCTTCGCGGCCCTCAAGGAACTGGATTATTTAATGAACATCGAGCGCAACGGCGATATTTTCGAGCAAACCTTTGCCGACCTCGAAATCCGCACAAACGAGCCGCCCTACGACCTCTGCCACCTCGTAAGCGCGCGGGACGAACACGGAAAACTCATGCCCGCCGCAAAAAATTATTGCATGAATGTCGCGGCGGAAACCATTATAAATTTCATCGCCTCCGAGGAAGTGACCGACGGTCAAAGCTACACAATAAGCTCATATCTTTCAAACATCGAGAACAACAAAGCCGCGTTTTTAATGACACACAGCCAAAAACACCCGGTGAATTATATTTATAACACAATCGGCGCGTCAAGCGCATCGCTCCCCGTCGAGCAACTTTTAAATTACCTCACGGCAAAGATGTTCAGTGAACTTGAGCCGCTTGACGAAAAAAATCCGACAATCGAAGATTCGCAGGTCGCTCTGGAAAATTTCAAAATCGACCTGACAACCCTCGAGCGCGTTTTAACAACGGACAAGCCAAAACGACGCAATTTCCGCCGCTACGACCACGTTGTCTTACAACAACGCCCGGAAATCATCGAGGACGCGATTAAAAACGAACTAAATCGCCTAAAAGACCACTTCGACACCGCCGCCGACGCCGCAATTGCTGCCTTTGCCGAAATTTTGGCGGACAAAAACAACGCGTTCCGACAAGATTTTACAAGCCTCGAACGCGGTCCGTTTTACACGCTTCGCCTACTGTCCGACCTGCACGAAGGCTCGTTCACCCGCACAATCGACACAATCCGCAAGCGCGATATCCTGCAAAAACGCGAGCATCGCGATAATATTTCCGCTTTGGACGTCCGCCGTCAAGCGGTGATGTCGAAATTACTTCGCAAATCGCTGTTCGGTTTTGGAAAAAAACGTCTCGCGGAAGACGTCGTTGAAACGGCGGAAAAATATTTGCGTGCCTGTGAAAAAAACCTGATGTACGACGCAATCGACCGCATATACGAAACGACGCTTGTTTCGCTCCGCGAATTTTCCGACGATACCTTGGACACATTGTGTGAAATCCTTCATGCATTCAAAGAGCTTTTCGACAAATTCAAGAACCCGCAAAATTTCCTGCAAGACGAGCATTTCGCAAAGGATTTAACCAATGCAAAGGAATTTTGCGAAATCTTCGAACGCGACGAAGAAACCGCGAAATCGCTGGATTACAAGCAGTCCTTGATGCGGCTTCTTGCGGATATGCTCGAGGGCTGGAAGGACGCCCCCGGCGCGCAAATCGTTGAAAATTTGAACGAATTTGTGACTCGTCAATTCCAAAGCGTGATTCACAAATCACTGGACTATTATTTGACGATGATGGCAACGGCGCGGGACGAAAATTTGGAGGAATACGTAACCGATAAAATAAACGACCTGCACGAAGGCGCGAGGGTTATGTTCCCCATAAATCATGTGCCAAACGGTCTGCACATTGTTTTTCCGCCGTACGCGTACCTTTCCGTTCCCTACAACGCGCCGCAAATCCGCGGAATCGTTCGCCGTTTAAACACATCCGGCAAAATCTCAAATCTGAAATTCAGCAAAATGAACAATCGGCTCTACATGTTGAATTTAAAAATCGCGGTGCCTTTGTATTGCTACACGGAACTTAACGAATACGAGGCGGTTTACGAAACCTCGACAAATAAAATCGCGGGGCTTCACCTTTACGAATGTACCGCGCGAAATTGGAAGCATCTGCCGTCGCCGAATTACGACAAACTTTGGACAAACGACTACGAAAACTCCCGCGAACGCGCCAAAAACAACCAACTCCGAGACCTTTTCGACTTCGCGTTAAAATTCAAAATCATCCGCATGGACGAGCGGCAAAATTGCTTTTACGTACACTACGGCGACAAAGTAAATATGAGTGAGAAATTTTCGCATATCGAAAACGCCATCAAGGACAAAACCTTTAATGCCACGCAAGCACGCGCCGCAATCAACGAATTGCGCGGCTTTTTAACGAACTCTGCGCGCGAAAAATATTCCGCGCCGCTTTACGATACAGAAATTTTAGACGACGGCACGCCCGACCTCGAATATGCAAAGGGCGTATTTATCTACATGCCCGCGCTGTGCGAGCATGTAGCGCATGAAGTCGAGCTTCGCCAGCACGCCGCCGACCTCCGTGCCGAGCTTGAAAAAGTTGACCTAAACGAGGTGAAATACAGCCATTACGCGCAAATGCTTTACATGAGCGTGATTACGAAAAATCGCAAAACGTTTCGCTACATGCTTGACGGGAAATCGCAAATTTTATTTACCGTGCAAAATATAACCGATCCCTTCGTCGATTTCGACGTTTTTTCGGCATATATAAACCTCGACGAAGACGTTGCTGCGCATTTGCAAAAAAACGCGCAGGAGCAGGAAAATCAACTGTCCGACGAGGAGTTTGCGAAAATCGCAAAAATTATCGACGGGTTTGTTGACAGCTATAAAGAAAAGTCCGAACAGCTTGAAAAATCCTACCATACCGAGCGCGACGGCGTTTTAAAGCGCGTTTTTTATCGCACAATGCTTGAGGTTTTCGCGCGCCAGAAAAAAGAGCTTGCATGAACAGGAACGCTCCCGTAATTTTCTTTTCATTGGGGAAATGTCAAAAATTTCACCCGGTGCTAAAGGAATCGCTGGATTTTTTCGGCGTTAAAGATGCGGGACATATCGAAGTTCCTCAAGATTTTTCCGACGTGATGCTTAAAAGGGAAATTGAGCGCGTGTGGCGCGATTTTTTGCAAACGGGAATTCGGGCGGATGTTCTGCGCGCGAATTTTTTTATTTACGTGGACGAAACCGCCCTTGCGTTGCCGAAGCTGATTGTTGCGGCGGAAAAATATTTTGCGGCACTCTACCCGGCGGGTGTTTTGACGGATGTTTACTGCCTGACGGATGACGCGAATTTGCTCGAAAATGCAGATTTCAGGCGTGATGTTTTTTACATGCTGGATGAAATTCAGGGCGACAACGTGCAGGTTTATCTGCTGTCGAACCTTTCAAGTAAAAATGCTTTTCTGCCCGAGGAAACCGCCGCGCAAACCGCCGCGCTTTTAACCCTTTTCAAAAATTATTCCTCGAATCTTCGCGCCGGAGCCGCCGACGCTTCGCGCTATAACGAGCGCGTTTTTTTGGAAAACTGCCACTCCCGCAACGGGAAATTTTTGACGGCGGGAAGCGTTATTTTATCTGTGCCGCTTGAGGCAATTGGCGCGCTTATTTCGGCAGAAATTTTAATGTACCGGCGGGATTTTTCGGATGAACCGGAGGATTTGCCTGCGCCGAATTTTCCTGCGAAACGACCCGCAAAAAGCATGGATTACTTATACGGCGTCGCGATTCCCGACGCGAATTATGCCGACCCGCTTACGCGAGGTCAATGGGTTTCGCGCTTGTTTGGCGAGCGGCTCGAGCGCATCGCTTCGGAACACGACGAAACCGAATACGACGGCGAGGAAATTTTCCCGACAATAAATTTCCACAGCCTTCTTCGTGCGACAAGCGAAAGTGGCATTTTTTACAAATCCGCAAGCGAGGCCGCCGAAGCCGCCCTTGCCGAGCTTAAAAAAACCTGCGACAGGCACGAAAGCTGGCTGAATGCCCGCCCCGACATGAAAACCGAGTCCCCCTCGCGCCGTCTTTCGCCGATGAAATCGCAAAATTTATTCCCGTACGCGCTGGCGTCGGAATTTTTAAAGAAAAAAATGGAGTTGCAATTTATCGACGAAAAAATAAAAATTTTCGAAAAACGCGTGCGATTAATCGCAAAATTTCACAAAAAATTATTACGTTCCGAAGAAGAAATTAATAAAGCCGTCGCGGCTTACAACGAAAAATTTTCACACATTGAAACGATTTTTCACCAAGGCGCGGCGGATTATTTTCGAAAAAAATTTGCGGCTTACGTTGCCGAAAATAAGCCCGAAATCGAAAAGCTATCCGGCGAAATGTCGGATGCTTTGCGGAGCGGAGAATTTTTGGATTTTAAAAAGCGGCTCGACGCCTTCGTTGAAAAAAACGTTTTGACTGCGCCGCAATTCGCGCTTCCGGTTGAAGATGTTTTGCGCGAGATGGGCGAAATTCCCGCAACAACGGTTGCCGACTGGGCCGCCTCTTGCCGCCACATGAGCGTCCGCCTGAAAACAGGCAGCGCGCAGCTTTACACCGAAACAAACCTGTACGTGCCGGAAGCCGCGACCGGGCTTGAAGTGAAAAAAATCTGCGAGGCGCGAGGGCTTGGCCGTTTGAATCTTTTTACCGACGAAAATGCCGCTTGCGTCGCCGTTTTGTATCACGCGGGCGCGTTTGATGCGTCGGAAATGTATTATTTGGTGGGGGATTCCGTGGGGGATTCCGTGGGGGATTTTGATGAAGAATAATTTTTTAATCGCAGAAATTCCCGACGCGGAACTTGGGCGTTTTGAATGGAGCGTTGACAACAAAAACAACGCGATTTTGCAATGGGATTGGCCAAAAAATCGCGCTGTTAAGCTGATGTTTATTTTTCCGTGGGACAAAGAAGAAGTCCCCGATGTGGAATATTTTTTGAGCGACGAGCAATCCCGCGAAGTTATCACGCGCGATTTGGCAAGCAGTTTCAGCGTGCCGCTTGCGGCGGACAAAATGAAGTTTATCTGCGCCCCCGGATTTTTCAACGACGACAGGGGAATCAGCGTTAGCAGGGCTGTTTATGTGACTGATTGGGTGTTTAGAAAAATTTCGCTTAGTGCTTCGGCGGCTTACGCGCCGCTTGCGCTTGGGGCGTTTCAAAAAGTTACACTTCGTGTTGTCGCAAGCGATTTTTCGCCGCTTACATGCGATGTTTTGCGTTATGCAATTTACGAAAACGGCCAAAAAATCGGGGAATATCCGCTCGACGCACACTCGATGTCCGGCGCGTGCGGGTTTTATATTAAGAAGGAGCAGCGCGTGAAATTTATTTTGGATGAGAGGTATGGGCATTTGTTTGAGTTGATTTGATGCCTGTGAAAAAAACGCTTGACAGCGAAACAACGTTCGGTTGTCCTATGTATGAGTTGCGAGGCAACACCTTCTAACGCCGTCTCTTGCAAGCGTCCCTATACGACAAACGGTAGCCCCGTCCCTGCGTAATAAACGCCTCTGAATTGTCAGGCTTT